>CAYQPM010000341.1:0-1524 GCA_964419295.1 uncultured Stakelama sp. | reverse complement strand
TCAGCCATGCCGGCGCGCGCGGGCTGATGCAGCTGATGCCCGCCACCGCGCGCGAGCAATCGGGCAAGATCGGCATCGGCTACAACCCCGCCGCCCTGACCAGCGATCCCAATATCTCGATCATGCTGGGCTCGAGCTATTTCCAGCGGATCTACGCGAACTACAGCAGCTATCCGCTCGCCATTGCGGCCTATAACGCGGGCGGTGGCAACGTGAACAAGTGGTTGCGTGCGAACGGCGATCCACGATCCGGCAGCGTCGACATGGTCGATTGGATCGAGGCGATCCCGTATCAGGAAACGCGCAATTACGTGCAACGCGTGCTCGAGAACGCGGTGGTCTACGACCTGATCAACCCGGCGCGGGCGAAGAGCCGTGGTCCTGCGAACCTCAGCTGGTATCTCGGCAAGAACCGGCCGGGCTGAGGCGGCACACGATGGAGCAAAGGCCGAATTACATCACGCCGGCGGGCTATGCGACGCTGCGCGCCGAGTACGAACAGCTGTTCGGCACCGAACGGCCGGCCTTGGTCGAGACGATCGCCTGGGCGGCGGGCAATGGCGACCGGTCGGAGAACGGCGACTATATCTACGGCCGCAAGCGCCTGCGCGAGATCGACCGGCGGCTCGGCTGGCTGTCGAAACGGATGAAGGCCGCGAAGGTCGTCGATCCGGCCGCCGCACAGGACAAGGACCGGGCGTGGTTCGGCGCGACCGTCACGATCGCAGACGACGACGACAATCACCGCGTGCTGACGCTGGTCGGCGATGACGAGGCGGAGGCGGGTGCCGGGCGGGTCGGCTGGAACGCCCCGATCGCCCGGGCGCTGCGCGGCGCGACGATCGGCGACCTGCGTCGCGTCGTGCTACCCGCTGGCGAGAAGGAATATGAGGTGATTGCCATAACTTACCCGGTGGGGTGAGGAACGCTTGCCGTCCCTGTCCGGTTGTTCCCGGACAGAAGGAGAGCAAGCATGGCAGAAAAGCCCCGCACCGAAACGGCACGCGATCACGACGACAGCGACCTGATCGACGGCATGATCCCCAACGCCTCCGCGGGTGGCACCAGCGGCGGCCGGCTGGCGGTGGATGTCGGCACCCAGAACGACCTCGATCGCGCGGTGGCCGATCCGGACGCGCACCAGCGGGTCGCGAAATCCAACGACATCGCCCACGATCAGGCGCGGCCGGCGGATCGCGGCCCCGACCGCTGAGGACGGCGTCACCCCGGAGCCGATCCGGGGTGACCGGTCGTTTGGCGGTTGACCTCGCCCCCTGCCCCGGCGACGATCCCCGCCATGGCCGAAGAGAACACCCGCAACATCGCCCTGTTGATCGATGCCGACAATGCCTCGTGGCACGCCATCGACCCCGTGCTTACCGTGCTGGCCGAACTGGGCACGGTCAACATCCGGCGCGTCTACGGCAATTGGTCCAAGCCCGCGCTGAAGGGCTGGCGCGACATGACGGTCAAGCACGGTATCGAACCGCAGCAGCAGTTCGACCTGACCAAGGGCAAGAACGC
>CAYQPM010000340.1:0-1580 GCA_964419295.1 uncultured Stakelama sp. | reverse complement strand
AGCGACACCTCCGGCGTCAGGATCGACCAGCGCATGCTGGCGAAGCGGTTGACGAAGAAGGCGGCGTTGGCGCGGACGATGTGATGGTCCGGTTCGAACCATGCGACGTAGCGGCTGGTGCCGTCATCGTCCTGCACCTCGCGAAAACGGAGGAAGGCCCGCATCTTGTGGATGTCGCGGCGCACGTTCTTCGCGATGACTTCCAGCTTGCGGATCAGCGGATCGGCATGGTCCTCCATCAATTTGGGCTCGCGCCGCAATCGATACAATGCGGTGTAGAGCAATGCGAAGCGCTCCGGCTCGTCCGCCATCACGACGCTGCGGGCGAGATCGATGAAGGCGCGCGGAACCGAAAAGGGGCTGGCCGCCCCCTGCGATGGCGCGTCATCGGGCGCGGTGGCGAACAGATCGACGGGCGTGTCGCCGACCTGCCAGACGATGTCGTCGGGCGGCACCTGCCGGGCGGCAAGCGCGCGCGCAGCATCACGCCACGCGTCGAAATCGTCGGGCGACGGGAGCGTGGCTATCCGCACGGGCCGCGCCATTCGATCATCGGGCTAGGGTGCAAGCCGCTCATCACGGCACGATCCGTTCCCCAGCCGAGACTGGAGAACGGTCGTGACCTGGGCCGAAGCACGATAGCGTCAGCTCGCCCGCTGACGTTCGCCCCCGCAAGGACGGCAACACGCCCCCGCCGGACAAGGGCTCCCACGAGTTCAATCGCGTTCGTCGCCGCCCGGCGGATTGGCCTTGGCCAGTTCCAGTTCCTCGGGCTTGCGCTCTTCGTAGATCGTCGCGAGTTCTTCTTCCGTGGCGTCGTCCAGTTCCTCGGCGGCGGCGGGGAACATCTCTTCCTCTTCCTCGGTGATATGATGTTCGTAGCGGCGACGCATGTGGAAGAACTTCTCGCTCCAGGCGTCCGATCCGAATTCGACGTCCGCCATCTCGCCGAGCAAGTCGTCGACCTCCTTGTGCTCGCTTACCGAATGGCGGGCATCGTCGCGCAATTCGGGATCGCGCAGCATCGTCGCATAAAGCGATTCTTCTTCGGCGGCGGCATGGCTCTGGATTTCCAGCCGGAATGCCTCGAACAGCGACTGACGCTCCTCGCCCGCACCCTGCATCTCGGCCAATTCCTTCAGCATGCCCCGCTGCTTGTCGTGGTCCCGCTTCAGGTCCGCATAAATCTGTGCCAGCGCCATGTTCGTCTCCTTCGCCCTCTCAACCGGCGACGACGGCACCCGTTTCACCTGTGAATCATTCTCACGCCGCGAACAGCTCGAACTGCTGGACCTTGGGCGCGACCAACGGACGCAGTTCGGCACGATCGGCCAACACGACCGGACGCCAATCCTCGGCGATGATGAACGGGCGTATTTTGGTGACGCTGACCGTCAGGCGGGCGACGTCGTCGAGCCGCAAACGCCGCCAGCGGCGACTGGCGACGATGCGATTGACCGCCTTCACGCCCAATCCGGGAACGCGCAGCAGCATCTCGCGCGGGGCACGATTGACATCGACGGGGAAGCTCTCGCGAAACTTGAGCGCCCAGGCGAGCTTGGGATCGATGTCGAGCGGCA
>CAYQPM010000339.1:0-1604 GCA_964419295.1 uncultured Stakelama sp. | reverse complement strand
TCCTCGCGCTTCTTCATCAGCCCCTTGGCGAGCGGACGCACGCCGAGCAGCAGGACGAGCAGCGCGATGACGATCGCGGTCGCATTGCGGGCGAGCACCGGCAGCCAGGCATTGTCGTACCAGGCCGGGCCGGTCGTCGCCTCGGTCGTATCGGCGAACTTGCGGCTGATCACCGTCACCTGATCCTGGCGGGCCTGGTCGAACCCGACCGCGCTCTTCACCAGGTCGGTGATCTGGTTGATCTCCATCGCGGTACGGCGGGTCTTGTCGGGATCGCGCAGCAGCACGGCGACCGACAGGCGCTTGACCGAACCCGGCGTCTGGTGCGTGACCGACACTTCCTTGCCCAGGTCGTAGGCGCGCTGGAAGGCGTCGCTCTGCTTGTTCGGATTGGGGGCGGGGCCACCGGCGACGGGGGTGGGCTGCGCATTCGGCGCGGCACCCGAGGCGCCGTTCGCCGGCTGCGGCGTCTGCAACTGGCTGGCGGGCGGCGGCGTGTTCGACAGCGCGCCGGGAATGCCGCCGGGCGTCGCCGCCCCGCTGCCCAGATTGCCCACCCAATTGCCGGTTTCGGCGCGCAGCGCACCGGCCTTTTCGTAGCTTTCCTTGGTCGCCTGGGTTTCGTCCAGGTTGATGTCGGCCTGCACCTCGGCGGTGAAATTGCCGCTGCCGACGAGCGGGGTGAGCAGCTGCACGAGCTGCTGGCGCACCTTGTCCTCGGTCTTGCGCTGCATCTCCAGCCGCTCGTCGCTGCCATTGTCCGCGCCGGCGCCGCCGGGCTTGGACAGCAGCGCGCCCATCTGATCGACGATCGTGACGCTTTCGGGCTTCATCCCCGGCACCGAGCTGGCAACGAGGTTGATGATCGACTGCACCTGGCTCTGGCTGAGCGCGCGGCCGCCCTGCAACTTGATGACGACGGAGGCGGACGGCGCGGCATTGTCGCGCACGAACACCGAAGCCTCGGGCGTGGCGAGGTGCACGCGCGCCTCGGCGACAGCGTCGATATCCTCGATCGAGCGGGCGAGTTCGGTCTCGCGCGCCTGGCGCAGCCGTTCGCCCTCGACCGCGCGGCTGACGCCCATCGGCAGCTGGTCGAGGATCGCGTAGCCGCCCGGCGCCTGCTTGGGCAGGCCCTGACCGGCGAGCAGCATCCGCGCCTTGCTGAACTGGTCCTCGTCGACGGTCAGCGCACCGGTGCCGTCGTCGATGTGGCTGGAGATGTTGGCCTGCGTCAGCGCGGACGTCACCGCCTGCTTGTCGGCATCGGTCAGCCCGGTGAACAGCGTCTTCTGCGTCGGCGTGGAAAACGTCATCCAGGCGAGCGCGGCGGCGCCGATCAGCGCGACGAGCATCGCCATCGGCAGGCTGCGGCGCACCGCGGGCTGCGCGAGCACGCCCTTGATCTGCAACAGCGGGTTGGCGAACTTCTCGGGCATGCCCGAGGGCGAAGTGGTGGCGAGTGCAGTGCTCATCGATTACACCGGCATGCTCATGATGTCCTTGTAGGCGGACAGCAATTTGTTGCGGACTTGCAGCGTCGCCTCGAACCCGACCGAGGCCTGCTGGCGCGCCAGCATGACCTTGGCGATGTCGACCGTCTC
>CAYQPM010000338.1:0-1618 GCA_964419295.1 uncultured Stakelama sp. | reverse complement strand
GGGTGACGATCGCGGCGGCGGCGATCGACAGCATCAGCGACGGCAGCTGCGCGACCAGCGCGTCGCCGATCGCGAGCAGGATATAGCTTTTCGCTGCGGCGGCGATCGACATGCCGTGGCTGACCGGCCCGAGGATCAGGCCGCCGATGACGTTGGCCGCCAGGATCAGCATCGCGGCGACGGCGTCGCCCTTCACGAACTTCGACGAACCGTCCATCGAACCGTAGAAATCGGCCTCGGTCGCCACTTCGACGCGGCGTTTCTTGGCGTCCTCGGGCGTGATCAGGCCGGCGTTGAGATCGGCGTCGATCGCCATCTGCTTGCCGGGCAAGGCGTCCAGGGTAAAGCGGGCGGACACTTCCGACACGCGGCCAGCGCCCTTGGTGACGACGATCAGGTTGATGATCATCAGGATGGCGAAGACGAAGATGCCGACGACATAGTCGCCGCCGATCAGGAAGGTGCCGAATGCCTCGATGACGTGGCCCGCCGCCGCTTCGCCCTCGTGACCGTGGACCAGCACGATCCGGGTCGAGGCGACGTTGAGGCCCAGGCGGAACAACGTCGCGAACAGCAGCACCGTCGGGAAGGACGAGAAGTCGAGCGGCTTCTGTGCGTTGAGCGACACCATCAGCACGGCAAGGCTGATCGCGATGTTGGCGACGAAGAAGATGTCGAGCAGGAACGCCGGGATCGGCACGACCATGACGACGACGAGCAGCAGGATGGCGAGCGGCAGCGCGGCGCCGCGACCGGTGGCGAGCAGCTTGTTCACGTCAGCGGCCCCCCATGCTGGCGAGCATCATATAGGCGAGCCTTGCATGGTCGGGCGACGGACGCAGCAGGCTGTTCGCCGAAGTCGGGTTGGTGTTGAGGCGGTTCGCCATTCCGTTCAGCGCCTGGCTCGCCCAGGCGAGCGCGTCGTCGGCACTTTCGTTGTTGCCGGTGACGACGGTGGCATCGCCCATGGCGAGCGACTGTGCCGCGAACGACAGGTTCGCATTCCGCGTCTCGCTGACGCTGTCCGACGCCGCGCCGAGCTTGTCGGAAAAGCGTTGATAGATCGCCGACAGCGAGCGGGGCTGGCCGCTGGACGCGTAGAAGATCGAGCGGTTCGCACCCGCGGCCTGCGGGAACAGCGAGGCGGCGGTGGCGCCGGGGTTGGTCTGCATTGCCGACAGGAATTTCTTGGCGCCGCCGATCCCCAGGAAATGCGCCATGTACAGGTCGGTGCCGTTGGCGGCGCGGCCCAGCGTCCCCTCCAGCACGTCCTTGTTGTCGGACGCGTGCTCGGCCGCCATCATCGATGCGGCGGTGGGATCGTTGCGCAGGTTGAGGATCGCGGAGCGTGTCGCGCCGTCGGTGACGGTATAGCGGCCGTTCGACGTCTGGCCGATGCTGTCGGCGGCCCAGGCCATGCCGTGTTCCGCGCCGTGTTTCTTGACGACCGCGAGCCAGCTCTGTTCGACGAACTGGTACAGGCCCGAAGCAGACGAGGTGCCGGCGCGCGCATTGGCGTTGAGACCGCTCTCGATCTTGGCCTGGCCGAGCAGATAGTCGAAATCCACGCCCGTCTTGCTGCTCGCAAGCGCGATCGCGGACTGGACCCGGCCGGCAG
>CAYQPM010000337.1:0-1630 GCA_964419295.1 uncultured Stakelama sp. | reverse complement strand
GTCGCCGAAAACGCCTCGTCGCTGTTCAACGGCGTCAAGCGCGCGCTGGAGGACGGGCTGAGCCAGGTGAAGGGCGTCACCGTGATGACCGTGTCGGGCGCGACCGGCAAGGGCATCGACCAGTTGATCCAGGCGGCGTTCGACACGCGCGAGGCCTGGTCGAAGCGCGTCGGCACCGGCGAGATGAACCGCTGGTTCGAACGCGCGATCGAGGCGAATCCGCCGCCCGCGCCCGGCGGCAAGCGAATCAAGATGCGCTACGTCACGCAGGTAAAGACTCGTCCGCCCAGCTTTGTGGTGTTCGGCACCCGCGTCGATCAGCTGCCTGCGAGTTACGAACGGTATCTCGTGAATTCAATGCGCAAGGAACTGGGTTTCGGTGCCGTACCGGTGCGAATGACCTTTCGCGCACCGAAAAACCCTTTCGACAATAAGGAATAGTCCGGACCGAACGGCAACGTCGTGTTTACCGCTTGTCGCTAGACATGCTCCCGAACCTGAGTGGGGATCGCCCCCACGTCCGAGGGAGAAGGCAGTGTCGTTCGAAGGCAGCACGTTGGTGGATTGGGCAGCGTTCGCGCAGGCGCGCAGCGAGCTCGGCGCCGGTTTCGTGCGCATCCTGGGCTATTTCCGCGAAGACGGCGTCAAGTCGGTCGCGGCCATCGAACAGGCGATGCGCGGCAACAGCGCCGCCGCCATGGTGATCCCGGCGCACACGTTGAAGGGCGAGGCACGCCAGTTCGGCGCCGAACCGCTCGCCGCGCTTGCGGAAACGATCGAGGAGATCGCGCGCGATTGCGTCGAGCGACAGGATAGTTGCGAAGAGGCGCTGGAGCATGTCGTGCGCCTTCGCCCGCTGTTCTCCGAAACGCTCAACCTGCTGGAACGCGAGGCCAATCCGCTCGTCTCGCGGCGCCCTGCGGCGGCAGGCGGCTTCGGGCGCAAGCAGGGGGCCTGACCCCCAAGGGCGCGCGCCCGCCGCCGGGCTTCGCGCTCAAGCCATGACCAGCGGCGCGTGGCGATCGACCAAGATGCTGCTGGCCGCGTTCAGCCCCACCACCTCGACCACGATGCCGTGGCCGCGCATCCGCGATACGACATCCTCCAGCGCACCGACCGCCGTGACGTCCCACAGATGCGCCGCGGTCAGGTCGATCCGCACCCGCGTCGCCGTGTCGCGCAGGTCGAACCGGTCGGCGAAGATCTCGGCGCTCGCGAAGAACACCTGGCCCGTCACCACATAGGTCCGCAGATCGGCGGCGGCATCGTAGCGCTCGGCCACGTCCATCATCCGCGTCACCTTGAACGCGAAGAACACGCCGCTCAACAGCACGCCCACGCCGACGCCCGCCGACAGGTCGTGCGTCGCCACCGTGACCGCCACCGTCGCCAGCATGACGACGCCCGACACCTTGGGATGCCGCGCCAGATCGCGCAGCGATCCCCAGGAAAACGTGCTGGCCGATACCATGATCATGATCGCGACCAGCGCCGCGACCGGCACCTGCGCCACCCAGGGGCGCAGCGGCACCATCACCACCAGCAGGAATACGCCCGCGACCAGCGTCGACAGGCGCCCGCGTCCGCCATAGCGGACGTTGCCGACCGTCTGGCCGATCATGCCGCAGCC
>CAYQPM010000336.1:0-1668 GCA_964419295.1 uncultured Stakelama sp. | reverse complement strand
GTGATCGGCGAGGGCGAGCGCGACGAGGCGCCGATGCTGTTCATCGGCGAAAAGGTCGGCACCGGCAAAGGCCCCGCGATCGACATCGCGCTCGATCCGCTGGAAGGCACGACGATCTGCGCCAAGGCGGGCCCGAACAGCCTTGCGGTGCTGGCGATCGCCGAAAAGGGCGGACTGCTCAACGCGCCCGATGTCTATATGGACAAGATCGCGGTCGGACCCGGCCTGCCCGCCGGCGTGATCGACCTCGACAAGACGGCGACCGAGAACGTCCATGCCATCGCCGCGGCGAAGGGCGTGCAGCCGGCCGAGATCATCGCCTGCGTCCTGGACCGTCCGCGCCACGAAGCGCTGATCGCCGAGCTGCGCGCGATCGGCTGCGGCGTCATGCTGATCGGCGATGGCGACGTTGCGGGCGTGATCGCGACCGCCGACCCCGACACAACGATCGACGTCTACATGGGTTCGGGCGGCGCGCCCGAGGGCGTGCTGGCCTGCGCGGCGCTGCGCTGCGTCGGCGGGCAGTTCAAGGGACGGCTGCTGTTCCGCAACGACGACGAGCGTGGCCGCGCCCGCAAATGGGGCATCGAGGATCTCGACAAGCAATATGACCTCGAGGAACTGGCGAAGGGCGATTGCATCTTCGCCGCGACCGGCGTCACCGACGGATCGCTGCTGGAAGGCGTGAAGCGCCGCAAGGGCAAGATGACCACGGAGAGCGTGGTGATGCGCGCCTCCACCGGCACCGTCCGCTGGGTGAAGGGCGAGCACCGCACCGATTGAGGCCGCCGGTCGAGACCGCGCGGGCCGGGGTGGTGCCGGACCGGCGGCTCGACACCGCTCTGCGCCACCGTGTCCGGGCGTGCCGGGCGTTGGTGTAGCCCGCCGAGGTGGCTCGGCGGGGTCGGGGCGGGTAGGCGCAGGTGATGCTCGTGGCGCTGCTGCTTTTACTGACGATCGGATATCAGGCGGCGCTGCTGTGGCGCGGGCGGCTGTTCTTGCGGGTGGGCGCTTTCAGGGCGCGGCACGTTCGTTGGGCGGCGGCGCTGTGGCTCGGCTATGCGATGCCGGCGCTGCTCGGCCTGGTCGCGACCCAGCGGCTGGGCGCTGTGGCGCAGGTGCCGGCGGAGTTCCTGCCGCTCGCCTGGTATGCCGGCGTGCCGCCGGGCAGTATCGGTGCAGCGGTGGTCGCGATCGGCCTCGGCGCCGGCAGTCTGTTGGGACTGGCGCTGACGTGGTGGCGGGCGCGGCGCGGCAGGGCGCCGTGGACCGCCGGGGATGCACGATCGATCATGCCGGGCAGCGATGCCGAGCTGTGGCCCGCCGCGCTGCTCGCCGTGTCGGCGGGCGTCGCCGAGGAGCTGTTCTACCGCCTGTGGCTGCCGCTGATCGTCGCGGTCGCGACGGGATCGGGGACGGCCGGGGTGATCGTCGGCACCTGCGCCTTTGCGGCGATGCATCGTTATCAGGGGTGGATCGGCGTCGCCGCCACGCTGGTCGGCGGCGGCCTGCTGACCGCGCTGTACATGGGGAGCGGCGCATTGTGGGTGCCGATGGCGGTGCATGTCCTGGTCGACCTCAACGCGCTGGTGCTGCGGCCGGCGCTGAGCGCGCGCATCCGGCGGCGGCTCAGTTCTTGAGCCGCCAGCCGCTCTTGAAGATCCAGGC
>CAYQPM010000335.1:0-1715 GCA_964419295.1 uncultured Stakelama sp. | reverse complement strand
CGCAGATCGGTCTCGACGCGGATGCCCGCCTTGCGCAGCTGCGCCGCCACGTCATTGGCGTAATCGTCGGCGTCGGACACGATCGTCGCGACCACCGCCTGCACCGGCGACAGCCACAGCGGGAAGCGGCCCGCGTGATGTTCGATCAGGATGCCGATGAAGCGTTCGAAGGTGCCGAGGATGGCGCGGTGGAGCATGATCGGGCGATGGCGGTTGCCGTCTTCGCCGATGTAGCTGGCGTCGAGCCGTTCGGGCAGCACGGTGTCGGTCTGGATCGTGCCGACCTGCCACGTCCGGCCGATCGCGTCGGTCAGGTGGAATTCGAGCTTCGGCGCATAGAAGGCCCCCTCGCCCGGCAGCTCTTCCCAGCCATATTCCGCCGTGTCGCGACCGGTCGCGGCGACCGCGTCCCGCAGCGACTGTTCGGCCCAGTCCCACATCTCCTCCGAACCGAACCGCTTTTCGGGGCGGAGCGCGAGCTTGATCGCATAGCTGTCGAAGCCGAGATGCTGATAGACGCTGTCGAGCAATTCGCAGAACTTGCGCACTTCATCGACCAGCTGATCCTCGCGGACGAAGATATGCGCGTCGTCCTGCGTAAACTGGCGGACGCGCATGATGCCGTGCAGCGCGCCATGCGGTTCGTTGCGATGGCAGCAGCCGAATTCGGCCATGCGGATCGGCAGGTCGCGATACGATTTGATCCCCTGTTTGAAGATCAGCACGTGCGCCGGACAGTTCATCGGCTTGAGCGCCATCAGATCGCCCTCGCCCGACAGGACCGCGCCCTCGTCCGCGGTGTTCGGCACTTCATCGGGCACGACGAACATGTTCTCGCGATACTTGCCCCAGTGACCGGACTGTTCCCATTGTTTGGCGTCCATCAGCTGCGGGGTCTTGACCTCGGCATAGTCGGCCGCGTCGAGGCGACGACGCATATAGGCTTCGAGCTGGCGCCAGAGGATGAAGCCCTTCGGATGCCAGAATACGCTGCCCTGCGCCTCCGACTGGAGGTGGAACAGGTCCATCTCCTGCCCGATCTTGCGATGGTCGCGCTTGGCCGCCTCCTCCAGCATGAACAGGTGCTGGTCGAGCTGCTTCTTGTTGAGCCAGCCGGTGCCGTAGATGCGGCTGAGCATCGCGTTCTTCTGGTCGCCGCGCCAATAGGCGCCCGACACGCGCGTCAGCTTGAACGCCTGCGGATCGAGCTTGCCGGTCGAGACCATGTGCGGGCCGCGGCACATGTCGAGCCACTGGCCCTGACGATAGATCGTCAGTTCCTCGTTGTCGGGCAGTTCGGCGGCCCATTCGGCCTTGAAGGTTTCGCCCTGCTGCGTCCAGGTTTCGATCAGCTGTTCGCGGGTCCAGACTTCGCGCGTGAACGGTTCGTTCTTCGCGATGATGCGGCGCATCTCGGCTTCGATCGCGGGCAGGTCCTCTTCGGTGAAGGGGCGATCTTTCCCATCGATTTTGGGGGGAGCGAAATCGTAATAGAAGCCGTCGTCGGTCGCCGGGCCGAAGGTGATCTGCGTGCCGGGGAACAGATGCTGCACCGCCTCGGCCATCACATGGGCGAGGTCGTGGCGGACGAGTTCGAGCGCGTCGGCCTCGTCCTTCGCGGTGACGAGCGCGAGTTGCGTGTCGCCTTCGAACGGACGGTTGAGGTCGCGCACCTGTCCGTCGATCCGCGCGGCGAGCGCCGCCTTGGCGAGGCC
>CAYQPM010000334.1:0-1719 GCA_964419295.1 uncultured Stakelama sp. | reverse complement strand
CGATCGCGGTCTTGCCGACCCCCGGTTCGCCGATCAGCACGGGATTGTTCTTGGTCCGCCGCGCGAGCACCTGGATCGTCCGCCGGATTTCCTCGTCGCGGCCGATCACCGGATCGAGCTTGCCGTCGCGTGCGGCCTGCGTCAGGTCGCGGGCGAACTTCTTGAGCGCGTCGTAACGATCCTCGGCGCTCGCGGTGTCCGCCGTCCGCCCGCCGCGCAGCGCGTTGATCGCGGTGTTCAGCGCATCGGCCGTGACGCCGGCGGCCTTCAGCGCGCGACCCGCCGTCGTCGTCGGCGACAGGGCGAGCGCCAGCAGCAGCCGTTCGACGGTGACGAAGCTGTCGCCCGCCTTTGCGGCCACCTGTTCGGCCTGGTCGAGGCCCCGGACGGTGTCGTTATCGAGCCCCGGCGTGGACTGCGCGCCCGATCCCGACACGGCCGGGATCCTGGCGAGTGCCGCGTCGGTTTCGCTCACCGCGCGTTTCGCATCGCCGCCCGCCGCGTGGATCAATCCGGCGGCCATGCCCTGTTCGTCCTCGAGCAGCGCCTTCAGGATGTGTTCGGGCGTGATCCGCTGATGATTCATGCGGATCGCAACGGTCTGCGCCGACTGGAGAAAACCCTTGGCGCGGTCGGTGAATTTTTCGAGGTTCATGCTGGCCCCTGCTGTGTTCAGGCGGAATGTAGTGTTGCCCGAATGCAACACAAGGTCGATAGACGCGGGCTTCGCGAGGCGCGGAATTATAGCGCAGCGAGACTTGCCAGTGGTCGCGCCACCGTTATGCTCCACCAGCACAGTCGTTCAAGACACATGCTCAAGATCACCGGGGAACAACAGCCATCATGACGAAGCTCTTCGCGCTTACCGGCGTCGCATCGCTCGCGCTCGTCGCGCCCGTTCACGCGCAAACCGCTCCGGCGCAGGTCAGGGCGGCGCCCGTATCTGCGCTCGTCAAGGCGATCGACATCCCTTATCAGCAGTTTACGCTCGCCAACGGCTTGCGCGTCATCGTCCACACCGATCGCAAGGCGCCCGTCGTCGCAGTCAGCGTATGGTATGACGTCGGCGCCAAGCACGAACCCAAGGGCTCGACCGGTTTCGCGCATCTGTTCGAACATCTGATGTTCAACGGTTCGGAAAACGCACCCGGCGATTTCTTCGCGCCGCTCAAGCAGGTCGGCGCGACCGACTATAACGGCACGACCTATTTCGATCGCACCAATTATTTCGAAACCGTGCCTACCGCCGCACTGTCGCGGGCGCTGTTCCTCGAATCCGATCGCATGGGATATCTGCTCGGCGCGATCACCCAGGGCGTGCTCGACGAGCAGCGCGGGGTCGTCCAGAACGAAAAGCGGCAGGGCGACAACCAGCCGTACGGCCTGCTCGACTATGCGGTGACCGAAGGCCTGTACCCGGTCACGCACCCTTATGGCCACGACACGATCGGATCGATGGCCGATCTCGACGCCGCCAGCCTCGATACCGTCAAGAACTGGTTCCGCAGCCATTACGGCCCGAACAACGCGGTGCTGGTGCTGGCCGGCGACGTCGACGCGGCGACCGCACGGCCGCTGGTGGAAAAGTATTTCGGCGCCATCAAGGCCGGGCCGCGTAGCGTCCTGCCCGTCGCCCCGGTGGTGACGCTGCCGGCGTCCAGGCAGGTGACGCTGAAGGATCGCGTCGCCGCGACGATGATCACGCGCAACTGGTCGGTG
>CAYQPM010000333.1:0-1743 GCA_964419295.1 uncultured Stakelama sp. | reverse complement strand
TCGTCGCCGAGCGCGCCCTTGACCTTGCCCTTGAACTGCTCGCCCTTGCCTTCGGCCTGCTGCGCCTTGCCTTCTGCGGCGAGGCTGGCGTCGTCGCTATGGTTGCCGATGGCTTCCTTCACGTTGCCGATGGCTTCGTTGATGTTGCCTTTGATCTTGTCGGTGAGCTCGCCCATAGGAACCTCCTGCGAAGACTGCGTCCCGCCAGCCGGGCCGCTTGATCTAACGCAAGAACAACGGGTTCAAGTCGGACCGGTTCCGTGACAATTTCGTTATGGTACAAGTCTACTAGATCAATCCGGCCAGCGGGCTGGACGGATCGGCATAGCGCCGCTGCCCCATCCGCCCGGCGCGATAGGCGAGCCGTCCCGCCTCCACCGCATGCCGCATCGCGGCGGCCATCATCACCGGATCCTTCGCCTCGGCGATCGCGGTGTTCATCAGCACCCCGTCGCAGCCCAGTTCCATCGCGACCGCGGCGTCCGACGCGGTGCCGACGCCCGCATCGACCAGCACCGGCACGCCTGCGCCCTCGACGATCAGGCGAATGGTGATGCGGTTCTGGATGCCGAGGCCCGATCCGATCGGCGCGCCCAGCGGCATGATCGCGACCGCGCCGGCATTCTCCAGCCGCTTCGCCGCGATCGGATCGTCGACGCAATAGACCATCGGCTTGAAGCCTTCGTTGGCCAGCACCTCGGTTGCGCGCAGCGTCTCGTGCATGTCGGGGTACAGCGTCTTCGCCTCGCCCAGCACCTCCAGCTTGACGAGGTCCCAGCCGCCCGCCTCGCGCGCCAGCCGCAGCGTGCGGATCGCACTCTCCGCATCGAAACAGCCCGCGGTGTTGGGCAGGTACGTCACCGTCTTCGGATCGATATAATCCATCAGCAGCGGCTGGTTGCGGTCCGAGATATTCACCCGCCGCACCGCCACGGTGACGATCTCCGCACCCGAAGCCTCCAGCGCCGCGGCGTTCTGCGCGAAGTCCTTGTACTTGCCGGTGCCGACGATCAGCCGCGACCGGAAGGTCCTGCCCGCGACCGTCCAGCTGTCGTCGACGATCGGCGCGGCATGGTCGCCTCCACCGACAGCCGCGACCGGATGGTCGCCACCGCCGACAAACGTGACAATCTCCAGGTCGTCGCCATCCTCGACGCGCACGTCCGCCAGCGTCGATCGCGGCACGATCTCCAGGTTGCGCTCGACCGCGACCTTTTCCGGCACCAGCCCCAGCTCGCTCGCCAGTTCGGCGAGGCTCATCCCCGCATTCACGCGCTTGTGCGCGCCGTTCACGGTGATCGATACGGTTCCGTCGCTATGCGGCATGACGCTGAGACTCCTTGCCCGCCCCATCTAGGCACCTGATCCCGAGTGTCCACCTTCCCGCGGCAAGTAAGCAGCGATTCCCGCCAAGCCGCGAAGCGAACGAGATATGTGCGCGCGGAGGCGCAGAGGACGCAGAGAAGGATCGCACGCGGCAGCGTGCTCTCTGCATCTCGGGCCAGCGCATGGTAAGAGCCGCTTCGCGGATGCACGATGCCGGAGCCGCGGATACTCTCTGCGTCCTCTGCGCCTCTGCGCGCAAAAACCTTCTTCTTCCAAACGCGAAGACACCCCGTCTTTGCACCCCCGCCAAACCGCGATAAGCCACCGGCATGACCGACACGATCTTCGTCCTCAACGGCCCCAACCTCAACCTGCTCGGCACCCGCGAGCCGGAGATCTACGGCAGCGACACGCTCG
>CAYQPM010000332.1:0-1753 GCA_964419295.1 uncultured Stakelama sp. | reverse complement strand
ACCCGCGCGAACTTCTCGGGCGGGTGGCCCAGTTCGGACGAATCGAGCCCGACCGCGGTGATATGGTCGAGCCACGGTCGCGCCATCTCCAGCGTCGCGAACGCATCCGCCTCGTCCAGGTGGCGCAGGAAGCACAGGATCAGCCGGACGCTCATGCCATGTCGAGCCTCGGCATCGGCGATGCCGTCGAGCAGCCCGGTGATCACCGTCTCGAATGCGACGCCGCGCGCCGTGTGCGTCTGCGGATCGAACATGATCTCGGCATGCACGACGCCGTCCGCCGCGGCGCGATCGAAATAGGCGACGGCCAGATCGCGGAAATCGGCGCGGTGCAGCAGCACGTTGGCGCCCTGGTAATAGATGTCGAGGAAGTCCTGCAGACGGCTGAAGCTATACGCCGCGCGCACGTCTTCTACGGAGGCGAAGGGGATCGCCACGGCGTTGCGCTGCGCCAGGGCGAACATCAGTTCAGGCTCCAGGCTCCCCTCGATGTGCAGGTGCAGCTCCGCCTTGGGCAGGCCGGCGATGAAGGTGTCGAGATCGCGCATCCCGCCATCATCGCGGCAATGCAGCATCGGGGCAAGTCGCCCGTGTCCCGCGCCGGCGGAACACGGGCGCGCGATCAGATCGCGTTCAGCGCCTGATCGAAGTCGGCGATCAAATCGTCGGCATCCTCCACCCCGATCGAGATGCGGACGAGGTTGTCGGTAATCCCCAGCGCATCCTTGCGCTCCTGCGGCACCGACAGGTGCGTCATCGCGGCGGGATGGCTGGCGAGCGTCTCGGTCCCGCCCAGCGACACCGCGAGCTTGGCGATGTGCAGCGCATCGAGGAAGCGGAACGCCTCCGCCTCGCCGCCCTTGATGATCAGCGAGAAGGTCGATCCGGCCCCGGTGCAATGGCGCCGATAGATGTCGGCCTGCCGCTCCATGCCGGGCGTATCCTCGAGGAAGCCGAGATAGCCGACCCGCTCCACCTTGGGGTGTTGGCGCAGGAAGGCGCAGACCTTCACCGCATTCTCGCCCGCGCGGCTCATCCGCAACTCCAGCGTCTCCAGGCTGCGGAGCAGCATCCACGCGGTATTGGGGTCGCAGATCGTGCCGATCGTGTTGCGCATCGACCGGATCGTGTTGATGTGCGCCTTCGTGCCCAGCACGCCGCCCGCGACCAGATCGCTGTGGCCGCCGGCATATTTGGTGAGGCTGTAGACGACGATGTCCGCCCCGTGACGCAGCGGCTGCTGCCACAGCGGGCCCAAGAAGGTGTTGTCGATCGCGATCGGCGGCTTTTCGTCGGCATCGGCGAAGATCGCGTCGCGGCTGGCGGCGACCGCCTCGATATCGACCAGCGCGTTGGTCGGATTGGCGGGGCTTTCCAGATAGATCAGCGCGACGTTGCCGGTCTTCGCCTCGGTCATCACCGCGTCGATCTCTTCGCGGGTGGCGCCGGCGGGGAAGTCGAGCCACTTGACCCCGAACTTGCCGAGGATGCGGCCGATCAGCGTCTCGGTCGCCGCGTACAGCGGTCCCGAATGCACGATCGTGTCGCCCGGCTTGGTCATCGCGAGGAACAATGTCGCGATCGCCGACATGCCGGACGAGAAGGCGAGGGCGTCCTCCGCCTCTTCCCAGATCGCCAGCCGGTCCTCCAGGATTTCCTGGTTCGGCCCGTTGAAGCGCGAATAGACGAGGCCGTCGGCGCCGCCGGGACGCTTGCCGGTCACGCCCTCGAAATGGCGCTTGCCCGCGGCGGC
>CAYQPM010000331.1:0-1768 GCA_964419295.1 uncultured Stakelama sp. | reverse complement strand
CCAGGTTCCAGGCAGGAACGGTGCCGGCTCCCGAGAGCAAGGGCAGGAACGCGCCCGATAGCGAAGGATTGGCGAGCACCGCCGCCTGCGTCGCCTGCCCCTCCGCGATGCCCCGCTTCAGCCGCGCCGCCCGCAGGTCCGGGTTGTTGGCGAGCGCCAGCGTCACGACCTGCTCGACCGTCAGCGGCGATGACGGGGCGGGTCCGGCGAGTGCGGCGATCGTCGGCACCAGCGGCGACGTCGTCGCGAGCGGCAGCGCCGAATAATGCGCGCATCCGGTAAGCATCGTCGCAAGCAGGTAGGCGATCGATCGTCTCACGCGGGGTTCCTCATGATCGTCCCGATCCGCCGGGCCGCGCCCTGCTGCCCGTGGTCCCCTATCCCGGCGGACCACGCTTCGAAGATTGTATAACCCCAACGTCGCGCTCGGGCGTACGAAGAACGTGCGTCGTGGGACGAAACAGGCCAATCATGCCGGCGAAGGCCATGGCGAAGGCGGCGCTGGAAACGACGATGCATATCCTGATCGCGGAAGACGACGATCCCACCGCCCGGCTGGTGGAGCATGGCCTGCTGGAGCGCGGCCATGCGATCGTGCGCGTCGCCGATGGTCCCGAGGCACTGCGTCGCGCCTCGACCGATCCGTTCGACGTGGTGATCCTGGACCGGATGCTGCCCGAACTCGACGGCATCCAGATTCTGCGCGGCCTGCGCTCCGCAGGCGTGAAGACGCCCGTCCTGCTGCTGACGGCGCTCGGCAGCATCGCCGACCGGGTCGCCGGCCTCGAAGCCGGTGCCGACGACTACCTCGTCAAGCCGTTCGCCTTTGCCGAACTCGCTGCCCGCCTTGACGCGCTCTACCGGCGGCCGGCGATGAGCGAGGGGCCGACGCGGTTCGTCGTCGGCGACGTCACGCTCGACCTGCTCCGGCGCGAGGTGCGCCGGGGCGAGCGCGAGATCCGCCTCCAGCCGCGCGAATTCGCGATCCTCGAACAGATGATGCGCCACGCCGGACAGGTGGTGACGCGGACGATGTTCCTCGAAAGCGTCTGGAACTTCCACTTCGACCCGCAGACGAACATCGTCGAGAGCCACCTCAGCCGCATGCGCGCGAAGCTCAACGAAGGGTTCGATCACGACCCGATCGAGACGCTGCGCGGCGTCGGCTACCGCATCACGGCCGCATGACCGACCTCTGGCGCAGCGCCGCCTACCGCATCGCCTTCACCTATTCCGCCGCCTTTGCGCTGGCGATCGCGCTGCTGGGCACGTCGGTCTATCTCGCTGCGGACGCGGCGTTCCGTCATCAGCTGGATGCCGGCATCGCCGAGGAGATGACGGACCTTACCCGCACCTACCGCGCGGCCGGGCTCGGCGGCGTGCGCGCGGCGATCGACATTCGCCGGTCGGGCACGGGCAACGCCTATCGCTACGCGCTGTTCGATGCGGGAGGACGGCGCGTCGCCGGTGCTTTGGACACCGTGCGCCCGGCGCCGGGCTGGTCCGACATCCGCTTCGTCGATCCCGCCGAGGGGGACGATGCCGGCCGTGCGCTCGCCCGGCCGATCGGCGGCGCGATGCTGGTCGTCGCGGTCGATCCGGAATCGCTCGAACAGCTGGACGCGGTCATCCTGCTGCTGTTCGCCGGCGCCTTCGTCATCGTCGTGCTGCTGGGCACGGTCGGAGCGCTGATCCTCGGCCGCTACCTGCGGCTGAAGCTCGCGACGATCGGCGACACCGCGCAGGCGATCGTCGCCGGCGACCTGTC
>CAYQPM010000330.1:0-1777 GCA_964419295.1 uncultured Stakelama sp. | reverse complement strand
TCGTTCAGCTTGTTGGTATAGGCCGCGTGATGCTTGTCGTGGTGGAAGGTCATCGTCTCCTTGGAGATGACCGGCTCCAGCGCGTCATAGGCGTAGGGCAGCGGCGGAAGTTCGAATGCCATGGAAAAGGCTCCTTTCGAGAAGGTGGGACGATGTCGTCCCCGCGTTAACGCGACACGCGGCCTAACGCTTCCGTCCCGTTACGCAAGCGTCATGAGCTTCCCGCGTTGATCAGGTCGTGGCGGCGAAGCGCATGGCGAAGCTGGTCGTAGCTCAGTCCCAGCGCCTCGGCCGTCGATCGCTGGTTGAACCGATGTTCGGCGAGCGCGCGGGCGAGCAGCTCGCGCTCGAAACGCGCCACCCGCGACTTGAAGTCGGAGGGTCCGGTATCGCAGGCGACGACGGGGTCGTCCTCCGGCACGGCAGGTTGCGCGGGCGGCTGCTCGGCCGCCGCCTTGCCGATATCGCGCCTCGGCCCGCCGCCGGCTCCGCCCTGCGGCCGGAACGGCGAGGCGAAGGGATCGATCTCGATCGCATCGACCGGGCCATCCCCGTCCCAGCGATAGACCCCGCGCTCGACGACGTTACGCAACTCGCGGACGTTGCCCGGCCAGCGGTGGGTGAGCAACTGGTCGATCGCGCGCGGGCCGAACCCGGGCCAGCGGTCCCAACCGATTTCCGATGCCATCCGGCGGCCGAAATGGTCCGCCAGCACCACGATGTCGCCCGACCGCGCGCGCAAGGGCGGCAGCGTCACCACCTCGAACGACAGCCGGTCGAGCAGGTCGGCGCGGAACTCGAAGGCGTCGACCTTGTCCGGCAGATGTTCGTTGGTCGCCGCGACGATGCGGACGTCCACCCGCAGCGGGCGCGACGAACCGATGCGCGTGATCTCGCCATATTCGACCGCGCGCAGCAACCGGTCCTGCGCCGCCATCGACAGCGTGCCGAGCTCGTCGAGGAACAGCGTCCCGCGGTGCGCCTCCTCGAACCGCCCTGCCCGCGCCTTGGTCGCGCCGGTGAAAGCGCCGGCCTCGTGCCCGAACAATTCGGCCTCGATCAGCGATTCCGGCAGAGCGGCGCAATTCATGATGACGAGCGGTTGATCCCAGCGCGGGCTCAGCCTGTGCAGGCGCTCCGCGACCAGCTCCTTGCCCGTGCCGCGCTCGCCGATGACCAGCACCGGGCGGTCCAGCGCCGCGGCCCTGCTGGCGCGTTCCAGCGCGTCCAGAAACGCCCCCGATTGACCGATGACCTGTGCCGCTCTCTGCATCGCCAACATCTGGCGTAGAATGCCAAGGTTGCGCAAGCGTTCATCTGTGGTTCAGCACGATAATACACCGGATAACGGCGGAAATTCGCGGTTTTCGCAATTGGCACGCCTCCTGCAGTGCTCCCGGCATACCGCCGCACGGTGGTCACAAGGTTCAGAATTCAGGAGGCTACAATGTTCAATTCCGAGATCGGCCGTAAGCTCGCCGCCATCGTCTGCACCGTCCTGTTCAGCGCGACCTGCGTCGCGGGCGCAGTCGGACCGGCGACCGGCACCAGCCACACGGCCGTCGTGAAGGCCGCCCGCCTGACGGCGTAAGCGGCCCCAAACCGGGGCGGTCCGATTTCCCTCGCCCGCCCCGGCCATTGTTTCAGGAGCACCAAGTTCGATGGGCATTTTCTCCCGCACCCGCGACATCGTCGCCGCCAACTTCGCCGATCTGCTCGAGAAGGCGGAGGATCCGGCGAAGATGATCCGCATGATCATCCTCGAGATGGAGGAAAC
>CAYQPM010000329.1:0-1807 GCA_964419295.1 uncultured Stakelama sp. | reverse complement strand
GCGAGGCCGGGCGCGGCGGCGGCGGGCGATTCGATCCCGGTCAGCTTCTCGCGCACCAGCAGCGCGAGCGCGGTCGACAGCGGCACCTCGTCGCGGTTGCGCGCGCGCGTGATCGGGTCGGCCCGTAGCCGCACGTCGAGCGAATGCGCCAGATTGTCGGCGATCCCCGCATAGCCGCGGCTGCCCAGCGCCTCGACCCGCGCGCCCTCCACCGCATCGAACACCGCGCGCGCCACCGCTTCCGCCGGCGCATGCTTCAGATGCAGGGCGGTGTCATGATGGCGCAGCCGCAGCGCAAAGCCGTCGGCGAACCCGCGCGCCTCCGCCACCTGCTCCGCCGGCAGCGCGCGGGCGGGCATCGGCACCTTGATATGCTTGCCGCTTTGCGACGGCGCATCGGCGGTGAAGGCCAGCTCCACCTCCGGCTCCTCCGCGATCGCGCGCGCGGTGCCGGACAGGACCGCCTTGAACCGGTCGAGGGGGGTTTCGTTCGCCATTACCAAATTACCTTGCAGCCGAACGCGGCAATTTCCGGATCGCGCGTGATGACGGTCAGATCCTCGGCCAGTGCCTGCGCGGCGATCAGGCGGTCGAAGGGATCGCGATGGGGACCGGGCAAAGCGCCGGCGCGCAACGTGTGCGCCATCGTCACGACGAGAGGCTGGAAGCCATGGTCCGACATCAGCCGCGGCATCCTGGTCTCCGGGTCGCCGGCGAAGGCGAGTTTACCGATCCGGAACTTGGTGGCCACCTCCCAGCCGGACGCCGCACTGACATAGATGGCGTTGTCGCCGTCGCTGATCCCGGCGCGGGCGGCATCACCCAGCTCCTCCGATCCCGCCCACCAGAACAGCGCCGCATGCGTATCCAGCAACAGCCGGCTCACCATCCGTGTTTCTCGAGCCGCTTGCCTTCCCACGTCGCAAGTTCGTCCTCGGGCAACGGATCGAGCCAGACTGAACCCGGAATGCCCGCCAGTTCCGGCCACCCGCCGGGCGTTCGCCTGCGCGTCTCCGCCGGCGCGATCGGCACCAGCCGGGCATAGGGAACTCCCGCCTTCGCCAGGATGATCTCTTCGCCGGCATGGGCGCGATCCATCAGCCTGGACAGGTTCGTTTTTGCGTCATGGACGTTGAACGTCTTCTGCGGATCGGCCTCTGCCACATACACCTCCGGTCGGATGGACTAACTAGCTTAGTCCACCCTGGCCCTCAAGCTTTTCCCACCACGCTCTCGGGCAGGTCCTTGCCGAACACGCGCTGGTAATATTCCGCGACCAGCGACCGTTCGTTCTCGTCGCATTTGTTGAGGAAGCTCAAGCGGAAGGCGAAGCCGACATCGCCGAAGATCAGCGTGTTCTGCGCCCAGGTGATGACCGTGCGCGGACTCATCACCGTCGAGATGTCGCCGTTGACGAAGCCCTTGCGCGTCATGTCCGCGACGCGGACCATGTTGTCGACGGTCTTCTTACCCTCCGGCTTGTCATACTCGCCGGACTTCGCCAGCACGATCTGCGATTCCACCGCGGCGGGCAGATAGTTCAGCGTCACCACGATGTTCCAGCGGTCCATCTGGCCCTGGTTGATCTGCTGCGTGCCATGATACAGCCCGCTGGTATCGCCCAGACCGACGGTATTGGCGGTCGCGAACAGTCGGAACCACGGATTGGGCCGGATCACGCGGTTCTGGTCGAGCAAGGTCAGCTTGCCCTCGGTCTCCAGTACGCGCTGGATCACGAACATCACGTCGGGCCGGCCCGCGTCATATTCGTCGAACACCAAAGCGGTCGGCGTCTGCAACGCCCAGG
>CAYQPM010000328.1:0-1809 GCA_964419295.1 uncultured Stakelama sp. | reverse complement strand
TGTTCTTGAGCTTGGTCAGCTGGCGCCAGTCGAGCACGCGCGCGGCGATCTCGGCTCCCGGCGAATCCTTGTCGGCGGCGATGCGCTCCATTTCATTGACGTCGGTCGAATAGACGCCGGACTTGCCCTTGCGACCGCCCTTGATGCCCATCCCCTCGAACAGCACGTCGCCCAATTGCTTGGGGCTGCCGATCGTGAACGGCGCGCCCGCAAGGCCGTGGATCACCGTCTCGAGTTCGGCGATCCGCCCGCTGAATTCCGCGGACAGGCCGGCGAGCCGCTCGCGATCGACCTTGATCCCGCGCATCTCCATACGGGCGATCACCGGCACGAGCGGCCGATCGACCATTTCGTAGACGCGGGTCGATCCTTCGGCGGGCAAGCGCGCCTTGAACCGCTTCCACAGCCGGTAGGTGACGTCGGCATCCTCGGCGGCATAGCGGGTGGCCGCCGCCAGATCGATCTCGTGGAACCCGCGCTGCGACTTGCCGCTGCCGACCACGTCCTTGAAGGCGATGCAGCTATGCGAGAGGTGCGTCGCGGCCAGTTCGTCCATGCCGTGACCGTGCAGCCCGGCGTCGAGATCGAAGCTCATCACGATCGTGTCGTCGTGCGGCGCGATGGTGATCCCGCCCACCTCATGACAGAGCCCAAGCACGATCATGTCGAATTTCAGATTGTGCCCGATCTTGAGCACCGCCGGATCCTCGCACAGCGTCTTAAGCCGGCCGAGCGCCGCGCCGCGTTCGATCTGCACCGGATTTTCCGCGAGCAGATCGGTGCCGCCATGGCCCAGCGGAATGTAGCAGGCCTTGTTCGCGCCCAGCGCCAGGCTGACCCCGACCAGATCGCAGCGGGTCGCATCCGTGCCCGTCGTCTCGGTGTCGATGGCGACCCAGCCCTGCGCCTGCGCGTCCGCAACCCAGCGGTCCAGCGTCTCGACGTCGACGACCGTGACGTAGGCGTCGTGTTCGCACGGTGGATCGGCCTCGAACGGCACATCCGCGGCGGCATCGGCGACCGGCGCATCCGCAACCTGTCCCAATCGCGACAGCAACGTCTTGAACCCGTGATGCTCCAGGAAGGCGCGCAGCGGCGCATCCGGAATCCCCTGTAGCGCCAGTTCCTCGAGCGGATGCTCCAGCGGCACGTCGCAGGCGAGTTCGACCAGCTTGCGGCTCATCCGTGCCGCGTCGGCATGTTCGATCAGATTGTCGCGCAGCTTGCCCTTCTTCATATCGGGCGCCGCGGCGAGCACGGCCTCGACGTCGCCATGCTCCAGCACCAGCTTAGCGGCCGTCTTGGGGCCGACGCCCGGCACGCCCGGCACATTGTCGACTGCATCGCCCATCAGCGCGAGCACGTCGCCCAGCTGCTGCGGGCCGACGCCGAACTTCTCGATCACCGCTTCGGCGCCGAGCCGGCGGTTGTTCATGGTGTCGTACATGTCGAGGCCGGGCTCGATCAGCTGCATCAGGTCCTTGTCGGAGCTGACGATCGTCACCTGCCACCCCTGCGCCAGCGCCGCCTTGGCGTAGCTGGCGATCAGGTCGTCCGCCTCCCAGCCCTGTTCCTCGATGCAGGGCAGCGAGAAGGCGCGGGTGGCGTCGCGGATCATCGGGAATTGCGGCACGAGGTCTTCGGGCGGCGGCGGGCGGTGCGCCTTGTATTCGGCGTACATTTCGTTGCGGAACGTGCTCGACGATTTGTCGAGGATCACCGCCATGTGCGTCGGGCCTTCGGCCTTGTGCAGCTCGTCGGCGAGCTTCCACAGCATCGCGGTATAGCCATAGACGGCGCCGACCGGCT
>CAYQPM010000327.1:0-1809 GCA_964419295.1 uncultured Stakelama sp. | reverse complement strand
TCGAACCCTATACCCGCGCCGACCAGAGCCCCGAGGCGCGCGAGGCGAGCCAGCAGCTGCTCGGCGCGATCTTCGGCCAGTGGCAGGAGGCGATCGCCAAGGCGCGGCCCAAGGCGCAGGTGGCGCAGTTCCTGAGCGCGCCCGACCGGCTGATCGTCGCGGCGAACGGCGATATGGCCAAGGCCAATCTGGCGGCGGGGATCGTCGACCGGCTGGGCGACCGCACCAGCTTCGGGCAGCGCGTCGCCGCCATCGTCGGCAGCGATACGCACAAGCCGGTCGGCAATTACGCCAAGATCTCCTATGATTCCTGGATCGGCGCGCATCCGCTGCCCACCGCGGGCGACAGCGTCGGCGTGGTGACGATCGCGGGCGACATCGTCGACGGCGAAGGCGGACCTGGCAGCGCGCATGGCGACACGATCGCCAAGCTGATCCTCGACGGGCTCGCCAAGAAGAACCTGAAAGCGCTGGTGGTGCGGGTCGATTCGCCGGGCGGATCGGTGCTGGCGTCCGAGCGTATCCGCCTCGCGATCCTGGAGGCGAAGAAGAAGGGGCTGCCGGTCGTCGTGTCGATGGGCGGGCTCGCCGCATCGGGTGGCTATTGGGTGTCGACGCCGGGCGACGTGATCTTCGCCGAGCCATCGACGATCACCGGATCGATCGGCATCTTCGGCATCATCCCGACGTTCGAGAAGACGTTGGCCAAGATCGGCATCACGGCGGACGGCGTGAAGGCGACGCCGTTGTCGGGCCAGCCCGACGTGTTCGGCGGCACCACGCCGCAGCTCGACACGATCCTGCAAGCGGGGATCGAGAACGGCTATCGCCAGTTCCTGGCGCGCGTCGCGCAGTCGCGGGGCATGACGCCGGAGCGGGTCAACGAGATCGCGCAAGGGCGCGTCTGGGACGGCGGCTCCGCGCGCCAGCTGAAGCTGGTCGACCGGTTCGGCGGCCTGCCCGACGCGATCGCCGAGGCGGCGAAGCGCGCGAAGCTCGACCCGGCCAAGGTCCATGCGGAATATCTGGAAAAGGCGCCGGGCTTCGCCGCGCAATTCGCCGCCGCGCTGGCCGACCGGGACGATGACGATGCGGCGGGCGGCGACGTCTTCGCGCGGATCGCGGCGGAGCGGCGCGGGCTGCTGGCGCAGGCGATCGGCGACGTCCGGCGGCTCGCCGCCGCCGGATCGGTGCAGGCGCGCTGCCTGGAATGCGGCGGACTTGGGCCGAGCGATACCGCGGCTTCGGACGCGAAGCTGCTCGACCTGATCCTGGCGCGCGTCGGGCTGTGACGCGGACGGCGCACGCGGGGGTCGGGGCATGACCGCGCTGCGTGCCGCGACGTCCGACGACGGCGCGGCGATCGCCGCCATCTATGCGCCGCACGTGCTGGCGGGCACCGTGTCGTTCGAGACGGAGGCGCCCGACGCACGGGCGATGCGCGGCCGGATGGCGGCGTCGGGCGGGCTGTACCCGTGGATCGTCGCGACCAACGGCGATGCGACCGGCGGCGTGCTCGGCTATGGCTATGCGACGCGCTTTTCCGAACGCGAGGCCTATCGCTGGACGATCGAGACCAGCATCTATGTCGCCGACGTCGCGCAGCGCCAGGGCGTCGGGCGGCTGCTGTACGAAGCGCTGGTCGATACGCTGCGGGCGCAGGGCTTCGCGCAGGCGATCGGGCGGATCGCGCTGCCCAACAACAGCTCGATCGCGCTGCACGAATCGGTGGGCTTTCGCCGCGCGGGCGTGTTCCGCGAGATCGGCTACAAGCACGGCCAGTGGATCGACGTCGGCTATTGGCAGTGC
>CAYQPM010000326.1:0-1839 GCA_964419295.1 uncultured Stakelama sp. | reverse complement strand
ACCGCGCTCGCCCTGCCGATGCCGCGCGACGATCCCGTGACGATGGCGACCTTGTCGGTCAGATCGAACAGCGACATGCAAATCCTCTCAAACGGTGTGAAGTTCGCGCCTCAAGCGCCTGCCTGCTGCGCGAAATGCCAGCTGGCGGCGGCGAGGCGATGGACCTGCGACGCGGAGCGTTCGGCCTGCGCGCTGGAGGCGGTGCCATCGACGATCCGCTTCTTGATGCCCTGCACGATCCCGGTCAGGCGGAACAGATTATAGGCGAAATACCAGTTGAGATCGGGCACGCCGTCGCGATCGGTGCGGGCGCAATAGCGGCGCGTCATGTCCTCGATCGTCGGGATGCCGGTGGCTGGCCCGGTCTGCCCCTTCACGCCCGAACGGCCTTCGGGTTCGGTGACCCAGCTCATCAGGAAATAGCTGAAGTCGGCGAGCGGATCGCCGAGCGTCGAAAGCTCCCAGTCGAGAACCGCGATGACCCGTGGTTCGTCATGTGCGAAGATCATGTTGTCGATGCGATAGTCGCCGTGGACGATCGACGTGCGGGTCTGTTCGGGAACGGTGCGCGGCAGGAAGGCGATGAGGCTCTCCACCTCGGGCATATGTTCGGTTTCGCTGGCGCGATATTGTCTGGTCCAGCGTTCGACCTGGCGGGCGAAATAATTGCCCGGCTTGCCGTAATCGCCGAGGCCGGCCGCGACGTGGTCGGTGTTGTGAAGGTCGGCAAGCGTATCGACCATCGCGTCGTAGATGCCGGTGCGCTGCTTGGGCGTGTAATCCGGCAGGGTGCCGTCCCACAGATTGCGCCCGTCGGCGAGGCCCATGACGTAGAACATCGATCCGATCACGTCGTCGTCGGTGCACAGGCCATAAGGCCTGGCCACCGGAAAGCCGGTCGGGTGGAGCCCGGCGATCAGGCGAAATTCGCGGTCCACCGCATGCGCGGAGGGGAGCAACGGGCCGAACGGTTTGCGGCGCAGGACATAGGCGCCCGACGGACTGTCGATCCGATAGGTCGGGTTGGACTGGCCCCCCGAGAACTTGGCGTAGGTCAGCGGGCCGGAAAAGCCCGCGACGTTCGCCTCCATCCAGCGGGTGAGGTTCGCTTCGTTCAGGCGATCCTTGTCGGCGACAGGAATGGTGTCGGTCATGCGTTAGTCCACTCCCTGCCCCTGCGGACGCGGGAGCCCAGGGCTATCGAGGGTGACGTGACGGACTCCGGGCCGCTGCGTGCGCAGGAACGCGGGGTGATCGCATCTCTCATCCGAAGGTGATGACGCTGCGCGTCGCATCGCCCTTGCGCAGTTCGTCGAAGGCGTGGTTGATCCGCTCCAGCGGCATGCGGTCGGCGATGATCGTGTCGAGATCCAGCTGTCCGCGCATGTAGAAATCGACCAGGCGCGGAATGTCGACGGGGAAGCGGTTGCTGCCCATCAGGCCACCTTGCAGCTTCTTGCCCGACAGCAGGTCGATCGCGGACAGGCCGACCTTCTCGGTCGGGGGCAGCATGCCGAGGATCGTCGCGGTGCCACCGCGGCGCAGCACCTTAACAGCCGTTGCCGCGCTTTGCGGGCGACCGACCGCCTCGATCGCGTGATGGACGCCGCCCCTGGTGATCTCGACCACCTCGTCGGCGGCGGTGGGCGACATGGCATCGATGCTGTGGGTCGCGCCGAGCCTTTCCGCCAGCGCGCGCTTTTCGGGCACGGGATCGAGCGCGATGATCTTGCCCGCGCCGGCGATCTTCGCCGCGTTGACCGCGGCAAGGCCGATGCCGCCGCAGCCGACGACGCAGACCGTCTCGCCCGGCGTGACGTCGGTGGTGTTGAACACCGC
>CAYQPM010000325.1:0-1863 GCA_964419295.1 uncultured Stakelama sp. | reverse complement strand
TGCTCAAGCTGTTCGAAGTGGTCGGGCTGGAGGATCCCTGGGTGTCGGCGCAGCGCCGCCGCCTGTCCGCGATCCTGTTCGGATGACCTCCGCCGCCGCCACCACGCGTCTGTCGGTGTTTCCGCTGCCGGGCGCCCTGCTGTTCCCCGGCATGCACCTGCCGCTGCACATCTTCGAACCGCGGTATCGCGCGTTGATCAGCGATGCGATGGCGCGCGACCGGCGGATCGGGATGATCCAGCCGATGACCGGATCCGCGGGCCCGGACGACGTGCCGACGCTCTATGCGATCGGCTGCGTCGGCAAGATCGCCGAGGTGGAGGCGCTGGACGACGGCAGATACAATGTCGTGCTCGAAGGCGTGGCGCTGTTCCGCGTGTTGCGCGAACTCGATGTGACGACGCCGTTCCGACAGGTCGAGGCGGCGCTGCTGCCGGTACGGGACGACGACACGCTGTCGCTCGGCCGGCGTTCGTCGCTCGAGATGGAATCGCGGCGCTTCGCCGAGGCGCAGGGCTATGCCGTCGACTGGGACGCGGTCGGGCGGCTCGACGATGAAAGCCTCGTCAACGGGATCGCGCAGATCGCGCCGTTCGACACCGCCGCAAAGCAGGCGCTGCTCGAAGCGGCGGATATCGAGCAACGCGCCGAATTGATCATCCAGCTGATGCAGTTCTTCGGCCGCCACGACGGCGAGGATCGGGTGACGCTGCAATGAGCATCGATCCATGGCTGCTGGAACGGCTGGTCTGCCCGGTGACGCGGCAAGCGTTGCGCTATGACGAGGACGCACAGGAACTGGTGTCCGAGGCTGCGGGTCTGGCTTATCCGGTCCGGGACGGCGTGCCCGTGATGCTGGTCGAAGAGGCCCGACGGCTCTCCACATGATGACGGACCGCCGAGGATAGGCGCGAACACGCCGCCTCGTCATGATCCGTCCTGGGCGCGCGGCGTTGGTTGCCCCGCCGGGCAGCGCCGATCCCGATCAGGCGATCGACGCGACCACCGCCATCAACAGCGCCGCGACGCTGGGGTAGAAGGTCAGCGCGAAGCCGAGCGCCCGAGCCTCCGCACCATCGCGATAGCCGGTCCAGAACAGCAAGCGCCCGGCGGAGAAGCAGGCGACGAACAGCGCCACCGGCACGCGGGCGTGATCGCTGGTCACCAGCAGCGCGGTATACGCGAAACCGGCGAGCAGCGCCTGTTCGGCGGTGTTGCGTAAGACCGCGTTCGCCGCATCGACCTTCGCATCGTTGCCGTCACCGCCCCCGATCGCCCCTTCCGATACGAAGCGGCGGCGCGCGACATCGCCGATCGCCGCCGCCAGCCACAGGCCGAGCACCAGCGCGGCGATGCCGAGCGTCGCGAACCGGGATTCCAGCGTCGCCGCATAGCTGCGCGTATAACCGACGATCACCGCGGCGATCGTCAGCCCCAGGCCGATGCCGATGCCGCGTGCGACGCCGTTCTGCTTGCGGCGCAGCGGGGTGACGGGTGCGGGCATCGGATCGGTCACACCAACAGGCCCTGCAACAGCTTGGGCAGCGTCCCGCTTTCGCCCCGCGCCTCCGCCATGAAGCGGTCCTTGAGCGGGGGCAGCCTGTCGACCGCGCCGATGCCGAAGCGGCGGACCGCGCTGGCGGCCTTGCCCGGAATTCCGAACAGCCGCGTCAGCGTATCCGTCGCGGCGGCGACCATGAAGGTGTCGAGCCCGCGCCAGCGCTGATAGCGTTCCAGCAGCGCTGGGTCGCCCAGGTCGAGCCCCAGCCGCTTGCCGTCGACCAGCACCTCCGCCAGCGTCGCGGCATCGCGCAGGCCGAGGTTGAGGCCCTGTCCGGCGATCGGGTGGATGCCGTGCGCCGC
>CAYQPM010000324.1:0-1874 GCA_964419295.1 uncultured Stakelama sp. | reverse complement strand
AGGGGTGCGATGAGCGACGGGAACGAGGCGGGCCACGACCACGCGGAGACGATGCCATCGGCGGATGCGCCCGGAACGCCGGTGAAGTGGGTGCGGTGGAATGCGGCGATGCGCGACCGGTTTTTCGATCATCTGGCGACAAGCTGCAACGTGGCGGCATCCGCCGCCGAAGTCGGGGTGCGCCCGTCGCAGGTGCAGCACCGGCGGCGGACCAACCCCGCATTCGCTGCGCTGTGGGAGCAGGCCATCGCGGCGGGTTATCAATTGCTGGAAATGCGGTTGATCGGACATGTGCTGGCCGGCGGCGGGCCGTCGATCGCGCCGAGCGACCCCGATGCGGTGGAGGCGCTGGACTGGGAGGGCGCGATCAAGCTGCTCACCATCCACAAGGCCCGCCGCGAAGGCCGCGGCGGTCGTCCGGGTCCGGTGCCGGGCACCGCGACGCGCGAGCAGACCGATGCGGTCATCCTGCGCAAGCTCGCCACGCTGGCCGCCGGCCGCGCCCGCCTGACGCCGCCCCCTCAGCCGGAGCCGCAGCCGGAGCCACGGGCATGAGCGAGGCGGACGACACGATCGCGCGGCTGGCGGCGATGCCGCCACATCAGCGCCAATGGGTGATCCGCGCCCTGACGCCGGGCATGCGCATCGAACTGGCGGAGCGCTGGGCCAGGGGCTGGGCGCGGACAGGGCAGGAGGCGCCGGAGGGCGAGGACTGGCGGATCTGGCTGATCCGCGCCGGGCGCGGGTTCGGCAAGACGCGCGCCGGGGCGGAATGGGTGACCGCCGTCGCCGCGGCGAACGCGGAGGCGGAGATCGCGCTGGTCGGCGCGACGGCGGCCGACGTGCGACGGGTGATGATCGAAGGGCCGAGCGGATTGCGTGCCGTGGCGAAGTCGGGCCGGATCCCGCGCTACACCGTTTCCCGCGGCGAAATCCGCTGGCCCAACGGCGCGACGGCGCGGGTCTATTCGGCCGACGCGCCCGACCAGCTGCGCGGGCCGGAGCATGACAGCGCCTGGTGCGACGAACTGGCGAAATGGCGACGCGGCGATGCGGCGTGGGACAATCTGATGATGGGGTTGCGGCGCGGACCGAACCCGCACGTGCTGGTGACGACGACGCCGCGACCGACCAACCTGATGAAGCGGCTGTTGCGATCGAAGGGGCTGGTGGAGACGCGCGGACGGACGCGCGACAATCCGTTCCTGCCCGACGCCTTCGTCGATCATGTCGAGGAGAGCTATGGCGGGACCGCGTTGGGCCGGCAGGAGCTGGACGGCGAGATGATCGACGACCTGACGGGTGCGCTGTGGTCGCGCGCGATGCTGGAGGCGTGTCGGTGCGATGCGCCGGCCGATCTCGTCCGGGTCGTGATCGGCGTCGATCCGCCCGCCGGGACGGCGGAAGAGGGCAGGCCGGGCGATGCCTGCGGGATCGTCGCGGTCGGACTGGACGGTGACGGCATGGCGTATGTGCTCGCCGACGCCAGCGTTTCCGCGAATTCGCCCGAGGCCTGGGCGCGCGCGGTGGCGGGTTGCGCCGCGCAACATCGCGCGGACCGCGTGGTGGCGGAGGCGAACCAGGGCGGCACGATGGTGCGGTCCGTGCTGCTGGCGGCGGACGTCGCGCTGCCGGTCAGGCTGGTGCGGGCGAGCCGCGGCAAGGTGGCGCGCGCCGAGCCGGTCGCCACCTTGTACGAACGGGGGCGGGTGCGGCACTGCGGGCGGTTCGCGGCGCTGGAGGACGAGATGTGCGGCCTGATCGCCGGCGGCGGCTATCAGGGACCGGGACGATCGCCGGATCGCGCGGACGCGCTGGTATGGGCGTTGACCGAGCTGATGTTGCAGCGGCGGGGCGCTGCGGGCGTGCGGGGG
>CAYQPM010000323.1:0-1875 GCA_964419295.1 uncultured Stakelama sp. | reverse complement strand
GCGACATGCCCGGCGTCACGAACCGCTTGCGGATTTCGGTGATCGCCTCGACCTGATCCACGGGCACGCCCTCGCCCGGGAAATTGAACTGGAGCAGGTCGCGCAGATAGACCGGCGGCAGATCGGCGACGCCGCGGCTGAATTGCAGATAGCTGGTGTAGCTGTCGGTCGACACCGCCGTCTGCAGCAGATGCATCAGCTGCGCCGAATAGGCGTGCGTCTCACCCGTATGCCGCTGGCGATAGAAGCCGCCGATCGGCAGGCGGGCGACGCCCTCTTCCCATGCGAGTTCGTGGCGCACCATCGCGCTGTGATGGAGCGAATTATAACCCTCGCCCGAGATCTTGGCCGGCATGCCCGGAAACAGGTCGTTGACGAGGCTGCGGCTGAGGCCGACCGCCTCGAAATTGTAACCGCCGCGATAGGAGGAGATCACCGCAATTCCCATCTTGCTCATGATCTTGAGCAAGCCTTCCTCGATCGCGTGACGGTGCCGCTTGAGACATTCCTCGAGCGACAGGTCGCCGAACAGGCCCCGGCTCTGGCGGTCGACGATCGCCGCCTCGGCCAGATAGGCGTTCACCGTCGTCGCGCCGACGCCGATCAGCACCGCATAATAATGCGTGTCGAGGCATTCCGCCGACCGCACGTTGATCGAGGCGTAGGACCGCAGGCCGCGCCGGACCAGATGCGTATGCACCGCCGCCGCCGCCAGCACGCCGGCGATGGCGATCCGGTCTTCGGAGACATGCTCGTCGGTCAGGAACAGCTCGCTCTTGCCCTGCCGCACCGCCTGCTCCGCCTCGTTGCGGATGCGCTGGATCGCGGCACGCAGCTTTTCGGGACCGCCCTCGGCATCGAAGGTGCAGTCGATCTCGGTCGCAGTGCGGGCGAAATGGGCGCGCAGCCGCGCCCAGTGCTGGCCGGTGAGGACCGGTGAATCGAGCACCAGCACGCGGTCGCGCTGATCCTCGGTATCGAGGATGTTGGCGAGATTGCCGAACCGCGTCTTGAGCGACATGACGTAGCGTTCGCGCAGGGAATCGATCGGCGGGTTCGTCACCTGGCTGAAGTTCTGGCGGAAGAACTGGCTGATCAGCCGCGGCTTGTCGCTGATCACCGCGAGCGGCGTGTCGTCGCCCATCGATCCGACGGCTTCCTTGCCGGTTTCGACCATCGGCGACAGGATCAGCTCCATGTCCTCCAGCGTCTGGCCGGCCGCGACCTGGCGCCGCGCAAGGGCGCCGCGATCGTAGCGGACCAGCGCGTCGGCGACCTCCGGCAGATCCTCGAGCACGTGGAATTCGCCGATCATCGCGGCATAGTCATGTTCGCCGCTGATCCGGTCCTTCACCTCGCGGTCGTTCATCACCCGCCCCTCATCGAGGTCGACCGCGATCATCTGGCCCGGCCCCAGCCGCCCCTTGGCGACGACGGTCGATTCCGGCACGACCACCATGCCGGTTTCCGATCCGACGATCAGCAGCCCGTCCGAGGTGCGGGTATAGCGCAGCGGGCGCAGCGCGTTGCGGTCGACGCCCGCGACCGCCCAGCGGCCGTCGGTCATCGCCAGCGCGGCGGGGCCGTCCCACGGCTCCATCACCGACGCGAGATACTGGTACATGGCGGCGTGATCGGCGGGAACGTCGGTGTCCTTCTGCCACGCCTCGGGCACCAGCATGATCTTGGCGGTCGGCGCATCGCGGCCGGAGCGGCAGATCGCCTCGAACACCGCGTCGAGTGCGGCGGTGTCGGACGCGCCGGCCGGAATCACCGGCTTGATGTCCTCCGAATTGTCGCCGAACGCGAGGCTCGCCATGCGGATCTCGTGGCTGAGCATCCAGTTCTTGTTGCCGCGAACCGTGTTGATCTCGC
>CAYQPM010000322.1:0-1924 GCA_964419295.1 uncultured Stakelama sp. | reverse complement strand
AGGACGAGGCCGCCAAGGTCAAGGCGCAGCTGGAAGCAGCCGGCGCGACCGTCGAACTGAAGTAAGCCGCAAACGGGGGGTGCGGGCTGGCACGCCGGCTCGCTCCCCCCGCCATGCCGGCCCGCGCGGCCAACCGCCGCGTCCGACGTCAGGGGCCTTGCCCATGACTGCTCGGGGCCGGGCTGAAGCGACTGTGAAAAGGGCGGCTCCCGCATGGGAAGCCGCCCTTTTTTCTTGCCCGCGGAAGATACGCCGCCCCTCCGCATCGACGCTGCGCTTGCCTAATGGCCGGAGGGTGGCGGCGTCCTACCGCTCGATGGCCGCGCCATAATCGCGCACGCCGAGTTGTTCGTGCATCCGGGCGGGCTGGTCCAGCCAGAATGGCGCGAGCTTGGCGCTGTCGACCCGCTCCACCCCCAGTGCGAATGCACGTGCGCTCTGCCCCTGCGCGCCGTCCGCAGCCTCATAGACCACGTTGACCGCCACCACCGGCACGAACATCGAACGCCCGCCCGCTTCGATCGGCTGAATCTCGGCGCGCGGCAACGCAACGACGAGCCGCACGCGCCGTTCCTCGCCCGGCGCGAGCGCGAACGGTGGTGCAGCGGGGCGGCCGACGGGCTGTGCGAACAGCGCGCCGACATCGCCGCCCTGCCCCGGCGAAGCACCGACCAACGCGGCCCCGATCCGGATCCCACCCGCCGCTGCCGCGCCGTCGTTGCGAACCGTCAGTTCCGCCTCGACGGTGGCGCTCAACAGGTTGAGCCCCGCACGACGCGGGCGGAGCGCGATCGACAGTCGCGCGCGATCCAAGATCGGTGCCCGGTCGAGCATCGCCGGCCGTGCGGGCTGGACCGTCGCGACGGGGGGTGGCTCGGGCGCGGGGTTCGTCGTCTCGAGGCTCGCAGGTTCGGTAACGGCAACCTCTTCGGTGCCGCGATCGATCGCCGGCTCCGAACGTCGGCGCCGCGCCCAGAGGATGGCAGCCGCCGCGATCGCCAGCAGACCTGCGCCGGCACCCCACCAGCCCCACCCCGAAGGTTCCGCCTGTGCAGGCGCCTGGTTCGGCGACGGAGCCGTCGGCGCCGGACTGGCGGCCGACACCTGCGGCGTGGCGACCGTCGGCGCCGGCTCCGGAGTCGCCGCGGGCGCGGGCGCGGGCGCGGGCGCGGGCGCGGGAGTCGGCCTCGGCGACGCGGCCGGAGTCGGCGTCGCCGTCGGCGTCGGTGTCGGCGTGGCGCGCGGCGTCGGCCGCGGCGTGGGCGTGATCGCCGGCGTGGGAACCGACGTCGGCCGCGGTTGCGGCGTCGGTGTCGGCGTGGGCACCACGATCGGTGCCGGGGTCGGGACGGGCGTCGGCTCCCCCGTCGGTCGCGACGGCGGCAGGCTGAAGCCCTCCAGCCCCGGCAGGGTCTGCGGCGGTGTCGTCGTCTGCGCCAGCGCGGTGCCGGCGATCGTGCTCGCCAGCAGGAGGGCGATCACGCCGGACCGCGTGCGCCGCATCATGTTCATGGACCCTGTTCTCACCCGATATTCTTTGCCCGCCTCTTAGTGAACGGCACACGACCGCCACGCCCGCTGCGACGAAACGCCCCGGCCCAAAGCCGAGCCGAAGCACCGCTGTAGGATCGCTGTTGGTCCTCCCCCTTTGACAGCGTCCAACACGGCTCCTATATCCGCCTCTCACCACGGCTTTCGGGACATGATGCGCCGTCGCGCAGTGCATCGTACGAATAGGAAGCCGCGGTATCATAGACGCTGAAGGCCGACGCATGCGATGCGATCGGCTTTTTTGCGTCGCTTCTCGCGTCCCGCTCCGGAGGTTTCCGGGCACGACATTCGGCTTCGCAGCCGCGACTGAGGGCAGATTAGATCCATGGCCACCAAGGCGATCCAGGGCAGCACCGCCAAGCGGCGCATCCGC
>CAYQPM010000321.1:0-1949 GCA_964419295.1 uncultured Stakelama sp. | reverse complement strand
TGGTTTCGTGCGGCCTGATGACGGCGACCCCTGCGTTCGCGCAGTTCTGGCAGTGTGCGCCTTATGCCCGTGAAATCTCGGGCATCGACATTCACGGCAACGCCAACACCTGGTGGGGCCAGGCCGCGGGTAAGTACGAGCGCGGCCATGCGCCCAAGGTCGGCGCGGTGCTCGCCTTCCAGTCCACCCACCGGATGCGCGTCGGCCATGTCGCCATGGTTTCGCGCGTCGTCAGCGACCGCGAAGTGCTGCTGACCCACGCCAACTGGTCGCGCCCCGGCGCCATCGAGCATGACGTCCGCGCCGTCGACGTCTCGGCCGCCGGCGACTGGAGCGAGGTCAAGGTCTGGTACGCCCCGACCGGCGGGCTCGGCACGTCGAGCTATCCGACCAACGGCTTCATCTATTCGGGCCACGCGCCGATCGAGGCAGCGCCTGCCGTCGACACCAACGTGATCGCCACTTCGGCCGCCGTGCCGGTCGTCCCGGTCGCCGGCGAGTAAAGACGCTCCCTGCGGCGGAGGCACTGCCGACGTTCGACGAGCGCGCATCGCCACCGCTGCACCAAGTCTGCAGACCACCAACGGGTGCGGTCCCCCATCCGGTCGCCATGGCCGGGACCTTGCCCGATCCGCACCGATCCCCCTAAGAGCCATGCCGAGCCAGCCGGCACCCAGGGGAACCCGAACCATCGTGACGCAGCCCAGAATCGCAGTCCTGCTGCCCTGCTACAACGAGGCAGCGGCGATCGCGCAGACGGTTGCGGGCTTTCGTGCGGCGCTGCCGGCGGCGGCGATCTACGTCTATGACAACAATTCGACCGACGACACGATCGGCGTCGCGCGTGCCGCCGGCGCGATCGTGCGCAGCGAACGCATCCAGGGCAAGGGCAACGTCGTCCGGCGGATGTTCGCCGACGTCGACGCGGACGTTTATGTCATGGCGGACGGCGATGCGACCTATGACGCGGCATCCGCGCCGGCATTGGTCACGCGCTTGCTGGACGAACAATGCGACATGATCGTCGGCAGCCGGATCAGCCAGGCGCAGGAAAGCTATCGGCGCGGTCACCGGTTCGGCAATGCGGTGCTGACCGGTATGCTCGCGCGGCTGTTCGGGCGCAGCTTCACCGATATCCTGTCGGGGTATCGCGTCTTTTCCCGCCGCTTCGTCAAGAGCTTCCCGTCGCTGTCGTCGGGCTTCGAGATCGAAACCGAGATCAGCGTCCATGCGCTGGAACTGAAGATGCCGTGCGCCGAGGTCGAGACGCCTTATTTCGCGCGGCCGGAGGGGTCGGCATCGAAGCTGAGCACCTATGGCGACGGGTTCCGCATCCTCAACACGATCGTCACGCTGTACCGGATCGAGCGGCCGCTGCTGTTCTTCGGCGCGATCGGGGCGCTGTTCGCGGCGATCGGTATCGTGCTCGGCGTGCCGCTGGCGCTGACCTATATGCACACGCATCTGGTGCCACGCTTTCCCACCGCGGTGCTGATCACCGGGCTGATGATCATCGCTGCGTTGTGCGGGTTCGCGGGGCTGATCCTCGATACGGTGGTGCGCGGGCGGCGCGAGGTGCGGCGGCTCGCCTATCTGGCACAGCCGGCACCATCCGCCGGGGCTTGAACTCCCCCGGCGGAGCGCCGATGTTGGCGGCTCTGAGGGCATAAGAGAGACACCCATGCACAATCCGTTCGAGACCGGCGACTTCATGAATCCGATCGCCAATGCCGGACTCGGCCTGCAGCAGACGCAGGCGGGCCTCGTGCCGATCGTGATCGAACAGTCGAACCGCGGCGAGCGTTCGTTCGATATCTTCAGCCGCCTGCTGCGCGAGCGGATCATCTTCGTCACCGGCGGCGTCGAGGATGGCATGGCCAGCCTGATCACCGCCCAGCTGCTCTTCCTCGAGTCCGAGAACCCGAAGAAGGACATCTTCATGTACATCA
>CAYQPM010000320.1:0-1992 GCA_964419295.1 uncultured Stakelama sp. | reverse complement strand
GCGACCGCTGTCGCCAAGAACAGACGCGCACGCGTCGCATCATGATCCTCGACCACCAGGAAACGGCGATCGGGACGGTCATTCCCGACGTTCCACAAGGCATGGAATGCCGCAGCCAAGTCATACAGATAAAAGGCGATTCTGTGCGGCTCGCGTGCCGTCGCGGCAGTCTCGACGATGCGCGGGAACTGCGCCGCCAGCTTCACCAGCGCGAGCTCTTCCGTATCAAGCCGGGACAGGTCGGCCGCGCCTTCCGCGATGCCCGCTTCCGCCGCGCGGCGGTGGAGCGACGCGATGCGGGCATGGGCATATTGGACGTAGAAGACCGGATTGTCCTTCGACGCCTCGACCACCTTGGCGAAATCGAAGTCCATCTGCGCATCAGACCGGCGCGTCAGCATGGTGAACCGCACCACGTCCTTGCCCACTTCGCGCACCACGTCGGCCAGCGTGACGAAATTGCCCGAACGCTTCGACATCTTCACCGGCTCGCCGGCGCGGAGCAGGCGGACCATCTGCACGAGCTTGACGTCGAATCGTGTCTTGCCGCCGGTCAGCGCCGCGACCGCTGCGACGATGCGCTTGACGGTGCCGGCGTGGTCGGCGCCCCAGATGTCGATCAGCTGGTCGGCGGACTGGCTCTTCTGGAAATGATAGGCGAGGTCGGCGCCGAAATAGGTCCATTGGCCGTTCGACTTCCTGATCGGACGATCCTGATCGTCGCCGAACTGCGTCGAACGGAACAACGGCAGTTCGACCGGCTCCCAATCCTCGGGCGTCTCGCCCTTGGGCGCTTCGAGCACCCCGTCATAGACGAGGCCGCCCGCGCGCAGCTCCGCCTCCGCCGCCTCGGGCTTGCCCGCCGCCTGCAACTCGGCCTCGGACGAGAACAGGTCGTGGTGGATACCGAGCAGCGCGAGATCCTCGCGGATCATCACCAGCATCGCGGCGACCGCGCGCGTCCGGAACAGCGCGAGCCATTCGGATTCCGGCGCGGCGACATAGCGGTCGCCGTATTCGGCGGCGAGGGCCTGGCCGACGGGGATCAGATATTCGCCGGGGTACAGGCCTTCGGGGATCACGATCGTCTCGCCCAGCGCCTCGCGGTAGCGCAGGTGGGTCGAGCGGGCGAGCACATCGACCTGACCGCCGGCATCGTTGACGTAATATTCGCGGATGACCGTATGACCGGCGAATTCGAGCAGGCTGGCGAGCGCGTCGCCCACCACCGCGCCCCGGCAATGACCCATGTGCATCGGGCCGGTCGGATTGGCGCTGACATATTCGACGTTGACGGTGATGCCCTGCCCCAATGTCGAGCGGCCGTAACCATCGCCGCCCGCCTGGATCTGGGTCAGCTCGTCGCGCCACGCTGCATCGGTCAGGCGCAGGTTGATGAAGCCCGGGCCGGCGACGCTCGCCTCCGCGACGTCGTCGAGCTTGCCGAGCTCGGCGGCGAGCGCCTCACCCAGCGCGCGCGGGTTCATGCCGGCGGGCTTGGCCAGCACCATCGCCGCATTGGTGGCGAGATCGCCGTGGCTGACATCGCGCGGCGGCTCGACCGTCACGTTCCTGCGGTCGAGCCCGGCCGGCAACGTGCCGGCGGCGGTGAGCGTGTCGAGGGCCGCTGCGACATGCGCGGCAAAGCGGGTGTAAAGCGTCATGAGCGTCCGTTCGGCAAAAGCGCCGCGCTCTACCGCACAACGAGGGTGGGTTCAAATCACACCCGCAGCAACCCTCCGATCGCCGCGGTTTTCGCGCTCGCGGGGAACAGCGCCGCCATCGCGCGGGGCGGCTCGATGCCGAAATGGTCCGCCACCGCCCCGCCGATGAACGCATCCAGCTGCGTCGTCGGCTTCAGGTCGCGCGCCTCGAACAGGTTTGCGGTCGCCATGCCGGGCCAGTCCGCGAACACCCGCCCGCCCTTCACCGCGCCGCCGAACAGCATCGCCGCGGTGCCGGTGCCGTGATCGGTGCCGCCGGTGCCGTTGA
>CAYQPM010000319.1:0-1992 GCA_964419295.1 uncultured Stakelama sp. | reverse complement strand
TCGGGTTGCTCAGACCAGGCGCTTCCAAGCGTCGCGGACAGGGAGATCCTGGGCTGCGGCGCATTCATGTGACCGGTGGCAGACCAGGCTGGGCCAGGCAGCAGGACAGGGATCGGAAGAGGCGTATGCCGACCATCAACCAGTTGATTGCCAATGGGCGTGAGCCCGCACCGAAGCGCAACAAGGTGCCGGCCCTTGAGGGCTGCCCCCAGAAGCGCGGTGTTTGCACCCGCGTCTACACGACGACCCCGAAGAAGCCGAACTCGGCGCTTCGTAAGGTCGCCAAGGTGCGTCTGACCAACGGCTACGAGGTGGTCAGCTACATCCCTGGTGAGGGTCACAACCTGCAGGAGCACAGCGTCGTGCTGATCCGCGGCGGGCGCGTGAAGGACTTGCCGGGCGTTCGTTACCACATCCTGCGCGGCGTGCTCGACACGCAGGGCCTGCCGAAGCGCCGTCAGCGTCGTTCGCTGTATGGCGCCAAGCGTCCGAAGTAAGGAGAGGCTGAGATGAGCCGACGTCGTAAGGCGATTAAGCGCGAGATCCTCCCGGACGCGAAGTTCGGGGACCTCGTGGTCACGCGTTTCATGAACGCGCTGATGTATGACGGCAAGAAGAGCGCTGCCGAGACCATCGTCTACGGTGCGCTCGAAGTGCTGAAGAAGCGCGGCGGTCCGCAGGCTGATGCGGTCCGCATGTTCCACGAGGCGCTGGACAACGTGAAGCCGGCCGTCGAAGTGCGTTCGCGCCGGGTCGGCGGCGCCACCTACCAGGTGCCGGTCGAAGTCCGCACCGAGCGTCGCCAGGCGCTGGCGATCCGCTGGCTGATCGACAGCGCCCGCAAGCGCGGCGAGCACACCATGGAAGAGCGGCTCTCGAACGAGCTGCACGACGCTGTGAACAACCGTGGCTCGGCTGTGAAGAAGCGTGAGGACACCCACCGGATGGCCGAGGCGAACAAGGCCTTCAGCCATTACCGCTGGTAACTAGCTAAGCCCCGCCGGCTCGGGCGGGGCTCAAGGCTCGCCCGCTGGCGGGCGAATTCGCAAGGCACGCCCTGTGGCGGGCAAAATCGTAAGGCACGCCCGATGGCGGGCGATGGAGAGACGAGATGGCCAAGGCTAAATTTGAGCGGAACAAGCCGCACTGCAACATCGGCACCATCGGTCACGTGGACCATGGCAAGACATCGTTGACCGCCGCGATCACCAAGATCCTGGCCAAGACCGGTGGCGCCACCTTCACCGCGTACGACCAGATCGACAAGGCTCCCGAGGAGCGCGCCCGCGGCATCACGATCTCGACCGCCCACGTCGAGTACGAGACCGCCAACCGCCACTACGCCCACGTCGACTGCCCCGGCCACGCCGACTACGTGAAGAACATGATCACCGGCGCCGCCCAGATGGACGGCGCGATCCTGGTCGTGTCCGCCGCCGACGGCCCGATGCCGCAGACCCGCGAGCACATCCTGCTCGCCCGCCAGGTCGGCGTGCCCGCCCTGGTCGTGTTCCTGAACAAGGTCGACATGGTTGACGACCCGGAGCTGCTCGAGCTCGTCGAGATGGAAGTGCGCGAGCTGCTCAGCAGCTACCAGTTCCCGGGCGACGACATTCCGATCATCCACGGTTCGGCGCTGATGGCCCTCGAGGACAAGAGCCCCGAGCTGGGCGAGCAGGCCGTGCTGAAGCTGATGGCCGAGGTCGACCGCTACATCCCGCAGCCGGCCCGTGCGACCGACCGTCCGTTCCTGATGCCGATCGAGGACGTGTTCTCCATCTCCGGCCGCGGCACCGTGGTCACCGGCCGCATCGAGCGCGGCGTGGTGAACGTGGGCGACGAGGTCGAGATCGTCGGCATCAAGGACACCGTCAAGACGATCGTCACCGGCGTCGAGATGTTCCGCAAGCTGCTGGACCGCGGCGAGGCCGGCGACAACATCGGCGCCCTGCTGCGCGGCACCAAGCGTGAGGACGTCGAGCGCGGCCAGGT
>CAYQPM010000318.1:0-2004 GCA_964419295.1 uncultured Stakelama sp. | reverse complement strand
GCCGTGGAACCTCGACGCGGCGCTGAAGCGTGGCGACTGGGACAATACCAAGGCGTTGATGGCGCTCGGTCAGGACGCGATCATCGACGTCATCAAGGCGAGCGGTTTGCGCGGCCGTGGCGGTGCGGGTTTCCCGACCGGCACGAAATGGTCGTTCATGCCCAAGGAGCCCAAGCCCGACCGGCCCAATTTCCTCGTCATCAACGCCGACGAATCCGAACCCGGTTCCTGCAAGGACCGCGAAATCATCCGCCACGATCCGCACAAGCTGATCGAGGGTGCGTTGATCGCCGGTTATGCGATGCGGGCGCGCGCCGCCTATATCTACATCCGCGGCGAATATATCCGCGAGGCGGAGACGCTCTTCGCTGCCGTCGCCGAGGCGTATGACAAGGGCCTGATCGGCAAGAACGCCAGCGGTTCGGGCTATGATTTCGACGTCTTCGTGCACCGCGGCGCCGGCGCCTATATCTGCGGCGAAGAAACCGCGATGCTCGAAAGCCTCGAGGGCAAGAAGGGCCAGCCGCGCCTGAAGCCGCCGTTTCCCGCGGGTGCCGGCCTGTACGGCTGCCCGACGACGGTCAACAACGTCGAATCGATCGCGGTCGCCCCGACGATCCTGCGGCGCGGCGCGGCGTGGTTCAGCAGCTTCGGCCGCGAGAACAACAAGGGCACCAAGCTCTACCAGATCAGCGGTCACGTGAACAAACCCTGCGTCGTCGAAGACGCGATGGGCCTCACCTTCCGCGAGCTGATCGAGACGCATTGCGGCGGTATCCGCGGCGGCTGGGACAACCTGCTCGCGGTGATCCCGGGTGGCTCCTCGGTGCCGCTGGTGCCGGCGCGCGACATCATCGACGCGCCGATGGATTTCGACGGGCTGAAGGCGGTCGGCTCGGGCCTCGGCACCGCGGCGGTGATCGTCATGGACAAGTCCACCGACATCGTCCGCGCGATCAGCCGCATCTCGTACTTCTACAAGCACGAGAGCTGCGGCCAGTGCACGCCATGCCGCGAAGGCACCGGCTGGATGTGGCGCGTGATGGAGCGGCTGCGCACCGGCGACGCCGACATTGCCGAGATCGACACGCTGCATCAGGTGACGAAGCAGGTCGAGGGCCACACGATCTGCGCGCTCGGCGACGCGGCCGCCTGGCCGATCCAGGGCCTGATCAAGCATTTCCGCCCCGAACTGGAGCGGCGCATCATCGAACGAAGCGGCGGCGATCTGACGCCGATGCAGGAGGCGGCGGAGTGATCGCGCTCGCGCTATTCCTCGCGGGCGTGCAGGATATGTCGGGGGTGCCGATCGCCGGGTCCCGCGAGGACGCCGAGCGTGCGATGGCGGCGTTTGCCCGGTGCGAGGTGAAGTCCGCCAGCGGACGTGCCGCGGCACTCGCGTTCACCCGCGAGGTCGAGGGAACGCCCTCGGACTATCCGCAGCGGCTCAAGTCCTCGTCCTGCGCCGCACGCGGTACGAGCCTGTCGTTCCGCCCGACGCTGTTCCGGCTGGCATTGTTCCCGGCACTGTATGCGCGCGACTATGGCAAGGCTGCACCGGTCGAGGTCGCAGCCCTTCCGGCGGGTTACCAGCAGGAGTTCGACGGTGCGCCGTCGGAGCAGACCCTGGTGCTCCGTCGTTTCGGCGATTGCGTCGTTCAGCACGACACGGCGGGCAGTCGCACGCTGGTTCTCAGCGCGCTCTACTCTCCGGAGGAGGCGAGCGCGATCGGGTCGCTGCAACCGGCGCTCAGCCAGTGCGTCGCCGCTGGCCAGCAGCTGCATTTTTCTCGTAGCACCATCCGCGGCGCCGTCGGTGAGGCGCTGTACAAATCAACCGCCGCTGCCGCGGCGACGAAGGCCAACTGATGCCTAAGCTGAAAGTAGACGGGATCGAGGTCGAGGTGCCGCAGGGCGCGACGGTCCTCCAGGCGTGCGAAGCCGCGGGGAAGGAAATCCCGCGCTTCTGCTATCACGAACGGCTGTCGATCGCCGGCAATTGCC
>CAYQPM010000317.1:0-2028 GCA_964419295.1 uncultured Stakelama sp. | reverse complement strand
CCGATCAGCGCCAGCCGGTCGCGCGCGCCGATATGGATGTCGAGGTGGCGGAACAGCCAGCCGTGGCCCTGGATGATGCCAAGGTCTTCATATGCGAGAATAGGGGCAGCCATGACGCGGGCAGGTAGGGGGCGAAGCGGCTCGCGGCAAGCAGGTGCGGCGACCGGTTGAGGCGCTGTCGACGCCCGTGACGCATGCGTCTTTGACAGCGACCTGTGCCTGAACGGCATGCCGCGTCTCCATTCACAGGGTGTTCAATGCCTTCCGCCTATGCCAGTCGTCATGACGATGGTGATGCCCCTTCTGCTCCTTGTCGTGGCCCCGGCGCTGGCGCCTGCGGATGCCGCGGCACCGCCGCAGCGCCGCAGCGACCAGGAACGCGCCTATGAGGCCCGGCGAAAGGGAGAGGTCCTGTCGCCCCGGGCGATCGAGGCGCGGGTGCTGCCGGGCATGAAGGGTTATGAATATCTCGGCTTCGACCTTGATTTCGGTACGTCGGTTTACACGCTCAAATTCATGCGCGATGGCGTCGTGGTGTGGGTCGATGTCGATGGCCGATCGGGTCAGATCATCGGCCGGACCGGCAAGTAACAGGGGAAACAGATGCGCGTTCTGATCGTCGAGGACGAGCCCAATCTCGGCCAGCAGCTCAAGAACACCCTGGAGGGTGCGGGCTATGCGATCGACCTCGCCACCGATGGCGAAGAGGGTCATTTCCTGGGTTCCACGGAGAATTACGACGCGATCGTGCTCGATCTCGGCCTGCCGGAGATCGACGGTCTGACCGTGCTCGACCGGTGGCGCAAGGAAGGCAAGACGATGCCGGTGCTCGTTCTCACCGCGCGCGACAGCTGGTCGGACAAGGTGGCGGGGCTGGATGCGGGCGCGGACGATTACGTCGCCAAGCCGTTCCAGACCGAGGAGCTGATCGCGCGGCTGCGCGCACTGATCCGTCGCGCGTCGGGCAATGCGTCGAGCGAACTGACCGCGGGCGACGTGCGGCTCGATACCCGCTCCGGCAAGGTGACGAGGGCGGGCGAGCCGGTGAAGCTGACCGCGCAGGAATACAAGCTGCTGAGCTATCTGCTCCACCACAAGGGCAAGGTGGTCAGCCGCACCGAATTGATCGAGCATATCTACGATCAGGATTTCGACCGCGATTCTAACACGATCGAGGTGTTCGTGACGCGCATCCGCAAGAAGCTGGGGCAGGACGTGATCACCACGATCCGTGGCCTGGGCTACAGCCTCGAAGACCCGGACGCCTGATCGCGCCGGCATGGATACGCCCCCGCCGTTAGCCGAGGCGCCGCCGCGGGCGCGCGCCGCCACGACGGGGTCGCTGTCGCGGCGGATGATCCTGATCGCCGCCGCGTGGATCGGGCTGCTGCTGTTCGGCGGCGGCTTTGCGCTCGACCGGGTGCTGGTGAGCGCGGTGACGCGCAACTTCGACGACCAATTGCAATATGTGCTGCGATCCCTGTTGGCGTCGGCCGAGATCGGTTCGGACGGGCAGGTGGTGTTCAGCCGTGACGCGGCCGCCGACCCGCGCTTCCTGGAGCCCTATTCGGGGCTGTACTGGCAGGTGTCGGCGCCGGGCATGCCGGTCAGGGACGCCTTCCCGTCGCGGTCCCTGTGGGACCGGCGGCTCGCGTTCGGCGGGCAGCACGACGACCGCAGCGTGCATGTCTACGACAGCAACCAATTGCCCGACGAGAAGCTGAGGATCGTCGAGCGGGATGCGCAATTCCCCGGATCGAAGGTGCATTGGCGTTTTCAGGTCGCGCAGAGTCGCAGTGGGCTTGATGCGCAGATTGCCGTGCTGCGGCGGACGCTGATCCGCAGCTTCGCCCTGTTGGGGCTGGGCTTGATCGTGCTGGCGTGGCTGCAGACCTTCTACGGATTGTGGCCGCTGCGCCGCGTGCGCGAGGAAATCGCGCGGATGCGCGCCGGCCAGTCCAACCGCGTGTCGACCGCGATGCCGAACGAGGTCGCACCGATGGTCGAGGAACTCAACGCGCTGATCGA
>CAYQPM010000316.1:0-2073 GCA_964419295.1 uncultured Stakelama sp. | reverse complement strand
GGCCGCTGTCGCGGGCGTCGCGGGCGCGGATGTCGGCGAGGACCTTGTCGAAGCTGACCGGCGATCCGTGGCCTTGCAGTTCCTTGTGGCGGCGCTGCGCGCGGATCTGGGGTGTCGCCTTGACGAACAGCTTGGCGTCGGCGTCGGGCGCGATGACCGTGCCGATGTCGCGGCCGTCGAGGACGGCGCCGCCGGGCTGGCGGGCGAAGCGCTTCTGGCGTTGCAGCAGCGCAGCACGGACGAGCGGGTGGGCGGACACGACCGAGGCGAGCTGCCCGACCGCGTCGTCGCGCAACGCGGGATCGGCGAGCAGGGCGTCGTCGAAATCGCAGGCGGCGACCGCGTCGGCTTCCTTCGCGGGGTCCAGTTCCATGCGGCGGACGGTCAGCGCGACGGCGCGATAGAGCAGGCCGGTGTCGAGATGCGGCAGCCCGTAATGGCGGGCGAGCGCCTTGGCGATGGTGCCCTTGCCCGATGCGGCCGGGCCGTCCACGGCGATGATCACTTTACCCCCGATACTGCGTCAAGCGATTGAAAGAACACCGGATAGCTGGTGGCGACCGGGCTGACGTCGTCGATGGTGACCGGGCCGGCGGCGTGAAGTCCAGCGACGGCCATGCTCATTGCGATGCGATGATCGAGTTTCGAGGCGATCCGAGCGCCGCCGGGGATCGCGCCGCCACCGGTGCCGGTGATCGCGAGCCCGTCCTCGAACTCCTCGCACGCCACGCCGCAGGCTTCGAGCGCGTCGCGCATCGCGGCGATCCGGTCCGATTCCTTGACGCGCAATTCGTGCGCGCCGCGCGCGACGGTGCGGCCTTTCGCAAAGGCGGCGGCGACGAACAGCACCGGATATTCGTCGATCATGCTGGGCGCGAGATCGGGCGGCACGTCGATCGCGCTGAGGGCCGCGTGGCGGACGCGCAGGTCGGCGACGGACTCGCCGCCGACTTCGCGCGCGTCGAGTTCGGTGATGTCCGCGCCCATCAGGCGCAGCGCCGCGATCAGCCCCGTCCGAGTGACGTTGAGGCCGACGTTGCGGACGACCAGGTCGGACCCCGGGACGATCGAGCCGGCGACCAGCCAGAAGGCGGCGGAGGAGGGGTCGCCGGGCACGGTGATCGTCTGCGGCCTCAGTTCGGCTTCGCCGGTGATGCTGATGACGCGGCCGCGGTTCGTCGCCTCGACGGTGAGGGCGGCGCCGAAGCCGCGCAGCATGCGTTCGCTGTGATCCCGCGTCGCGACGGGTTCGATCACGCGGGTGACGCCCGGCGTGTTGAGCCCGGCGAGCAGCACCGCGGACTTCACCTGTGCCGAGGCGACGGGGAGCGTATAGCTGATCGGCACCGCCGGGCTGATGCCGCGCACCATGAGGGGCAGGGTGCCGCCGGGACTCGCGGTGATCTCCGCACCCATTTGCGACAGCGGTTCGATGACGCGGCCCATCGGGCGGGCGGACAGCGAGGCATCGCCGGTGAAGGTCGCGGTGATCGGATGACTGGCGACGAGGCCCATCAGCAGGCGCGTCGACGTGCCGCTATTGCCCATGTCGAGCGCGCCGGCAGGCTGGAGCAGGCCACCGACGCCGACGCCGTCGACGCGCCATTCGCCGTCGCCCGTGCGTTCGATCCCGGCGCCCATCGCCCGCAGCGCGGCGGCGGTGGCGAGCACGTCCTCGCCCTCCAGCAGGCCGGTGATGTGGCTGGTGCCGACCGCGAGCGCGGCGAACATCAGCGACCGGTGGCTGATCGACTTGTCGCCGGGCACGGTGACGGTGCCGGTGAGGGGGCCACGCGGGCTCACGTCGAGCGACTGGGGAAGGGGGTGCGCCATGGGCCGGGGGCTTTGACAGCCACCTTGCGCTATGGCAAGGCGCCGCCCACCTCTCGGGCTAAGGGCAACCTTTGCCTGCGACACCCAATTCCGAAAGGCATTACACGGCATGATCAAGCCGGAATGGGGCACGAAGCGTACGTGCCCGAAATGCGCGACGCGCTTCTACGACCTCGAAAAGGACGATCCCGTCACCTGCATCAACTGCGGTACGACGTGGAATCCCGAACCCATCCTGAA
>CAYQPM010000315.1:0-2085 GCA_964419295.1 uncultured Stakelama sp. | reverse complement strand
TGCAACATCACCATGCCGCACAAGCTCGCCGCGCTCGACCATGTCGATGATCGCGGCGACGTGCGGAACGGCATCGGCGCGATCAACACCGTCTTCCGCGTGGAGGACGGGACACCGGTCGGCACCAATACCGATGCCGGCGGTTTCTACGCGCCGCTCGCCGGGTTCGACTTCGCCGGCAAGCCGGTCACCGTCGTTGGCGCGGGCGGCGCGGCGCGGGCGATCCTGTTCGCGCTGGCGCGGATGAATGTCGGCCCGGTCACCGTGCTCAACCGCAATACGCTGAAGGCCGGCGTCCTGCTCTCCGCCTTCGGCCTCAAGGGACAGGCGCTGCCGCTATCGGCTCCCCTGCCCGCCGATACCGCGCTGCTCGTCAACGCCAGCACGCTCGGGATGACCGGCCAACCTGCGCTCGACCTCGATCTTGCCGGACTGCCGGAGGACAGCGTCGTCTATGACATCGTCTATTCGCCGCTCGAGACGCCGCTGCTTGCCGCCGCCCGCGCGCGCGGGCTGGAGACGGTGGACGGGCTCGAGATGCTGATCGGACAGGCGGCGCTCGCCTTCGAATTGTTCTTTGGCGCCGAACCGCCGCGCGATGGCGACGACGCGTTGCGCGACCTGTTGCTGGGATGACGAAGCGGCCCCGGATCATCGGTCTCACCGGTTCGATCGGCATGGGCAAATCGACGGTCGCCGCGATGTTCGCCGACGAGGGCATTCCCGTCTTCGATGCCGATGCCGCCGTCCACCGCCTGCAAGGACCCGGCGGCGGTGTCGTCGCCGCGATCGAGGCGGCGTTTCCCGGCACCACCTCGGCGGCGGGAGTCGATCGCACGCATTTGGCCGCCGCCGTGCTGGACGACGATGCTGCGATGCGACGGCTGGAGGCGATCGTCCATCCGGCGGTCGCGCAGGAACGGGCCCGGTTCCTGTCGCGCCATGCGGACGCGCCGCTCGTCGTCTTCGACATCCCGCTGCTTTTCGAAACCGGCGGCGATCGCGCGGTGGATACGATCGTCGTCGTGTCCGCGGCGCCCGAGGTGCAACGTCACCGCACCCTCGCCCGCGCCAACATGACGGGGGCCAAGTTCGACGCGATCCTCGCCCGCCAGTGGCCCGACCGCGACAAGCGGGCGGGTGCCGACTTCGTGATCCCCACCGATGTCTCTCTCGACGCGACGCGAGAGGCGGTGCGCCATGTCATCGCTTGCATGGCGCCCGCCGCAAGCGGATAGAGGTGTCATGCGCGAGATCGTCTTCGATACCGAAACCACCGGATTGAGCTTCGCCGGTGGCGATCGGCTCGTGGAGATCGGCTGTGTCGAAATGGTCAACCGCGTCGAGACCGGCCGCACCTTCCACGCTTATTATCACCCCGAACGCGGGATGCCGGCGGAGGCGCAGGCGGTGCACGGCATCAGCGAAGCCTTCCTCAGCGACAAGCCGAAATTCGCTGATGCGTGCGAGGACCTGATCGACTTTTTGGGCGATGCGCCCCTGATCGCGCACAACGCCGGCTTCGATTTCTCGTTTCTCAACGGCGAACTGACCCGTTGCGGTCGGCACATCGTCCATGTCGGCCGCATGGTCGACACGCTTCAGATCGCGCGCAGCCGCCATCCCGGTGCCAAGCACACGCTCGACGCGCTCTGTTCGCGCTTCGGCATCGACCGCTCGCATCGCGTGCTGCACGGCGCGCTGCTCGACGCGCAGCTCCTCGCGCAGGTCTATGTCGAACTGATGGGCGGTCGGCAGATCGGCCTGGGCCTCGTCAGCGATGTTGCCGTCACCGAAACCGTGCAGGTCGCCGTGCGTGGGCCCGTGACGGTGCGCCCGCCGCGCACGTTCCGGCCGTCCGACGCGGAACTTGCGGCGCACGCCGCATTTGTTGCCAAGCTACAGGATCCGCTTTGGGGGGTCGGGGCGTTCGATTAGCGCCAACCGGGCACAGGCCAAAAGGCCGGCCCACATCAAGGAGACGAATATGGATATCCGAATCTCTGGTCATCAGGTCGCTACGGGCGACGCGCTCAAGGATCATGTGAGCGACCGGCTTCAGGGTATCGCCACGAAATATTTCGC
>CAYQPM010000314.1:0-2114 GCA_964419295.1 uncultured Stakelama sp. | reverse complement strand
TCGCCGAGACGGTCGGGCTGGAAGATCGCGCCGGCTATTACGAAGGTGCCGGCGCCTTGCGCGACATGGTCGCCAACCACATGCTCCAGCTGGTCGCGCTGATCGCGATGGAGCCCCCTGCCCTGTATGACGGCACCGCGATTCGCGACGAAAAGGCCAAGGTCTTCCGTTCGATGCGCAAGATCGCGCCGGAAGCGGTGCAGCAATGCACCGTCACCGGCCAATATGAAGAGGGCGCGGTCGGCGGCAAGGTCGTCAAGGGCTATGACGCCGAGCTCGGTTACGACAGCAACGTCGAGACCTTCGTCGCGATCAAGGCGCATATCGACAATTGGCGATGGCAGGGCGTCCCCTTCTACCTGCGCACCGGCAAGCGGATGGCCAAGCGCCGGTCGGAGATCGCGATCCAGTTCAAGCCGGTGCCGCATTCGATGTTCTCGGGTCGCGGCGGCCTGCTTCAACCCAACACGCTGGTGATCCGTTTGCAGCCCGAGGAATATGTCGAGCTGCTGGTGATGACCAAGGAGCCGGGGCTGGACCGGGACGGCATTCGCCTGCGCGAGGTGCCGCTCAAGCTCAGCATGGATGCGGAATTCGCCGGCTCGCGTCGGCGCATCGCCTACGAACGCCTGCTGCTCGACCTGATCGAGGGCGACCAGACGCTGTTCGTCCGCCGCGACGAGGTGGAGGCGCAATGGACGTGGATCGACGCGATTCGTGCCGGCTGGGACGCGAACCAGATCAAGCCGAAACATTATTCCGCCGGCACCTGGGGCCCGGCCGGTGCGGTCGCCCTGACCGAACGCGACGGGGTGACCTGGCAGGACGATTGATGCGATCCCCCATCCGTCCTGCAGCCGCAGGCGGGTGGACCGTGCCGCCCGACAGGTATGCGGCACCCCTTATCATGGACGCCATCCCGGACTATCGGATGCGCGACGACAAGAAGGCCAGAATATGAGCGAAATCGAATGGTGGGACTATGACGATGCGGCCGAAATGGCCGCGGCCGTCGCCGGCGACATCCAGTTCATCATCGAAGCGGCGATCGATGCGCGCGGCGCGGCGGTGATCGCGCTGTCGGGCGGCAAGACGCCGATCCCGATCTACGACAGGCTCGCCAAGTCGAAGCTCGACTGGAAGCGGGTGACGATCGTGCCGACCGACGAGCGCATCGTGCCGCTGGGCGATCCGCTGTCGAACGTGACGATGATCGGCAAGACCTTCATCCCCAAGGGCGCACGCGTGATGCCGATCGTGCCGCAGGCGACCGCCGACTATAAGTCCGCGGGGCGTTCGGCGGATGCGCTGATGCAGGACCTGCACTGGCCACTCGACTTGTGCCTGCTGGGCGTCGGCGGCGACGGTCATACCGCGTCGATCTTCCCCGGCCCCGACTTCGACGAGGCGCTGGCTGGGCCGAAGGAGCGCCGCGCTCTGGGCGTGATGCCCGACCCGCTGCCGCCGGAAGCGCCAGTCGCCCGCGTGACGCTGAGCCGCGAGGGCATCGTCACCGCGCGCGCGCTGATGATCGCCGTCACCGGCCAAGGCAAGCGCGACGTCATCGAACGCGCGATCGATCAGGGCCCGTCCTCGCCCTATCCGATCGGGCGCGTGCTGGCGGATGCGGAATTGCCGGTCGATATCCACTGGGCACCCTGATCCGGTTCGCCGGATCCCGCAGCGCCCGACACCCCTCCCCAGGACAAGCGCCATGAACCCCGAAGTCTCCGCCGTCACCGACCGTATCGTCGAGCGTTCGCGCGCCGGGCGTGCGGCCTATCTGGCGCTGATCGACCGGGAACGCGACAATGGCGCGCGGCGGCCGCAGCTCGGCTGCGCCAACCTTGCCCATGCCTATGCGGGGACCGAAGAGGATCGCGACACGCTGCGCGCCGGCACGGGCATGAACATCGGCATCGTCACCGCCTACAACGACATGCTGAGCGCGCATGCCGTCTATTACCGTTACCCCGAACTGATGAAGGTGTGGGCGCGCGAAGCCGGGGCGACGGCGCAGGTCGCGGGCGGCGTGCCCGCGATGTGCGACGGTGTGACGCAGGGCTATCCCGGCATGGAATTGTCGCTGTTCAGCCGCGACACCATCGCCCTGT
>CAYQPM010000313.1:0-2123 GCA_964419295.1 uncultured Stakelama sp. | reverse complement strand
ACCGAGCGCGCCAAGGGTGCGGTCGAGAAGAGCCAGAAGATGTTCGAAGAGGCCAACGAGTTCGGCAAGGGCAACGTGGAAGCGCTGGTCGAATCGTCGAAGATCGCGGTTCGCGGTCTCGAGGCGCTCGGCCAGGAAGCCGCCGCCTTCGCCAAGAAGTCGTTCGAGGAAGCGACCGCCGCCGCCAAGACGCTGAGCTCGGTCAAGTCGCCGACCGAATTCATGAAGCTCCAGTCGGACTATCTGCGTTCGGCGTTCGACGCGATGGTGCAGCACAATTCGCACACCACCGAAGCGATGCTGAAGCTCGCCGGCGAAGTCGCCCAGCCGCTGTCGAACCGCGCGTCGCTCGCGGCCGAAAAGATGAAGGTCGCCGCGTAACCATCGCGATCGATCGGGAAAAGGGCGGCCGCGGCGACGCGGTCGCCCTTTTTCATGGGCGCGATGTGCGACAGGGCCTTGCCCCCGACGCCCGCGATGCCATATTTTGGCGATCCACATGACAGTCGAACCGATCACCATGGCCGAGCGCCGCGACGATGGGACGGACGAGGGCACCGGCACGGGCCTCGCCACCAAGACGCGCACCCGTACCAAGCAGCCGACGCCCTACCGCGTCCTGATGCTCAACGACGATTATACGCCGATGGAGTTCGTCGTGCTGTGCCTGCAGCGCTTCTTCCGCATGAACATGGAAGAAGCGACGCGGGTCATGCTGCACGTCCATCAGAAGGGCGTCGGCGTCTGCGGCGTCTTTTCCTACGAGGTCGCGGAAACCAAGGTCGGGCAGGTCATCGATTTCGCGCGCCAGAACCAGCATCCGCTCCAGTGCACGCTGGAAAAGGCGTGACCGCCTGACGCGCGCTAACGTGCGGCGGGCAGCCAGCCGAGGTCGAGCGACGCGGCGCGCTCGGTGAAATACGCGGTCCGCGCCAGCGCCGTTTCATTGACGAACGTAAAGCGGCCGCCCTCGCGCGCGATCAGCCCGTCCTCTTCCAGCTGGCGCAGCATGCGGTTGACGTGCACCGCGGTCAGCCCGGTTGCATCGCCGATCTCCTCCTGCGTCAGCCCCAGCGAAAAGACGTCGCTGATCCTGCTGTCCAGCGCGCGCAACCGGTTGCGGATCTCGATCAGCAGCGCCGCGACCCGTGCCTTGGCCGACGTCCGCCCGATCCCGGCCAGCCGGTCGGTCAGCGCGACGCGCTCCATCTGGTCGAGCGCGATCAGCAACGAGGCGAGTCGCGGATGCGCGCAGGTCAGCTCCGCCACCGATGTGCGCTCCAGCGGCGCGACGGCGCATTCGGTCAGGGCGATGACCGTTTCGGGCGAGGTGCGATAGACGAGGCCGGCCATCGCCACGAAGTCGCCGCGGAACAGGAACCGAAGGATCTGGCGGCTGCCATCGGGCAGGATGACATAGCTCATCAAGGTGCCGCGTTTGACGACGAACAGTTCGGGCACCTTGTCGTTTTCACGCAGCAGCACGGCACCACGGCGGAGCGTACGCTCGCGCTGTTCCAGCCCATTCAGTGCCGCCTGTTCGCTTCCCGACAGGTCGATCAATTCGCCGAGACGCTCGGCGAGGCAGCTGGCCACGCGGTCGTAATCCCCCAAGTTCGGGAGCGGAGTAAGCAAACACCCGAAATCGTTGCATTAAAATCGATCAAGCGGGTGCGCAGGAATGGCAACTTGCACGATGATGACAGCGCGCTAGACGCATTTCATGGACCGTATTCTCATCCGCGGCGGCAATCGCCTGTCCGGCCGCCTTCCCATCTCCGGCGCCAAGAACGCCGCCCTCACGCTGATGCCCTGCGCCTTGCTGACGGACGAGCCGCTGACGCTGCGCAACCTGCCGCGCCTCGCCGATGTCGATGGCTTCGGCCACCTGCTCAACCAGCTTGGTGCATCGACCAAGATCGAAGGATCGCGGCCCGAGGATTTCGGCCGCGTGATGACGATGCGGGCCGGCAAGCTCACCTCGACCGAGGCGCCGTATGACATCGTCCGCAAGATGCGCGCGTCGATCCTGGTGCTCGGCCCGGTGCTGGCGCGGGCGGGGGAGGCAACGGTGTCGCTGCCCGGCGGCTGCGCGATCGGCAACCGCCCGATCGACCTGCACC
>CAYQPM010000312.1:0-2130 GCA_964419295.1 uncultured Stakelama sp. | reverse complement strand
GGCCACCGTCCGCGCGCCAAGGGCGGCTATTTCCCGGTCGCGCCGGTCGACAGCGCCGTCGACATCCGCGGCGAGATGGTCTCGACGATGATCGAGATGGGCCTGCCCTGCGACAAGCATCACCACGAGGTCGCGGCGGCGCAGCACGAACTCGGCATGACCTTCGGCACGCTCACCACCACCGCCGACCGCATGCAGATCTACAAGTACGTCGTGCATCAGGTCGCGCATGCCTATGGCAAGTCCGCGACCTTCATGCCGAAGCCGATCAAGGAAGATAACGGCTCGGGCATGCACACGCACTTCTCGATCTGGAACGGCAAGAGCCCGCTGTTCGCAGGCGAAGGCTATGCCGGCCTGTCGGAGATGTGCCTGTTCTTCATCGGCGGCATCATCAAGCATGCCAAGGCGGTCAACGCCTTCACCAACCCGACCACCAACAGCTACAAGCGGCTGGTGCCGGGTTACGAAGCGCCGGTGCTGCTCGCCTATTCGGCGCGCAACCGCTCGGCCTCGTGCCGCATCCCCTATGGCACCGGTCCCAAGGCGAAGCGGGTCGAAATCCGCTTCCCCGACGCGATGGCCAACCCCTATCTCGCCTATGCGGCGCTGATGATGGCCGGCCTCGACGGCATCCAGAACAAGATCCATCCCGGTGAGGCGATGGACAAGAACCTGTACGACCTGCCGCCGGCAGAGCTGGCGCAGGTCCCGACCGTCTGCGCCTCGCTGCGGGAAGCGCTGGAAAGCCTGACCGCGGATCACGACTTCCTGCTGAAGGGCGACGTCTTCTCGAAGGACCAGATCGAGGCCTATATCGAGATCAAGTACGGCGAAGTCGCGCGCTGGGAAATGACCCCGTCGCCGGTCGAATACGACATGTATTACAGCGCCTGATGCGCCGATAAACGAAAGGCCGCCGGATCGCTCCGGCGGCCTTTTTCGTGCCCGGGTCTATCGTCGCTAGCGGGTCGGCGACCCGACGTTGGGCAGGGTCGCCTCTTCAGTCTTCGGCATCTTGCCGAACAGCGCCCGGTCGGCCGGGGCGAACGCCCATCGCCACAGGACGAACAGATAGGTGGCGGCGATCATCGGCTCCCCGATGACCAGCTCGACCCATTCGAACCGGTGCGGCAGCGCGGTAAACAGCCCACCGACCACCGCCGCGGCGACGACCGCCCAGAGCAGCGGCCAGCGCCACGGCGACACCGGTGCCGCCAGAATGTGCTGCAACAGCCCCGCCTTGATCACCGACGTCACCCCGACGCTGAGCATCAGCGCCACCGCCGGCCCCGCCGCCTGCCACGTCGCCGGCCAACCCGCCTCCCGCATCGCGGCAATCAGCGCAAAACTGAGCGCGATCTGCACCCCCAACATGACGACGGAGATGACGAGGTTGCGGTGCCGCGCCGTGTACACCAACGCCGATTCGCACACCGCCCCGGTCGATGCGAACACCTCGGCGGTGAGCAGGAAGCCGAGCGCCGCGCTGCCCGCGACGAACTGCGGCCCCACCACACCCATCACGGCTTCCGCCGGGATAGATCCCATCAACGCCAGCCCCGCCTGCGCCGCCATGATCCAGAACGCGACCTGCCGCACCTGGTTGGCGATCGCGACCCGGTCGTTGACCGCCAGGCTCCTGGTGATGACCGGCCCCAGGATCGGGTCGAAGCTGGTCTTCAGCTTCTGCGGCAGGCTGGCGACCTGCTGCGCCATGTAATAGATGCCGACGATCTTCGGTTCGAACATCACGCCGAGGATGAAGCGGTCGACGTTGCGGCTGCCCCATTCCAGCGCGTCCGCCCCGGCCAGTGGCGCATTGGCGCGGGCCAGCGCGAACAACTGGCCAAGGTGCGGCGACCAGCCTCGCGGCAGGCCGTAGCTGCGCAGGAACGGCACCAGACTGGCGATCAGCGCCGCGGTCATCGACGCGACGTACGACAGGACGAGGCCGTCCTTGACCGTGACGAACGAAAACACCCAGGCGGCGATCGAGATCGTCCAAGGCTCCACCACCGCCCGCGCCGTCACCGCCGCTTTCACATCGTGTCGATAGGCCAGCGCCGCGAGGCTGACGTCGGACCAGGCGATCGCGACGATGATGCACGGCAGGAACCGGTCGAGCCC
>CAYQPM010000311.1:0-2166 GCA_964419295.1 uncultured Stakelama sp. | reverse complement strand
TGAAGCTCGCGACGATCGGCGACACCGCGCAGGCGATCGTCGCCGGCGACCTGTCGCAGCGCATCCCGATCGGCCCGCGCGGCGACGAATTCGACATCGTCGCCACGTCGGTGAACGCGATGCTCGACCGGATCGCGCAACTGCTCGACAATCTGCAGCAGGTGTCGAGCGACCTCGCCCACGACCTCCGCACGCCCCTGTCGCGGCTGCGCGGATCGCTGGAGGCGGCGCTGGACGGCCCGTCCGATCGCGCGACGCTGAAAGCCGCGCTGCGCCAGAGCGACGATATCCTCGCGCTGTTCGCGGCGATCCTGCGGATCTCCGAAGTCGAGGGCGGCGGGATCGGCCGCAGCATGGAGGTGCTCGACGTCGGCGAACTCGCCGGCGACCTGTGCGAAACCTACGCCCCGGCGGTCACCGATGGCGGGCGTACCCTCACCTGCCGCGCGACGGACGGCGCGACGGTGCGCGGCGACCGCGAACTGCTCGCGCAGGCGCTCATCAACCTGCTCGACAACGCGCAGGTGCACACGCCCATCGGAACGCATATCACGCTGGCGCTGACGCGGCGGGAGGGAACGGTGCGGCTGAGCGTCGCGGACGACGGACCGGGTGTGGCGGAGGTAGACCGTGCGCGGATCGTCCGCCGCTTCGTCCGGCTTGAGGAAAGCCGCAGCCGGCCCGGCAACGGGCTGGGGCTCAACCTCGTCGCCGCGATCGCCGCCCTGCATCGCGGAAGGCTCGTCATCGAAGACAACGATCCGGGCCTGCGCGCCGTGCTGGTCCTGCCGGCGCCCTAACGGATCCCCGCCGCGGCCAGTTCGGCGCGGGCCTTCGTGAACTGGCCGGCGAAGGCGGGCAGCGCCATCAGCCGTTCGGCGACGAGCGCGCCCAGCACCGCACCGGCGCCGACGTCGCTGCGCCAATGCTGGCCGCAGACGATGCGGCTCTCCGCATAGCCGGCGGACCGCTCGAGGATGGCGGCGGCCCGGGTCGGGACCAGCCGGGCGAGCACCTCGCCCATCGCATAGGCCATCGCGGTGTGGCCGCTCGGATAGCTCGAATACAGATCCTCGTTGCGCTTGCAGCTGCGCAGCGTGGGGTCGATCGCGTAGGGCCGCAGCCGGCGAAAGGCGGACTTGCCGCGGTCGATCGTCGCCTTTTCGGTCGCGCGCGTCATCGCCAGCAGCAATGCGGTCCGGGGCAACCTGTCGAGGTCGAAACGCGGGCCGAGGACGCCGGCGAAGATCGACGCGTTCTTGGTGTCGCCATCGCGTCGCGCCGCGGCTTCGTCCGCGGGCGAACGCGCAGCCTCCGCAGCGTGCAACTCGGCCAGCTCCGCCGCCGCCTGCGCGCCGCCCGCGGCCGGCGGCGGCGGCAGGACCCGCGCGGGATCAAGGTCGATCGGCAACGGCGCGACCTTGGGCGCGGTCGCCGCGACCAAGAGCGCGAGCCACAGCATTAAAAGGTGACCGTGACGTCGCCGGTCACCGCGCGGCCGGTCTGGTAGAAATACTGATCGTACTGCGCGCTCTTGCCGGCGCTGATGTTCGTGACCCGCCGCGAATCGAACAGGTTGTTGACCTCGGCACCGATCCGCACCGGCCCGATGTCGTAACGTGCGGACAGGATCGCGACGTTGTAGCCGCGGCTCTGATAGGTCGGATTGTCATAGGCGTTGCCGACCACGGTGGAGCCCGCCGGAGCGACGAAGAACTGCCTGCCGACCCATTTGTCGATCAACGAGAAGCGGATGGGGCCAGACTTGACCAGCACGCCGCCGGCCGCGGTCCATTCGGGTGCCTTGGCGACCTGTTGCCGGATCGTGCCGGCATTGTCGGTCTTGGCGTAATTGCGCGATCCGTTCGCGAACACCGCCATGCCATGCGGCAGCGCGTAGGTGATCTGCCCCTCGACGCCCTTGTACTGGACCGCGCCCTGGTTGAGGAACACCGTCCCCTCCCCCGGCACCGTCGACACGACCGAGGTGAACTTGTTGGTGAAGTCGATCTTGTAGACGTCGGCGTCGAGGCTGAGGTGCGTGCCGTGATAGACCGCGCCCGCCTGATAGTTGGTCGAGCGTTCCGGCTCGACGGTCGATAGCCGCGGGTTGGCGACGTAGAGCACGCTGAGCGGCGGCGCGAGGAAGCCGCGCGCATATTGCGC
>CAYQPM010000310.1:0-2167 GCA_964419295.1 uncultured Stakelama sp. | reverse complement strand
GGGCGACGGTCGGCAGCTGCGCGCAGATCGGCCGCAACGTCCACCTGTCGGGCGGAGCGGGCATCGGCGGCGTGTTGGAGCCGTTGCAGGCGGATCCGGTCATCATCGGTGACGGCGCCTTCATCGGTGCGCGGTCCGAGGTGGCGGAGGGCGTGCGCGTCGGCGAGGGCGCGGTGCTGTCGATGGGCGTCTATCTCGGCGCATCGACCAAGATCGTCGATCGTGCGACGGGCGAAGTCTTCAAGGGCGAAGTGCCGCCTTATGCCGTGGTGGTGCCGGGTTCGACCGGTGGCGGCGACGGCAAGCCCGGCCTGTATTGCGCGGTGATCGTCAAGCGCGTCGATGCGCAGACCCGGAGCAAGACGAGCATCAACGAGCTGCTGCGCGACTGATCGACGGGCCCCGGTCGCACCGTGGCCGATCTGCCACAATCGACCGGCAACCCTTCGGCACGGGCGAACCATTGCCCGAGCCGTCCGTTCAAGAGGCGGAGCGGCGTTGCGCCGCGCGCAATCCGACGGGGTCCGATGATGACGCCAGCCTCCCTTCGCCGCGTCGCGGCCAGCCTTTGCTTCCCGGCCGCGCTGCTCGCCGGCACCGCGGCATGGGGCCAACAGGTGGACGTCGGCGCCTCGCCGCCGGCGCCCGATACCGCGGAGGCGGCGCCCTACAGCAGCCAAAGCGATACCCAGCGCCGCCCGCGGACACCCGCCGCGCGCGCCCGTGATACCTCGCCCTCCGCGCTGATCGGCGATACGCAGAGCGCGCCGCCCGCCGGCCTGATCGGCGACTGGCAGGCGATCCGCACCCGTCTGGGCGAACGCGGGATCGGTGTGACCGCGCGCTATGCCTCCGAAAGCGGCTATAACTTCGCAGGCGGCGACCGGCAGCTGTTCCGCGAGACGGGTCAGTTCGATGCGGGCGTGCTGCTCGACCTTGAGACGCTTGCCGGGTTGAAGGGCGGCGCCGTGCAGGCGACGGTGACGTGGCGCCGTGGCCGCAACCTGACCGCCGACGCTGGGATCGACGCGCTCCAGCAGGTGCAGGAGGTCTATGGCCGCGGCCAGACGGTGCGCGTGACGCAGCTCTGGTACGAACAGCGCATCGGACCCGCGGTCGAGATCAAGCTGGGTCGCACCAATCCCGGCGAGGACTTCGCCGTTTTCTCGTGCCACTTCATGAACCTCAGCTTCTGCGGTGCGCAGCCGGGCAATCTGGTCGGCGACTATTGGCAGAACTGGCCCGTCGGCCAATGGGGTGCCCGCGTCCGCATCGACCTGCCGCGCGACCTGTACGTGCAGGGCGGGGTGTACGAGATCAATCCACGCAACCTCGACAACGACTTCTTCGTCGCGCACTTTCACGGGGCGACCGGCGCGCTGATCCCGATCGAGATCGGGTGGACCCGCGGCGGCGGCGCGGGTGAGCGCGGCGGCCATGTCGGATCGTACAAGGTCGGCGGCTGGATCGCGACGGTGGATGGCGACGACGTGCTGCTCGACATCGACCGCCGTCCGTCGATCGTCACCGGGCTGGACCCCCTGCGGCATAGCAGCCGATACGGCGTCTATGCGATGATGCAGCAGCAGCTGACCGGCACGTCGAAAGACGGCAAATCACTGACCGGGCTCTCGATGTTCGCGAACGTGACGCAGGCGGACCGCGCCACGTCGGTCACCGACAACCAGGTGTCCGTCGGCCTGTTCTACAAGGGGCTGGTGCCGGCGGTGCCGGGCGACGTGCTCGGTTTCGGGCTGGCGCGCACCAACGTCAACGGCCGCGCCGCCACGGCCGACCGCCTGGTCCCCGGCACCCCCGTACGCGACGCGGAATATGCCGCGGAGGTCTATTACAGCATCCATCCGGCCGAGTGGCTGGAGCTGCGCCCCAACCTTCAGTATATCCACCAGCCGGGCGGCGTTCGCAGCGCGGCCGACGTGGGGCTGGTCGGCATGAAGGCGGCGATCACCTTATAGTCGGTCAATGCGCGGGCTTCATCGCTCGACAAGGCAGCCTCGGCCTCGTAGGCTTCGTTATACACGTTTAACAAAGGGAACAGCATGCCTGACGCCAGCCTGAACGCCAGCAAGGTTCTCGATCGTGTCCTCGTGCTCGAGATGGTGCGGGTCACCGAGGCGGCGGCCATCGCCGCATCGACGCTGACCGG
>CAYQPM010000309.1:0-2178 GCA_964419295.1 uncultured Stakelama sp. | reverse complement strand
ACCTCCAGTTCGCGGATGATGCGCGGCACGCGGCTGAACACCGTCTTCATCGGCTGGGCGCGGATCGCCATGGTCGATTCCTGCAACTCGCGCGTCAGGTGGTCGAGGTCGGTCAGTTCGCTGATGCCGCCCATCGCATGTTCGGACAGGCGTTGCGCCAGCATCGCCTGGGTGATGACGAGTTCGCCGACGAGGTTGACGAGCCGGTCGAGCTTGTCGAGATCGACGCGGATCGTCTGCGCGGGCGGCGGTGCGACGGTGCGCGGCGCTGCGGGCTCGAACGGCAGGACCGTGGCGGCGGGCGCGATCGGCGGCGCCTCGACCGCCACCGGCGCCGCCGGTGGGGCGATCGGGGCAGCGTCCGCAACGGCGGCGATCGGCGCGTCGAGCAGGTCGATCAGCATCTCGTCGTCGGCTTCGGCATTTGCCGGAGCACCCATGCGGACGACGTCGAGTTGGCAATCGCCGATGAATTCGAAGATGCCGCGTATGTCGTCCTCGGAAACGGTGCCCGGGACGATCGCCTGCCAGCCGAGATAGGAGCGTTCCGGATCCAGATCGTCGAGCAGCGGCAGGCGCGCGATGTCGGCGGCGACGATCTCGCCGTCGAGCATCGTCAGTTCGCGGACCAGCAGCAGCGGGTCGCCGCCGTTCTCCAGCGCGTCGCTGCCCGGCACGAAGGTCACGGACCAGTCGCCGCCGTTGCCTGCGGCGGGCGGAGCCGGCTCCGAGCACAGGTCGAACAGGTCGTCGAAACCGTCGAAGCTATCCGTTGCGACGGGCGCGGGCTCGGGCGCCGGTGCGGGTGCAGCGACCGGCGCGGTCGCGGCGGTGGGCGTCGAGGCGGCGACCAGTCGCGCCAGCATCGCGCCGTCGGCGGGGGCGGCGCCGCCGTCGCGCGCCGCGGCGACATGGTCCGCCAGCATGTCGAACGCGCCGACGATGGTGCCGAGCAGGTCCGACGACAGCGTCAGCGTGCCGTTGCGGACCAGGTCGAGCAGGGTTTCGTATTCGTGGGTGAACGCCTGCAACCGTTCGTGGCCGAACGCGCCCGCGCCGCCCTTGATCGAATGGACCGAGCGGAAGATCGTGTTGATCGTCTCGCCGTCATGGCTGCCCTGACGGACGGTCGCGAAGCTGACCTCCATCGCGGCGAGCCCTTCGTCGCATTCCTGAAAGAAGATCTGCTGGATCTCGTCGAGGTTCATCGATTGTCCTTTCAGGCGATCGCGTCGGGTGCTGGATCGAACAGCGCGTCGAGCCGGGCGAGCTGGATCATGCGGGTCAGTGCGTCGCTCGGATTGTCGATGCGAAAGCCGAGCCCGCCGGCGAGCGCGGAGGCGCGACCGCTGGCGAGCACCTGCAGGCAGGCCTGCCCGATCCGCGCGACCTCCGCACCGTCCAGGCGCAGCGCCTCGCCGCGTTCGATACCGGCGAGCAGCGCGTGGCGCAGCGGGCCGGCAGCGGACGTGTCGAGCGTCGCTGGCAAGGGGAAGGGTGGTTGCGAAAGGGCGGGCATGCTGTTCGACTTTCGTTGAAGCGATCGGATCAGAAGTCGGACCAGTCGTCCGCGGGGGCGACTGCGACGGCGGCGGATCCGCCACGGCGGGATTGGTTGCCGAGACGGCGGCCCGCCTGAGCGGCGCGCTGCTGAAGGCGGTGGACGGGAAGCGCCTGGGCGACGGCGACGGGGCGGCTTGCGGCAGCCTCGATCCGGAAGCGGGCGACCTGACGGGCTAGCTCGTCGGCTTCTCCCGACAGGGCGCGGGCGGCGGCGGTCGATTCCTCGACCATCGCGGCGTTCTGCTGCGTCACGCCGTCCATTTCGCCGACCGCGGTATTGACCTGTTGCAGGCCGGTCGCCTGCTGTTCGGCGGCAACCGCGATCTGGCTGACCAGGTCGCTGATTTCGGTGAAGCGGGCGATGATCCGCTGAAGCGCGGCGCCGGTTTCGCTGACCAGTCCGACGCCGGCATCGACCTGTTCGGACGAGGCGGTGATCCGCGTCTTGACGTCCTTGGCCGCCTCGGCGGACCGCTGCGCCAGCGCGCGGACCTCGGATGCGACCACCGCGAAACCACGGCCCGCATCACCGGCACGCGCCGCCTCGACACCGGCGTTCAGCGCCAGCAGATTGGTCTGGAAGGCGATGCCGTCGATGACGCTGATGATCTCGGA
>CAYQPM010000308.1:0-2183 GCA_964419295.1 uncultured Stakelama sp. | reverse complement strand
TCGATTTCTCGACGCTGAAGGAGCCGTACCGGATCGAGGGCAAGAAGACGATGGGTCTGGAACTCGCCGCGCAGTTCGGCTGGGACCTGCCCGATGCGATCTTCTACCCCACCGGCGGCGGCACCGGCCTGATCGGGATGTGGAAGGCGTTCGACGAACTGGAAGCGCTGGGCTGGATCGGATCGAAGCGTCCGCGCATGTATGCGGTGCAGGCGTCGGGCTGTGCACCGATCGTCCGCGCGTTCGAGGCGGGCGTCGAACATGCCGAGCGATGGGAGGACGCGCATACCGTCGCCGCGGGCATCCGCGTGCCGAAGGCGGTGGGCGACTTCCTGATCCTGCGCGCGGTGCGCGAGAGCGGCGGCAAGGCGCTCGGCGTCGGCGATCCCGCGATCCTCAAGGCGGTCGACGATGCGGCGCGCCAAGACGGGCTGCTGCTCTGTCCCGAAGGCGGCGCGACGCTCGCCGCCTATCGCGAAGCGCTGAAGACGGGTGAGGTCGACGAGGACGAGCGCGTCGTGCTGTTCAACTGCGCGACCGGTCTGAAATACCCGATGCCGGAGGCACCGCAGACGCTCGACCGGCACGCGCCGATCGATTTCGACGCGCTCTAGCCGAACGGCAACAGCGTCTCATATTGGGACAAGGGCGGCGCCCCCGGCACGCGGGCGCCGTGGCGCAGCAGAAAGGCGTGCCGCACGATCTCGCCCTGTTGCTCGATACCGTAGCGGTGGAGCGGCTGTCCCGGCTTCATCGTATAGTCGTATCGGCACCACGGATGACGGGCGAGCGGCAGGAATATGCCGCGCTGGTGCTGCCAGATATGCACCATCTCGTGGATGAAGAGCCCCTGGTCGGTCAGCGCCGCGGCGGCGAAGTCGTCGCGCCAGCCATGGCCGGCGGGGTGGAAGTGGATGCAGCCGCACGGCGCCATGACCGTGTCGCGCGGCTGGAAGAACGCCCATTTCGTCCGCGACAAGCGGACCGCGTCATAGTCGATCCTGTCGTGGAACACCGACGCGGCGAGCGCCCGTTCGCCGGGGGTGAGGGGGCGCGCGTCGGCGGCAGGGGCTTTGGTAAAGAGGGGCATGGAGTTATGACCCGCCCCGCGCAGAACCGTCGTCATCCCGGCGAACGCCGTGATCCATGGACACGATGACCAGGCGATGGAACACGCCATTGGCATCATCGCAACCATGGGTCCCGGCGTTCGCCGGGATGACGATGAGGGCAGTGGAGAGGGGTTCGACCAATCCTCCAGCCGCAATCAAAAGTCGGGCTTCGGGTCGGCGGCGCCCACGACCGTCGCGTCGGCATAGATCCGCCCGCCGTTGGCGAAGTTCAGCGTCAGTTTGTAGATGCGCCCGGCCTTGGCCTTGGGGTTGATGTCGAACAGCATCACATGCCGCCCGCCCGGCGCGAAGACGGTGTCCTGCCGCGCGGGAACGGTGACGCTGTCGAGCGGCTTCATGCTCGCCGTGCCGCCGGGGCCGGTCATGCTCTCGTGCATCTCGGCACGGATCGCGATATCGGCGCTGACGTTGATCAGCGTGGCATTCGACCGGCCGCCCTCCAGCGTGAAATAGGCCGCGCCCGGTCGCCCCGGCACGGCCGGCAGCCGGATCCAGGCGTCGTCGACGCTCACCCGGTCGGGTCCGCCGCACGACGACACACCCATCGACAGCGCCGCCGCCGTCATCAGCATCCACCAGCGCGTCATCGCATCGTCCTCTCGCCCGATCGGCTCGTTTCGACTCATGCCACTATGGGTCGCGCCGTCTTGCGGCAAGCGGAACCCCACCTATATCCCGGCCATACAGAGGAGCTTTCGCTGCCGTAACGGGGCAAAGGTTCCTTCGAGTTGCTAATGTTTTCGTATGTGAGGGGCTAGCAAGCACACATGGCTAAAGTAATCGGTATCGACCTCGGCACGACCAACAGCTGCGTTGCGGTGATGGAGGGCGGCAAGCCCAAGGTGATCGAGAATGCGGAAGGCGCGCGCACCACGCCGTCGATCGTCGCCTTCGCCAAGGACGGCGAGCGGCTGGTCGGCCAGCCGGCGAAGCGTCAGGCCGTGACCAACGGCGACAACACCATCTTCGCGGTGAAGCGCCTGATCGGCCGTCGTTTCGACGATCCGATCACCAAGAAGGACACCGAGCTGGTCCCGTACAAGATCGCGC
>CAYQPM010000307.1:0-2188 GCA_964419295.1 uncultured Stakelama sp. | reverse complement strand
ATTCCTCCAGGAAATGGTCGGTCAGGTTCTTGAGGCCGGGCTGGACGCTCCAATTGTATTCGCCGGCGACGAACACGAAGGCGTCGGCCGCCTCGATCTTGCGCGCCAGCGCCTCGAGCGCCGGCGGGGCCTCGCCCTTGGGATATTCCTTGTACATCCGGTCGAGCATCGGCAGGTCGAGCGCCTTCGCGTCGATCAGTTCGGCCGTGGCGCCGCGTTCGGCAAAGGCGCGGACGAGGTAATCGGCGAGGCGAATGCCCTGCCGGTCGGACCGGTACGAGCCGTAGAAGATCAGGATGGTGTCGCTCATGCCGGGTCCTTGCTGCTATCGGTCGGGGCAACGGATCAGACCGGGCGATGTGTCCCCGCGCGGGCGGGGACACGATGATCGAAGCGGGTGCCTCAGCCGCGCACGAAGGCCAGCAGATCGGCGTTGATCACGTCGGCATGCGTGGTCGGCATGCCGTGGGGATAGCCGGGATAGGACTTCAGCACCGCGCCCGGCACCAGATCGGCCGATTTGCGGCCGGTGATCGCGAAGGGCACGATCTGATCGTCCTCGCCGTGCATCACCAGCGTCGGCACCGCGATCGCCTTCAGATCGTCGGTGAAGTCGGTTTCGGAGAAGGCGGCGATGCAATCGACATGCGCCTTGATCCCGCCCATCATGCCCTGCCGCCACCAGTTCTGGCGCACGCCTTCCTTCACCGCCGCGCCGTCGCGGTTGTAGCCGAAGAAGGGGAGCGTGAAGTCCTGGAAATATTGCGCGCGGTTGGTTGCGGTCTGGACGCGGATGTCGTCGAACACGCTCATCGGGACGCCGTCGGGGTTGTTCGGCCCCTGCACCATCACCGGCGCGACCGCGCTGATCAGCACCGCCTTGGCGACGCGACCCGGCTCGGCGCGCGCGACGTAGCGCGCCACCTCGCCGCCACCGGTCGAATGGCCGATATGGACCGCGTCCTTCAGGTCGAGCGCGTCGGTCAGCGCGACGACGTCGGCGACATAGGTGTCCATGTCGTTGCCGGACGACGTCTGCGTCGAGCGGCCATGTCCCCGCCGGTCATGCGCGATCACGCGATAGCCGGCATCGAGGAACGCCATCATCTGGCCGTCCCAATCGTCGGCGCTGAGCGGCCAGCCGTGGTGGAACACGACGGGCTGCGCATCCTTCGCACCCCAGTCCTTGTAGAAAATCTCGGTGCCGTCGCTGGTGGTGATGAAAGGCATGGCGGGTCTCCTCGGGCTGTCGGGGTTCAGGCGGCGTCGACCAGGACGATCTCGGCATCCTCGATCGCGGTGACGCGGATCACGCTTTCATCGACGATCGCGGCACCGTCGCGGGCATCGAGCTTCACGCCGTTGATCTCGACCGCGCCGGTCGCGGGCACGAGATAGGCGTGGTGCCCGGCGCCGAGCGCATAATCGGCGGTTTCGCCCGCCTTGATCGTCGCACCGACGATGCGGGCGTCGGTGCGGATCGGCAGCGCGTCGGCATCGTCGCCGAAGCCGCTCGCCAGCGTCACGAACCGGCCGGAGCGTTCGCCCTTGGGAAAGGGCTTCGCACCCCAGGACGGGGCGGCACCGCGGGTCTTGGGCTCGATCCAGATCTGGAAGATCTGCGTCGTCGCATCCTCGCGGTTATACTCGGAATGCCGCACGCCGGACCCGGCGCTCATCACCTGCACGTCGCCGGCTTCGGTGCGGCCGATGTTGCCGAGGCTGTCCTGGTGCGTGATGGCACCGTTGCGGACATAGGTGATGATCTCCATGTCGGCATGCGGGTGCGGCGGAAAGCCGGTGCCGGCGGCGATCGTATCGTCGTTCCAGACCCGGATCGGACCCCATCCCATGCGCTTGGGATCGTAGTAATTGGCGAACGAGAAATGGTGCTTGGCGTCGAGCCAACCGTGATTGGCACCGCCGAGCGTTGCGAAGGGGCGACGTTCGATCATGTCGGTATCTCCTGATATTGCAGCGTTTCGTCTTGATGACAGCAAGATGGGCGCGATCCCGACTTGACGAAATAGAAATGATGGCATCTCATCATTGCCGGAAATGACACGTCGCCTTCCCGATTTCGAAGCCTGGGCGATCTTTGCCAAGGTCGCCGAGCGTGGCTCGTTCGCGGGCGCGGCGCAGGCGCTCGGCCTGTCCAACCCGACCGTGTCGAAGGCGATCGCCCGGC
>CAYQPM010000306.1:0-2224 GCA_964419295.1 uncultured Stakelama sp. | reverse complement strand
TCAGGCGGCTTCCTTCTCGGCATAGGCCGACAGCACGCGCGCGATCTGCGCCGCGGGAGCCTGGGTGATGGTCGCGAGCTTCGTTGCCGGAGCAACGAGAAGGCCGACGATCTTCGCCCGGAGTTCATCCAGCGAGGGCAGGGTAGCGAGCGCTTGCACGCCAGCGACATCGAGAGGGGTCGCACCCATCGCTCCGCCCACGATTTCGAACTTGTCGTTCGTCTTCGCGAATTCGACCGCAATCTTTGCTGCGGCGACCGGATCGATCGAGGTGGCGAGGCCGACGGGACCCGTGAGCATGTCGCCCACCGAACCGTAATCGGTGCCATCGAGTGCGATCTTGGCAAGCTTGTTCTTCGAGACCTTGTAGGTCGCGCCGGCATCACGCATCGCGTTGCGCAGTCGGGTGGACTGGGCAACCGTCATTCCGTTGTTGCGGGTAACGACTACCACGCCGACTTCGGAAAAGGTGCGATTCAACTCGGCAACGGCCGCGGCCTTTTGAGCACGATCCATGCCATTCTCCACGTTTGAACGGATCGCAAGCGACCCGCCCGGTTACAAACCGGTGGGGAAAACCCCGCCGGGGTTGTCCATCGATGGGGAAGGCACCCGTGAAGGGCGGCAGACCCGCGCGCGAGGCTATCGCGAACGGTTCCTGAATTCCTGTCCCCGTCTCGGCAGGACATTAAGCCGGGGCATATTCCCAGGCACCTGCTGTCTTGGACGGATGCACGACGGGCGAACCCGCCGGCAAGCGCGCGCTATTAGCTGATCGTCGCGAGCTGTCAACCGACGTGGCGCAGCGCAGCCAAGTCCCGCTGGTGCCGAAAGGCTTGTCTTCGATCCGTCATCCATGATTCATCGGGCCGTCATCCGCAAGCAACCGGATTGCCGCTTTCACCCGCCAAAGCACCGTTGTCGCGGCGGAGACGCCGCAAATCGGGGGAAAATTCCATGACCATGCTGGGCCAGCCGACGATCGGCTATGATGATGGCGACATCGACACCAACGGCAGTGCCAACGCGCACATCAACGATCTGATCGCATCCCGCTATTCGCGCCGCCAGACGCTTGGCGGCGGCCTGTCGGCGATGACCGCGGCGGTGTTCGGCGGGGTGATGCTCAGTGGCTGCGACAACGACGACAAGCGGCGCGCGACGACGGTGACCGCAGGATCGGCGATCACCACCTCGACGGGCAAGACGGTGTCGCTGGTCGGCACGGTGACGAGCGGCAAGGCGAGCAGCAGCGGCTGGACGCAGACGAGCGGCCCGATCGTGGCGCTCGACGGCGCGGCGACCACGACGGCCACCTTCACCGCCCCTGCGGTCACATCGGCGACCCCGTTGGGCTTTCAGTTCAAGACCGTTTCGACCGACGGTATCGCCTCGGTCGCGGACACCATCGTCACCGTCACGCCCGCGACGCTGGACTTCACGGCGGTCCCCAAGAGCCTGGCCGATATCGTCGCGGTGCCGTCGGGCTATCAGGCGACGGTGCTCTATCGCCTGGGCGATCCGATCAACGCCAGCGTCGGCGCCTATGCCAACGACGGCAGCGACACGACGTTCTCGGCGCGCGCCGGCGATCACCATGACGGCATGAGCTATTTCGGCCTCGCCGCCAGCGGCAGCACGCCCGATGCGAGCAGCAGCAGCCGCGGTCTGCTGGTGCTGAACCACGAGAATATCACGCCGAACTACCTTCATGTGAACGGCCCGACGAGCAGCGGCGGCGTCCGCCCGACCGCGGAGGTTCTGAAGGAAATGGAATGCCATGGCGTCAGCGTGGTCGAGATCACGCGGGGCAGCGGCGGCTGGACCTATGTGCAGGGCGGCAGCCTCAATCGCCGGATCACGCCGTTCACGCCGACGAGCTTTTCGGGGCCGGTCGCGGGCAATGCGCTGCTGTACACCGCCTATTCCCCGACCGGTGTTGCCGGGCGGGGCACGATCAACAATTGCGCCAACGGCACGATGCCGTGGATGACCTACCTCACCAACGAAGAGAATTGGGCGGGCTATTTCCGCCGCGATGCCGGCGACAACACCCGCCGCACCGCGGCAATGGGCGCGAAATCGACCGTCGCCTTCGCCCGCTATGGCCTGAGCGAGCGCGCGGGCAACTACAGCTGGACGACCGCGGCCGCCACCGCTGCCGGCGACACGCGGATCGCCAAGTTCAACGCGACGATCGACCCGACCAAGGCGGCGAACGGCA
>CAYQPM010000305.1:0-2226 GCA_964419295.1 uncultured Stakelama sp. | reverse complement strand
ATGCCTTCGTCGCGCCGTCGACCACCACCGGCAAGAACGTCGCGCCGCGCGTCGCTGCCCTGCTCGACGTCATGCAGATCAGCGACATCCTGTCGGTCGAGAGCGAGGATACGTTCACGCGTCCGATCTACGCCGGCAACGCGATCGCGACGGTACAGTCGTCGGACGCGAAGAAGGTGATCACCGTACGCGGCACCGCCTTCGAAAAGGCGGCGACCGAGGGTGGTTCGGGCGAAATCGAGGCGGTGGCGTCGAAGGGCGACACCGGCATCTCGACCTTCGTCGGGTCGGAGATCGCAGAGAATGCGCGTCCGGAACTGACCAGCGCGAAGATCATCGTGTCGGGTGGCCGTGCGCTGGGTTCGGGCGAGCAGTTCCACGCGCTGATCGATCCGCTCGCGGACAAGCTGGGCGCCGGCGTCGGCGCGAGCCGTGCGGCGGTGGATGCAGGCTATGCGCCGAACGACTATCAGGTCGGCCAGACCGGCAAGATCGTCGCCCCCGAAGTCTATGTCGCGGTCGGCATCTCGGGCGCGATCCAGCATCTTGCCGGGATGAAGGACAGCAAGGTCATCGTCGCGATCAACAAGGACGAGGACGCCCCCATCTTCCAGGTGGCGGACATCGGCCTGGTCGGCGACCTGTTCAAGCTGGTCCCGGAACTCACCGAGAAGCTGTGACCGACAGGCGACGTGCGATCTCGGATCGCACGTCGCCGCAGCGTCCCTGGCCCGGGTGCGGCACGCGCCGCAATCCGTCGCGCGGGGTCAGCATGCCGGGCTCCTTGGTCCGCCGGTGAAGAAACGGACGCGGCGGTTACGGTCGAAGGCGCAGGGCACGCGCATCGTCGTGGATCGACGTCCTAGTATCTCCTGCCCCGCCTCTGTTAGGCGCCGGGTCTGATCCTTCAGTCGGGCGGGTGCATTGAGCGGACATCATCATCACCATGGGCACGACCATGGTTCGGGGCACGGCCACGGCCATTCGCATGCGCCCGACACCTTCGACCGCGCTTTCGCGATCGGGATCGCGCTCAACATCGCCTATGTGCTGGCCGAGGGCGGCGCAGGGATGTGGACCGGGTCGGTCGCGCTGCTGGCCGATGCGGGGCACAACCTGTCCGACGTGCTCGGCCTCGCGGTGGCATGGGGCGGCGCGGCGCTGGCGCGCAGTGCGCCGACCAAGCGCTATACCTATGGGCTGAAAGGATCGACGATCCTGGCGGCGCTGGCCAATGCGCTGCTGCTGCTGGTCGCGCTGGGGGCGATCGTGCTGGAGGCGGTGCAGCGGTTCGACGACCCCCCGGTCGTGGCCGGCGTCACCATCTCCGTGGTGGCTGGCATCGGCATCGCCGTCAACGCGGTGACGGCGTGGCTGTTCGCGCGCGGGCGCAAGGGCGATATCAACATCCGCGGCGCCTATCTGCACATGCTGAGCGATGCCGCGGTGTCGGCCGGCGTGGTGCTGGCGGGCATTGCGATCTGGGCGACGGGTTTCGGCTGGATCGATCCGCTCGTCAGCCTGGTGATCGCCGCCATCATCCTGTGGCAGACGTGGGGCCTGCTGCGCGAGACCGTGGAGATGTCATTGGCCGCGGTGCCGCGCGCGATCGACTATGACGCGGTCACCGCAGCGCTGCAGAGCCTGCCTGGCGTGGCGCGCGTCCACGACCTGCACATCTGGCCGATGTCGACGACCGAACCGGTGCTGACCGCGCATCTGGTGATACCCGGCGGCTATCCGGGCGACGCCTTCCTGGTGGCCGCGCGCAAGATGCTCCACGACCGGTTCCATATCGGTCATGCGACCTTGCAGGTGGAGATGGGCGGCGACTGCGCGAGCTGCTGACCGGCCCGCTGCGAGGTTGGTTCAGTAGGCGCGGGCGACCGCGAACTCGACCGCCTCGATCATCGCATCCTTCGCCTTGCCGTTCGGGAAGCCGCCGATCGCATCGATCGCACGCTGGCCATAGTGGCGCGCGCGGGCGAGCGTATCGTCGACCGACCGGGTCTTGCGGACCAGTTCGATCGCATGGGCGAAATCCTCGTCCCCGGCGCGCCGGCCCTCGACCGCGTCCTTCCAGAACTTGCGTTCGTCGGCGTCGCCGCGCGCATAGGCGAGGATGACGGGCAGCGTCATCTTGCCTTCGCGGAAGTCGTCGCCGGCATCCTTGCCCATCGTCCCCGCGTCGGAGACATAGTCGATCGCGTCGTCGACCAGCTGGAA
>CAYQPM010000304.1:0-2254 GCA_964419295.1 uncultured Stakelama sp. | reverse complement strand
CCCTGCCATTGGCCGATCGCGCTCCATCCCTCGACGCAATCGTGGCGGGTGATCTGGCTGCGGGCCGGCATCGCGGCGAGCTGGTCGAGACTCAGCGACAGAGGACGGTCGACCAGGCCGCCGATGCGCAGGCGATAGTCGGCGAACCCGTTCGCGACCATGGCGGCATAGGACGGCGTGCCGGGATCGCGGGTGCCGTTCGCGCGGAAGATCGGCGACATCTGTTCGCGGGTGAATTCGGGTGCGAGTGCCCCGCGATCCATCAGCGCGCGTTGCAGGCCGCGATGCATGTCCTCGCCTGCGAACAGGATCCTGCGCGCCTGCGGCAGTGCCGCGACCTTGTCGCAGCCGGCGAGCAGCAGGCCGGCGCCACCGGCGATGAGCGAACGACGGGGAAGGATCATGAACGGTCTCCGTCGGGCGGCACCGTCCACCGGCCGGTGATCATCGAACGGACTTCGTTGCCCACGCCCGCCAGAATGACCAGCGTCAGGTGCACGACCACGAAGCCGCCGATCGCGGCACAGGTGACGAAGTGGATCGAGCGGGCCGATTGCCGTCCGCCGAACAGGTCGAGCAGCCAGGGCCAGGCGGCGTCCATGCCGGGTGACAATGCCAGTCCCGTCAGGATCATCAGCGGCAGCGCCAGGAAGATCGTCAGGATGTAGCTCCACTTCTGGAGCGAATTGTACGCGCCGGGGTCGTCGGCATCGTGGAAGTGGAAGTTGAGATGGTCGCGCACGTCCTCGGCCAGGTGCGCCGGGCTGACGTCGGCCGCCTTCAGCCTGAGGTTGCGGGCGAAATGGCGGTTGATCAGGCTCGCGATCATGAACGCGAGCAGGCCGAATGCCAGAACCAGCGCGAACAGCAGGTGCCAGCGGCGCGAGATCGCCAGATTGTAGCTGGCAGGGATCGTGATCCACGCCGGGAAGCGCGGCAGCTGCGCCCAGGCATGATCGAAGTTCGCCCCGTAGCGTCCCCAGTACAGCCGCGGATGAGCGTTGGAGATGCCGAGCCCGCTGCCGATCAGGATGAAGATCGCGATCGCGTTGATCCAGTGCCAGATCCGCGTCGCCAGCGCATGGCGGAAGATCGACGTGCCGGGCAGGACGGTGTCGGGCGCTCTTGGGTCCATCTGTGATCTGTAGCAGTTATGCGGGCATGACCGAATGGCATTTCTACGAACCCCGCGCCGGCCACCGCCTGCCGCATGACCCCCTCAATGCGATGGTCGCGCCGCGACCGATCGGCTGGATCAGCACCGTGTCCCCGGACGGCGTGCGCAACCTCGCGCCGTACAGCTTCTTCAACCTGATCAACTACATGCCGCCGCTGATCGCCTTTTCCAGCGTGGGCCGGAAAGACAGTGTCGCCAATGTCGAGGCGACCGGCGAATTCGTCTGGAACCTCGCGACCCGCGATCTGGCGGAGGCGATGAACGCGACATCCGCGATGGTGTCGCCCGATGTGGACGAGTTCGCGCTCGCCGGGCTGGAGACGCTGCCGTCCCGATTCGTCGCGCCCGAGCGAGTCGCGGCGAGCCCGGTCGCGTTCGAGTGCAAGCTGACCCAGCTCATCCGGCTGACCGACCGGCATGGCGCGGCGCTCGACCAGTATCTGGTGATCGGCGAGGCGATCGGCATCCACATCGACACCGCCATGCTGGAGGGCGGGGTCTATCAGACCGCGCGGGCCCGGCCGATCCTTCGCGGCGGCGGACCGGCCGACTATTTCGACGTCACCGAGGCCAACCTGTTCCGGATGCACCGACCGCGGTGAGCGGGGCTGCGGATGCTCAGCCGAGCGCCGCCATCTTTTCCTCGGCCTCGCGGTCCATCTGCGCGCGGCTTTTCTTTTCCGTCGCGGTCTTCAGCTGACCGCAGGCGGCATCGATGTCGCGGCCACGCGGCGTCCGCACCGGCGCGGAAATCCCGCCTTCGAAGATGATGTCGCTGAAGCGCCGCACCCGTTCGGGCGTCGACGTATCATAAGGCGCGCCGGGCCAGGGGTTGAAGGGGATCAGGTTGACCTTGGCCGGCAGCTTGTACTTGCGAAGCAGGCGGACGAGCTCGTGCGCCTCTTCGTCCGAATCGTTCTTGTCCTTCAGCATCACATATTCGAACGTGATGCGGCGCGCGTTATTGGCGCCGGGATAGTCGGCGCACGCCTGCAACAGCTCTTCGATGCCGTATTTCTTGTTGAGCGGCACGATCTCGTCGCGCACCTCCTTGGTCACCGCGTGCAGCGACACCGC
>CAYQPM010000303.1:0-2259 GCA_964419295.1 uncultured Stakelama sp. | reverse complement strand
AGAGTGTCGCGGATTTCGACCTCGCGGGGAAGCTCGATCTTGCTGATCTTGTCGCGCAGGAAATCGCGCAATTCGGTCGGTGTCGCCGAACCCGGCGGGTTGAGCACGACAAAGGCCTTGGGCGCCTGCCCCCGATGCGCGTCGGGCACGCCGATCACGACCGCTTCGATGACGGAGGGATGTTCGTACAGCGCCTCCTCGATGACCCGCGGGTAGACGTTGTAGCCACCGCACAGGATCATGTCCTTGATCCGGTCCACGATGAACAGATAGCCGTCGTCGTCGAGATAGCCGACGTCGCCGGTGCGCAAGCTGCGGTCGGCGAACGCGGCCTCGGTGGCGGCCGGATTGTGCCAATAGCCCGCCATCACCTGCGGCCCGCGGGCGCAGATCTCGCCTTTCTCGCCCGCCGCTACGATGCGTGACGGATCCTCGCGGTCGCGGATCTCGATCGTCGTGCCGGGGAACGGCAAGCCCGCCGAGCCTTCCTTGTTCAACCCTTCGAACGGGTTGCAGGTGATGATCGGCGACGCTTCGGACAGGCCATAGCCCTCGACCAGCTTGGCGCCGGTGTTCGCCTCGAACGCGTGGCGCACCTCCTGCGGCAGCGGCGCGCCGCCCGAGATGCAGACCTTGATCGACGACAGGTCCGGCCGCTGCGCCGCACCCAGATTGGCGAGCGCGTTATAGATCGTCGGCACCGCCGGGAAATATGTCGGCCGGGTCCGCTTCAGCGTCGTCAGCACCTGCTTGAGGTCGAAGCGCGGCAACAGGATCATTTCCGCGCCGACGAGGGTGGAGAAGGTCAGCACGTTGGTAAGCGCGAAGACGTGGAACAGCGGCAGCACGCCCAGCACGCGGTCCTGGTCCGCACTCTCGCCGCCGACGTGGACGAGCATCGCGTCCGTATTGGCGACGATATTGGCGTGGGACAGCATCGCCGCCTTCGGCACGCCGGTGGTGCCACCGGTATATTGCAGCACCGCCACGTCCCCGGGCGCCACCGGCACGGGGCGGGGCGCAGAGGTGCCGGCGACGAGGTCGGCGAAGAACAGATGCTGCGGCGTCCGTCCGGCGCGACCGATTTCCTTGCGCTTCACGAGCTTGTACGCGAGCTTCTTCAAGGTCGGCAGCGCGTCCGCGATCGGGCAGCTGACGACGTGGCGGATGCCGGTCCGGCTCGCGACGGTGAGCACGCGCGCCTGGATTTCGGCCACGTCCGGCGTGACGATGATCTCCGCCCCCGAATCTTCGATCAGGTGCGTCAGCTCGCGCTCGACGTACAGCGGGTTGACGTTGACGACGATTCCGCCCGCCTTCAGCGTCGCGTAGAACAGGATCGGGTAATAAGGCGTGTTGGGCAGGCACAGCGCGACGCGCGTCCCCTTCATCACCCCCAGCCGCTGCAACCCTGCGGTCGCGCGATCCACCGCCGCGCCCAGTTCACCCCAGGTGGTGACGCGGCCCATGAAATCGATCGCCGCGCGACCGGGAAAGCGCGCCACGGACCGGTCCAGCAGGTCGCCCAGCAGGCGCGGATCGGCCGCGAGCGGCAGGCCGTGCTTGATCGCCAGTGCGGCCGTAGCGCCCGCCCCAACGTTCGCGATCTCGCTCATCCGTATGTCCTCTCAAACTCTACCATCGAGCATATTGTCCGCTCGCGCCACTTGACGTAATGGGAAGGTATCGCACCTATACGGCATACCGCAAGCTCGAATGCCTATTCCAGAGAGGATCCCATGACCAACGTCGTCATCGCCGGTTACGCGCGCTCGCCGTTCCACCTTGCCGGCAAGGGCGCCCTCGCCCGTGTCCGCCCGGACGATCTCGCCGCACAGACCATCCGCGGGCTGATCGAGAAGACCGGCGTCGATGCCGCCGAAATCGAGGACATCATCCTCGGCTGCGCCTTTCCGGAAGGCGAACAAGGGCTCAACGTCGCACGCCTGATCGGGTTGCTCGCCGACCTGCCGCTGTCGGTCGGCGGCATGACGGTGAACCGCTTCTGCGGATCGTCGATGAGCGCGATCCACATCGCCATGGGCCAGATCCAGATCGGCGCGGGCGAAGCGTTCATCTGCGCGGGCCTCGAATCGATGAGCCGCATTCCGATGGGCGGCTACAATCCCCTGCCCAACCCGGTGCTCGCAAAGGCCAATCCCGGCGCGTACATGGGCATGGGCGACACGGCGGAGAACGTGGCGACCAAATATCAGATCACGCGCGGCGAGCAGGATGCCTTTGCGGTGAAGAGCCAGC
>CAYQPM010000302.1:0-2272 GCA_964419295.1 uncultured Stakelama sp. | reverse complement strand
CGGTCCCGTTTGCCTGAGAGATTCCGGGGTGGTTGCTCCTTCGGCGGCCCCCTTGTGAAGAGGCTCTCTCCCGCGCACATCCATGCCGCTGTGACCCGGCATCGACGTGCCGATCTCTGCCGGTGCGGCAAAGGTTAGTCAATCGCGGAATGACGCGCCCCGCCCTCGCTATCCGGCGAAGCGCAGGCCGCGCAGACGGATCACCGCTGCGCGTTATACTTCAGCTGGTCGTCGGTCAGCTGAAAGCCGACCAGCGCCTCGAACGTCGCACTCAGCACCGCCTGGCGGATCTCGGGACGGGTCAGCGGATCGGTCGCGGCATCCTCGTCGCCCGCCTTGCGCTTGCGCGTCAGTTCGTCGCGCACCGATTCGGGCAGCGTCGCGACGGCGCGGCCGATCTGGGTGGAGGCGCCGCCGCTCGCCTGCGCGCGCGCCTGGCCGGCGTCGAAATGGACGGTGATCTGGCCCTTGCGCTTGGCGGTGACGGCGGTGCCGCCGCGCACGATCGCGATGTAATAGGGCAGCACCACGTCGCGGGCGGCGTCGGTGCGGGTCCGGCGCGCGATCACGTCGAAGGTGACGCTGGTGGCGATCTGGTCGCCGGCATCGTTGCAGGCGCCGCGCACGTTGGTCATGTCGGCGACGACGTCGATCGCGGTCGCGTCGCGGCTGGTCGCCGGATCGAACAGCGTGATGTCGCCCGTTCCTGCGGCGACGCCCACGGTCGGGCAGGCGGAGCGCACGGCCGAGATGCCGCCTTCCACGATCTCGCCCTTGCTGGCGCATCCCGACAGGACGAGCGCGAGGGCGGACAGGCCGAGAGCCGAGGTTTTCACGGAGACGCACACCTTTGTCGAACGGGCAGAGACGCATCGCCGGATCGCCCCGTCGCTGCGGCGCGCACCATAGGAACCGGCTTTCGCGCGTGCAAGCAATCGCGTAATGCGGCGCGATATGGCCTCCGTTCCCCCCGTGGCTGGCGCCAAGCCCGCCCTCGAGCTGCTGATCGCGGCGCCCCGCGGTTTCTGCGCCGGCGTCGACCGTGCGATCCGCATCGTCGAACTCGCGATCGAGAAGCATGGCGCGCCCGTCTATGTCCGGCACGAGATCGTCCACAACAAGTTCGTCGTCGATACGCTGAAGGCACAGGGCGCGGTGTTCGTCGAGGAACTGGACCAGGTGCCCGACGGCGCCCCGGTCGTCTTTTCGGCGCATGGCGTGCCGAAATCGGTGCCCGCCGCCGCGCAGAACCGCGGGCTGGACTATCTCGACGCGACCTGTCCTTTGGTGTCGAAGGTGCATCGCCAGGCCGAACGGCTCGTCGCCGCCGGCCGACACATCGTCTTCATCGGGCATGAAGGCCATCCCGAGGTGGTCGGCACGTTCGGACAGGTGCCCGCGGGCGCGATGTCGCTTATCGAGACGGTGGCGGATGCCGAGGCGTTCGTGCCGCCCGATCCCGACAACCTCGCCTTCCTCACCCAGACGACGCTGTCGGTGGACGATACCGCCGCCGTCGTCGCGACGTTGCAGCGCCGCTTTCCCAACATGCAGCCGCCGCGTGGCGAGGATATCTGCTACGCGACGTCCAACCGCCAGGCGGCGGTGAAGGCGATCGCCGCGGCCTGCGATGCTATGCTGGTGATCGGCGCGCCAAATTCCTCCAACTCGGTCCGGCTGGTCGAGGTGGCGGAGCGCGAAGGCATTCCGGCCCGCCTGATCCAGCGGGCGACCGACATCGACTGGCGGTTCCTCGACGGCGTCGGCACGCTCGGCATCACCGCCGGCGCGTCCGCGCCCGAGCTGCTGGTGCGCGAGCTGGTCGACCTGCTCTCCACCCGCTTCACGGTGACCGAGCGCGAGGAAGAGACGACGCGCGAGACGATCGCGTTCAAACTGCCGCGCGGCCTGGAGGCTGCGGCCTGATCGAAGCCGTCGCCCCGGACCCGTTCCGGGGTCCACCCAGCCGCACGGGAGCGGCAGGCCGCGCGGCATGGATCCGGGAACCGGTCCGGACCGACGGCGAACACGGGGAAACAGCATGGCCGTCTATACGCAGGTGTCCGCCGAGGCGCTCGCGGCCTTTCTTCGCCGCTACGACGCTGTCGGCGATCTCGTCTCCGCCAAGGGCATCGCCGAGGGGGTGGAGAACAGCAATTACCTGGTCGACACCGATGCCGACCGGTTCATCCTGACGCTGTACGAAAAGCGCGTCGATGCCGGCGACCTGCCCTTCTTCCTCGACCTGCTCGACCATCTCGCCGCGCGCGGG
>CAYQPM010000301.1:0-2300 GCA_964419295.1 uncultured Stakelama sp. | reverse complement strand
CGGCGCCGAGCCATGCGCATGTCCCCTGAAATAGAGCAGCCCCGGCGGCGCGAGGGATCGCGGGCCGGGGCCGGAATGGCCGGGCCTATAAGGGATGGGGGGCAGGGGTGCAATCGGCAGGTGCGCGCCCGTGACCCGAGGAAGCGGAGTCGCACAGCCTCGTGGTGCGCGGAAGTTGCCGAAGTTGCCGGTACGTGCGGTTCGAAATCGCCCCGCGCGGCCTGCCTTGCGGAAGGAGCAGCGGCGAGGGGGAGGCGCGACATGGCCGGGCTATGTCAGAAGCGCCGCGTGTAGGACAGCGCTGCGTCGGGTACAGGCTGCGACCTCGCGGCCGAAGGATGCCTCGGCCGGAGCGGCAGGCATGTGTTGAAGGTCAATCTCAAGTCGTCCCGAAACATGCCCAATCCTCTGCGAACATCCGCCGTCATGCCGGACGTGTTCCGGCATCCGCCGTTCTGCAGGAGTGGAACCCCTTGATCTTGCGGGACGGAGGACCCCGAAAACAGGTTAGGGTCATACCGTTAGAACTTTTCATGCTTTGTCATCCCCGCCTGCGCGGGGATGACGAGACTGTGTTCGAAGGGGACGCTTGCTGAACAGTTCCGGAGCGACGGATCTGTTGGAGGTAACGCCGGCCCCTCGGTTGAGGCCTGCCGAGGTGAGGGCTTTCTTGGCGGGCGCCCTGTGCATCCTGACCGAGGGACGAGACGGCAGCCCGGCTTCTGGTTCGTCGTATCGGCGAACCGCGCTGGGCAGCAGGGTCAGCCGTCGATGACCCGCCCGATGCGGACGAGCAGGCCGCTGGGGTCGCTGACCGCGAATTCGTAGGTGCCCCATGGCTTTGCATGAGGGGCGCCGTCTTCGATGATCAGTTCACGCACCGCGTCCGCCATCGCGTCGACGTCGTCGACATAAAGGTACAGCCCGAACGGATTGTCCTCGACCGTCTTCGGCCAGCCGGCAGCATGAGTGAGGTGCAGATGCCAGCCGCGGCCATCCTCCAGAATACGGTAATGGCCGAAGTCGCTGGCGACGATGAATTTCAACCGACGGTAGAATGCCTCGCTGGCGTCGAGGTCGCTGCAAGGGATGATCGCCACTGCCCGATGATCCATGTCCCGCCTTTCCCTGGTCAATCCTCGCGTCGATGTGACGTGGCGAGCGGGCGTTGGCGAGCCCCGAAACGCCGATTCACGCCCGGTACGGACTTTTGCCCCGCTTAGTCCGGCGCGTCGGCGCTGCCATGCCGGAGCGCGGATGGTACAGCGCGCCATGGCCGACCATTCTCCCTTGCAGGCGCGGCGGGTTTCCCGCACCGAAGCCGCCGTGGTGGATGCGTTCGCCGCCCTCGCATGCGAACGGCGCTACGATGCGATCCGCGTCGCCGATCTGATCGCCCGTTCCGGCGTCGGCCGATCCACCTTCTACGAGCATTTCCGGGGCAAGGACGATGTTCTGCTGGTGGCGATGCGACCTATCCTGCTGGCGCTGGCCACCGCCGCGTCCGGCCGGGCCGCGCGCACCTACGTCAGGTCGATGGTCGAACATCTGTGGGAGCGGCGGTCGATCGCACGGCCGATCCTGGATTCGAACGCCGCGCCGATCCTGCAGCGTCGGCTGGCGCATGCGATAGCACGGCACGGCGGCGGGCCGGCCGATGCGGCCGACCCCCCGCTCTTCGCAATCGGCGTGGCGGCGGCCCAACTGGCGATGCTGCGATGCTGGCTGGCGGGGCATGTGCCGGCGACGATCGACGTCATGACGGACCGGTTGGTCGCCTGTTCGCGGCTGAGGCCAGGCGATCCACCGCTCCCTTGACGCCGCCCGATTGGATGCATCGCCGCCGCGCGCTCAGGTGACGGCGTTGCGCTTCGCGTAGCGCGGGTCGCGCCATTCGCCGGTGGCGATGACGTCGCGCAGGTGCTCGCCGGCCTGCCAGACATCTTCGTGGCTGAGGTAGAGCGGCGTCAGGCCGAGGCGGAGGATATCCGGATCGCGGAAGTCGCCGATCACGCCGCGGGCGATCAGCGCCTGCGTCAGGGCATAGGCATGGTCGTGGCGGAAGCTGATGTGGCTGCCGCGACGGTCGGGATCGGTCGGGCTGACGCAGGCGAGGCCGGCGGCGGCGCCGGCTTCGGCGAGGCTCGCGAAGAGCGCGGCGCTCTTGGCGGCGAGGGCGGTGCGGTCGACCTCGTCCCACAGGTCCAGCGCCGCTTCGAGGCTGGCCATGGCGAGGATCGAGGGCGTGCCGACCAGCCAGCGCTTCATGCCGGCGGCCGGGCGATAGGCGTCCTGGAATG
>CAYQPM010000300.1:0-2334 GCA_964419295.1 uncultured Stakelama sp. | reverse complement strand
GCACCGTCGGATCGATCGATACCTTCATCCTGGGCATGCTGTTCACCAGCGGCAATGCGAAGATCGCCGGATCGATCGCCGGCACGGAAGTGATCACTAAGATCCTGCTGTTCTATTTCCACGAGCGCGCATGGTCGCTGGTGCGCTGGGGGCATCGCCCCGAACCGGAGGCGCCCGATCAGTCGGGCGAGGGCGTCGCGGCGGCATGAGCGAAGATTTCGCGTTTTCGACGCGGTTCCGGGTGCGTTACGCCGAGATCGACGGGCAGAAGGTCGTCTTCAATTCGCGCTACCTGGAATATGCCGATGTCGCGGCGACCGAATTCTGGGACTGGACCGGGATCGAGGCGGCGCTGGGCGACGTGTGGCGCCACACCGAATTCCACGTGCGCAAGGCGGAGGTCGATTACCTGAAGCCGTTCGTCTGGGGCGACACTGTCGAGGCCCGCGTGCGGATCGCGCGGATCGGCGGGTCTAGCCTGACGATGCGGATGGAATTGGCGCATGGCGACACCGGTGCATTGCACGCGACGATCGTGATGGTGTCGGTCAACGTGCATCTGCCGACCGGGCGGCCGGTGCCGATCCCGAATGCGATACGGGGGTTTCTGGAGACGCTGTAAGGTCGTGGGGACGCGAAGGCGGTAACGGTGCTTTATTCAACGGCGCTGCCCACATCCTCCGGCAGCGCCCAGATCAGGTCGCCCTTTTCCAGCACGCGCCCGTCATGCGCCAGCACCGCGACCTGTGCGATCGGGCGGCGATCGCGGGTATCGACGAGGATCGGAAAGGCCGGCGCACACAATTCCCAGCGTTCGCCCCATTGCCGCAGCGCGATCATCGTCGGCAGCAGGGCATGGCCCTTTTCGGTGAGCGTGTAGCGGATCTTGCGGCGATCGTCGGGCATCGGCACGCGCTGGAGGATGCCGTGATCGACCAACCGGGTCAGCCGATTCGCGAGGATATTGCGCGCGATGCCGAGTTCGCCCTGAAATTCCTCGAAATGATGCAGGCCGTTGAACGCCGCCCGCAGGATCAGGAACGCCCAGCGTTCGCCCATTGCCTCCAGCGCGGCAGGCAGGCTGCATTCGCGCAATGTTTCTCGCAACTTAGGCAGTTCCGCCGGTTTCGCCATCATGATCCTCTTCGCCTGTGCATCCTTAGCGCAAATCCGCGAGGACCGAGAGCGGCTTATCCGTTTTGAGTTGCAACCTGCAACTTATCGCGATAATGGGCATGCCGCAATGCACAAAAAGGTCTGGGAGGACCGATCATGAAGATTATCGCCACGCTCGCCTTTGTCGCCGCCACGCTGTCCGGCACGGCCGCCAGCGCCGCTGCGAACGACACCTATGTCGCCGTTCCCGCCACCGCGACGACCAAGACGAGCTTCATCACCCGCTCGACGTCATGGCGGATGCAGAACGACGCGTTTGTCGCCGGCCAGGCGCCCGAGCGCCCCGCCGTCCTGTGCGAACTCGTCGTCCGCCAGGTCGGCGCGCTGTCGAGCTTCACCGTCTCGGGCAAGGCCTATGACGCCGACCAGCTCGCCAAGTGCAACGCCAAGGCTAAGAAGGCCTGATCGCTCCGGCGATCCTGAGGAATCGCTCACCCCGCACGGGGTGAGCCAGTCGAGGCGCCGCCTTCCCCAGGCAACAGCATCCGCGGAAGAGCGGCGCCTCGACGGCTTTGAATGAACGGCGGCGGGGCCGGTTTTCGCGCCAGACTCGCAACAATATGTTGCAAAGCGGCGCAACCCTCCCCCATGTGCGTGTCGTGCTACGGCAATATGAACTGGTCGACCGCGTGCTCGACTACGACCCGGACGCCGACGAGGCGCTGCTCAACCGCGCCTATGTCTTTTCCATGCAGGCGCATGGCAGCCAGAAGCGCGCCAGCGGCGATCCGTATTTCAGCCACCCGATCGAGGTGGCGGGCATCCTCACCGACCTGAGGCTCGACGACGAGACGATCGCGACCGCGATCCTGCACGATACGATCGAGGATACGGTCGCCACGCCGGAAGAGATCACGCGGCTGTTCGGAGCGAACGTCGCGCGGCTGGTGGACGGCGTCACCAAATTGTCGAAGATCGAGGCGCAGACCGAGAACGAACGCGCCGCCGAGAACCTGCGCAAGTTCCTGCTGGCGATGTCGGACGACATCCGCGTGCTGCTGGTCAAGCTCGCCGACCGGCTGCACAACATGCGCACGCTCCATCACATCCCCAAGCCAGAGAAAAGGCGGCGGATCGCGAAGGAGACGATGGACATCTATGCGCCGCTCGCCGAGCGGATCGGGATGTACGAGTTCATGAAGGAGATGCAGACGCTCG
>CAYQPM010000299.1:0-2372 GCA_964419295.1 uncultured Stakelama sp. | reverse complement strand
TCTATCAGGTGACCCGCGACTTCGAGGGCAAGAGCTTCGCCACCCGCCGGGTGGTAGCGATGCAGCGCGGCCAGCCGATCCTCAACATGGCCGCGTCGTTCCAGACGCCCGAAGAAGGGCTGCACCATCAGAACGGCATGCCGGATGTGCCGGGGCCCGAAACGCTGAAGTCCGAGCGAGAGCTGCGCCAGGGGATCGCCCATCAAGTGCCCGAGAAGTTTCGGGATTTCTTCACGCGCCGGCAGAATGCCATTGAGCTTCGGCCGCTGTACGCGCGCAACTGGTTCCAGCCCGAGAAACGCGCGGCGGAGAATGCGGCGTGGTTCCGCACCGCCGCGCCGATCGGCGACGACCCCGCCATGCATCGCGCCGCGCTCGCCTATGCATCCGACATGGCGCTGCTGGCGACGTCGATGATGCCCCATGGCGTCAACTGGCTGATGCCCGAGATGCAGACCGCGAGCCTGGATCACGCGCTGTGGATCCACGAACCGTTCCGCGCGGACGAATGGCTGCTCTACACGACCGACAGCCCCTGGGCGGGCCATGCGCGGGGGATGAACCGGGGCAGCATCTTCGCCGCGGACGGCCGGCTGGTGGCGAGCGTCGCGCAGGAGGGGCTGATCCGCCGCCGGACTCCGAAGGCCTGACGCCGGCGCCCTCCGGCGCGGGCACCGGGTGGCACGTTGTGGAGCCGGGGCGGGAACGTGCATGGCCGCCGTCTGGTGGCTGTCGGGGATGTTCCAGATGGGGCAGTCCGAAGTTGCTGGAGCGCGGCGACGTAAGGCTCCTCCGCGTCACGGCACGCCGCACGACGACCGCGAGACGGTCAGACCGCCGTCTTGCCGTATTCCTGGCGTACCACCGGATGGCTGGACGACAGGCCGCCATCGACGGCAATCGCCTGACCGTGGATATAGCTGGCGTCGTCGGAGGCGAGGAACAGCGCGACCTTCGCCAGTTCCTCCGGCTGCGCACCGCGGCGGAGCGGATTGAGACGGCCGACGCGGTCCATCTTGCCGGCGTCGCGGGCGTAATCGAACGTTGGCTTGGTCATGCCCGTCTCGGTCAGTCCGGGACAGATCGCGTTGACGCGGACGTTGCTGCCCGACAGTTGCTGCGCGGCGACGGCTGCGAGGTTGATGACGCCGGCCTTGGACGCGGAATAGGCGGGCGAGCCGGCACCCGAGCGGATGCCCGCGACGCTGGCGGTGAGGACGATGGCACCCTGCCCGCGTTCGGCGATCCGCGGCGCGGCATGCTTGATCGCGAGGAACGGCCCGATCAGGTTGACGCGCAGCACGTCGGTGATCAGCGCGACGTCGGTGTCGAAGATATTGGCCATGCCGCCCGAGATGCCGGCATTGGCGAACATGACGTCGAGGCCGCCGAACGTGTCGCAGGCGAGCGCGATCGCGCGGACGACGTCTGCCTCGTCGCCCGCATCGATACGGATGGCATGGGCGACGCCGCCGGCCTGCGCGATCCGTGCGGCGGTTTCGTCGGCGCCGTCGGTCTTGTCGGCGACGACGACGCGACCGCCCTCCGCCGCGAACAGCAGCGCGGCGGCGCGGCCGATGCCGCTGCCGGCGCCGGTGACGATGATCGATTTGTCGGTGAAGCGCGCCATCAGATCGTCACCCCGCCATCGACCACGATCGCCTGGCCGGTCATGTAGCGGCTGGCGTCGGAGGCGAGATAGACCACCGTGCCAGCGATATCGACCGGATCGCCCAGGCGGCGGAGCGGCGTGTGCTTGCTCGACCGGGTCTCCGCCTCGGGCGTGTCCCACAGCGCGCGTGCGAAGTCGGTCTTGATCAGGCCGGGGGCGATGCAGTTCACCCTGACATTGTCGGGTCCGTATTCGACCGCATAGTTGCGGGCGAGCTGGAAGTCCGCCGCCTTCGACACATTGTACGCGCCGATCATCGGCGATCCGCGCAGGCCGCCGATCGACGAGACGATGATGACCGAACCGTCACGGCGCTGACGCATTTCGGGCATGACCATCTGGATCAGCCAGTGGTTGGACAGGATGTTGTTGTCGAGGATCTTGCGGAACTGGTCGTCGGCGATGCCCTCCATCGGCCCGTAATAGGGGTTCGAGGCGGCATTGCAGACGAGCACGTCGATACGACCGAGCCGGCGCCGGGTTTCGTCGACGAGGTGCTGGAGCGCGTCTTTGGACGAGATGCTGGCAGCGATCGCGATGGCGCGACCTTCGCCGAATTCGGCGTTGATCTCGGCCGCCACCACGTCGCAGGCGTCCTGCTTGCGGCTGCTGATGACGACGCGCGCGCCGTGGCGGGCGAGTTCTACCGCGCTCGCCCTGCCGATGCCGCGCGACGATCCCGTGACGATGGCGACCTTGT
>CAYQPM010000298.1:0-2374 GCA_964419295.1 uncultured Stakelama sp. | reverse complement strand
GGCTGCTCGTCACCTTCGGCATCCTGTATTTCGGGATCGGCAAGATGATGGTGCCTCGGGTCATCGCGACCGTGGACGCACGTGAAGCGCAGATCGCGGCCGACCTTGCCGCGGCCGAACAGGCGCGTCTCGCCGCCGACACGGTGGAAGCCGCCTGGCGCGCGGAGATGGATGCGGCACGGGCCGCCGCCCTCGCCGAAACCAGCGCCGCCAAGGCCCAGGCGACCAAATCCACCGAAAGCCAGGTGCGCTCCGCCGATGCGGAACTCGCCGAGCGGCTCGCGCACCACGACCTCGCGGTCGGCAATGCCAAGGCCGCGGCGATGCTCAACCTCCGGTCCGTCGCGGCCGAGGTCGCGCAGGAGCTGGTGACCAAGGTGTCGGGCCTGACCGTCAGCATCGATGCCGCCGCAGACGCGGTGCGGAGGACCAGCGCGCATGGCTAATCCTGCCACCCAGCCCAACGCCAGCGTTGCGGCGAACCTGTCCGACGCGGCATCTTCGCAGAGCCTGGCGCCGCGCGACGTGCGCGACGGCAGCGAACTGACGGCCAACGTGTCCGAACCCGGTGCCGAGCATGTCGCCGAGGCGACCGCATTGGGCTTCAACACCACCGGCTGGGTCGGCATCGCCGCGCTGGTCGTGCTGATCGGCATGCTGATCGTCAAGGTGCCGGCGAAGATCGCCGCCAGCCTCGACAAGCAGATCGCCGGTGTCCGGGCGCAGCTTGACGAAGCCAAGGCGCTGCGCGCCCAGGCCGAGACGCTCCGCGCCGAATATGAAGCGAAGGCGAAGGCCGCCGAAGCGGACGCCGCGACCATGCGCCAGCACGCGCAGCAGGAAGCGAACCAGATCATCGCCAAGGCGAAGCGCGATGCCGAGGAGCTGATGGAGCGCCGCACCAAGCGTGCCGAGGACAAGATCGCCGCTGCCGAGCGCAACGCGATCGCCGAAGTCCGCGCGCTGGCCGCCGAGACCGCGACCAGGGCGGCTGCGACGCTGATCGCCGAGCATCACGATGCCGGCGCGGACAAGGCGATGATCGATCGTTCGATCTCCGGACTCGGCCGCCTGAATTAATCCGGTCCCCCTCGCAGGGGGTCGGCAGCGTGGGGGTAGCGCGGGGACACGTCCCTGGCTGGCCGCCCAACACCATCGGATCGCCGGTGGTTTCCCTCCCCGAGCCGGGAGGAACATATCCGACCAGCGTCTCTTCCCGGGTTTCCGGCGCGGTCCTGTTATCACGAGCCCGCGAAGGAGTAACATCCATGTCGTGGCTCATCCTGGGCATCGCCGTGTTCACCGAGATTTGCTGGGCGCTCAGCCTCAAATGGGCGGCGACGCTCGGCACCTGGACCGCATCGAGCGTCCCCATCGTCCTGTCGTTCGTCAACATGGGCCTGCTTGCCCTCGCGATGCGCGGGCTGCCCGCGGGAACCGCTTATGCGGTATGGACTGGCTGCGGCGCGGTCGGCGTCATCATCGGCGGCATCTTCCTGTTCGGCGACAAGGTCAGCCCGACCCAGGCCTGCTTCATGGCCCTGACCGTGGTCGGCATCGTCGGCACCAAGATGTTCGCGCAGGCATAGAAGGTCGCACCACGCGTCGGTGCGGGCGTCCTGCCCAGTGCGGCCTCGGGCGCCGGCGACGACGCTGGCGCGCGACGGCCGGGTAAGGCAAACGCAGCCCGTTCCCGTGTTCGTGCGACGCTGCTACACCGCGATGCGCGCGCCGAAGGGCGGCCGTGAGGCGAGGTGTCCGATGTCCATTCTGCTGTCGTTCCTGCTGATCGCCGGACAGGCGCAACCGTCGTCGGCGGCCGCACGCGCCGACAAGTTCGCGCTCGACCTGCCTGGGCATGATGCGGTGCCGCCGCCGGCTGATCCCGCTGCTGCAGACCAGCCGGCCTCGGAACCACCCCCGTCGGTCGAACCGCGCCCGTCCGCAGAACGCTCGCGCGTCGTGCCTGAACCATCCACGCTCGCCCCGAAGGCAGCGCACTTTTCGCTCGATACGCCGATCGCCGACCTCATCGCCGACCCGGCGGCGAAGGCGGTGCTCGACCATGACATGCCCGGGCTTACCGACGACGAGAATCTGGCGAAGTTCAAGCCCCTATCGCTCCGCCGCCTCGCGCCGCTCAGCGGGGGGCAGATGACGGCCGAGCTGATGAACACGCTCGCTTACGACCTCGCCGCGCTCGGCGGCGGGGCACCGCCACCCAAGGCGGAGCAGGGACGCCGCAAGCTGCCCAGCGGGCGCTGACCCCCTAGCCCCGCACCGCCGCGACTCCTACATGGCGGACATGTCGTCCTACGGTCCGCCCGATCGATTCAACGAAGAACGCGCCACCTACACCGTCCGCGGGTCCGAT
>CAYQPM010000297.1:0-2374 GCA_964419295.1 uncultured Stakelama sp. | reverse complement strand
ATGGGCGTTGACCGAGCTGATGTTGCAGCGGCGGGGCGCTGCGGGCGTGCGGGGGTTTTAGCGTTTCGGGGACTGCGTTGCGCGGGCCGTGCATGGCGGGCGGACCCGTCCAGCCCTTCGCAATTCGGCGTGGCATCACCGTCTTCGCCGCTCCCCGGCTCAAGGGTTGCGCCTGAAGCACGATCACGAACGGGCGGCCCATGCGGCTGCTCCACCACCGCGTCCTGCGGGCGCGGTTCTCCTTCCCGTGCCGGGAGGATCTTGGGAGATTTGTCATGCGGTTGTTTGGGTGGAAGGCGCCGCGCGAGGGCGCGCGGCCGGCATTGTCGCGCGCCGGCGGCGGCGGCGGGGTTCTGGGCGAATGGCCGCGATCGTACGAGGCGCAGGTGCGCGACGCCTTTGCCGGCAACGCAATCGCGCAGCGGGCGGTGAAGCTGGTATCGGAAGCGGTCGGTTCGGCACCGGTCGCCGCCAGCACGCCGGCGCTGCTGGCGCTGGTCGCGGCGCGATCGAGCGGCCAGGCGCTGCTGGAAACGATCGCGGCGCAGATGCTGCTGCACGGCAACGCCTATTGCCAGGTGCTGCGCGATGCCGAGGGGCAGGCGGCGGCGCTCTATGCCCTGCGGCCCGAGCGGGTGTCGGTGGAGGTCGATGCCGGCGGCTGGCCCACCGCGTATCGCTATACGGTCGGCGAGCGCCGCGCGCGGCTGGATGCCGAGGGGCCGCGGCCGGACGTGGTGCATATCCGCAGCTTCAACCCGGTCGACGATCATTACGGGATGGGCTGTCTGGGCGCGGCGTCGGGCGCGGTGGCGGTGCACAATGCGGCGAGCCGGTGGAACAAGGCGCTGCTGGACAATGCGGCGCGGCCGTCGGGCGCGCTGGTCTACGATCCCGGCGACGGCGCGGCGCTGTCGCCCGAGCAGTTCGACCGGCTGAAGACCGAGATGGAGGCGGGTTTCGCCGGCGCGGGCAATGCCGGGCGGCCGATGCTGCTGGAAGGGGGGCTGCGGTGGCAGGCGCTGTCGCTGAGCCCGGCCGACATGGACTTCGTCGGCCTGAAATCGGCGGCGGCGCGTGAGATCGCGCTGGCGTTCGGGGTGCCGCCGATGCTGCTCGGCCTGCCGGGCGACGCGACCTATGCCAATTACCGCGAGGCCAATCGCGCGCTGTGGCGGCTGACGGTGATGCCGCTGGCCGATGCGATCCTGACGGCGCTGGCGCAGGGCCTGTCCGGCTGGTTCGACGGTGCGGCGCTGTCGGTCGACCCGGATCGCGTACCCGCGCTGAGCGAGGATCGCGAACGGCTGTGGGCGAGCGTGACCGCCGCCGACTTCCTGTCGGTCGAGGAGAAGCGGGCGATGCTGGGGATCGGCGCATGAGCCGGAGCGATACCGGCGTGCTGGCGCAGTTGATGGCGCAGGCGGCGCGCGAGGGTGCCGACCTAGCGACGATGCGCGCGGTGGCGGAGGAGGCGGGCGAGCTGTCGGCGACGCGGGCGCTGACCCGGCTGGGGCTGGCCGACGAGGCGGCACGCGCCGACCTTGCCGAATTGCGCGAACTGCTGGGTGCGTGGCGCGATGCCAAACGATCGGCGTGGCAGGCGGTGGCGGGCTGGTGCGTGCGGCTGGCGGGCGCGCTGTTGCTGGCCGGGCTGGCGATGAAACTGGGGTTCGGCGCGTGGCTGAAGTGAGGTTCGCGGGCTATGCCGCGCTGTTCGACCGGGCGGATCGCGCGGGGGACGTGATGCGCGCCGGCGCCTTTGCCGGCGCGGGGCCGGTGCCGCTGCTGTGGCAGCATCGCGGCGCGCCGGTCGGCCGGATCGAGGCGATCGGCGAGGATGCGCGCGGGCTGCGGATCGCGGGCGTGGTGAACGATCCGCGGCTCGCCGGGCTGATGCGCGGCGGCGGGCTGGACGGCCTGTCGGTCGGTTATCGCCCGCTCGCGGTGCGGCAGGGCGCGCGCCGCGAGCTGCTGCGCGTGGCGCTTGCCGAGGTGAGCCTGGTCGCGGTGCCGATGCAGCCGCTGGCGCGGGTCGACCGCATCGATTGAAATTTTCGCTTTTCAACGAGGAGAATGACGTGGACGTGATCGAACGGCCGGCGCTGGATGGCGCACGTGTGGAGACGACCGACGGCGCCTTCGAAGGCTTCGTGCGGGCGGGGGCGACGCTGGAGATGAAGGCGTTCACCGGGGTGAGCGGCGATGCGGGCGGCTATGCGGTGCCGCGCGAGATCGATGCCGACATCGCCCGGGTGCTGAAGGGCATGTCGCCGATCCGCGCCATCGCCAACGTGGTGAAGGTGGGATCGGCGGGCTATCGCAAGCTGATCACCACCGGCGGCACGCCGTCCGGCTGGGCGGCGGAGACGGC
>CAYQPM010000296.1:0-2389 GCA_964419295.1 uncultured Stakelama sp. | reverse complement strand
TCGGACAGGAAGCCATAGCCGGGATGGATGCAGTCCGCGCCCGTCTCCTTGGCAGCGAGCAGGATCAACTCGGCCTTGAGATAGCTTTCCGCCGCCGGTGCCGGCCCCAGGCGCACCGCCTCGTCCGCCATCAGCACATGCGGCGCGCGGGCGTCGGCATCGGAATAGACCGCGACGGTCTTGATCCCCATCCGCTTGGCGGTGCGGAACACGCGGCAGGCGATCTCGCCGCGATTGGCGACCAAGATTTTCTTGAACATATCCGTTCCTCAGGTTTTCAGCGCGAGGCCGTGACGGCGGGAGCACCGCGCAACAGGCCTTCGGTGCTCAGGTCCTCGTCGATGTCAGGCCAATGGATGCCGTAGCCGGCGCCCGCCTTTTCCCAGTGGCCGCGCTGTTCGGGGGTGGCGTGCAGCAGCCGCGGATACCAGGCGAGCGGCGCGGCGATGCTGCGCCCGTCCATCAGGTCGACGATCAGGCTTGCCGCGTCGAAGCGCACGTCGAGCACGCGTTCGTCGGTGATCCTAGCCGAAATATTCATGCCATGCCTCCAGCAAGCCGGTCCGGTGTTCCTCGACCATCGCGATCAGGTCGTTGATTTCATGCGCGCGAAAGCCACGGCTTTTCGCCACCTCCACCACGGTCAGCCAGACCTTGATCGTAGCATCGCCGCGATCGACGTGGATGTGCGGCGGTTCGTTGGGTTCGTGACTATAGAAATAGAAACGGAACGCGCCGATCCGCAGCACCGTCGGCATTATTCCGCCGCCTCGGCCAGCCGGCATTCCGCCGTCATTGACGTCATGCCCAGCTTGGCGAAGAGCGCGGCATCCTTGTCGTCGCCGGCATTGCCCGCGGTCAGCAATTTGTCGCCGGTGAAGATCGAGTTGGCGCCGGCCATGAAGCACAATGCCTGCGTCGATTCTGACATGCTCTCGCGGCCCGCGGACAGGCGGACCATGCTCTCGGGCATCGTGATGCGGGCGACGGCAACGGTGCGGACGAACTCGATCTCGTCGATCTTCGCCAGCGGCGTGTCGGCGAGCATGTCGCCGAGCACCGTGCCCTTCACCGGCACCAAGGCGTTGACCGGCACGCTGCCGGGATGTTCGGGCAAGGTCGCCAGCGCATGGACGAAGCCGACGCGATCGGCCCGCGTCTCACCCATGCCGACGATGCCGCCGCAGCAGACGTTGATCCCCGCGCTACGCACCGCGTCGAGCGTATCGAGCCGTTCCTGAAAGCTGCGCGTCGTGATGACGTCGCCATAGCGTTCGGGCGAGGTGTCGATATTGTGGTTGTAATAATCGAGGCCGGCGGCGGCGAGCTGCCGCGCCTGATGCGGTTCGAGCATGCCCAGCGTCATGCACGTCTCCATCCCCATGCCGCGGACGCCCTCGACCATCTGGACGATCGCGCCCATGTCGCGGTCCTTCGGATTGCGCCATGCCGCGCCCATGCAGAAGCGGGTCGAGCCATTGTCCTTCGCCTGCGCCGCCGCTTGCAACACCGCGCGTGCGTCCATCAGCTTGGTCGCTTTTACGCCGCTGTCGGCGCTGACCGATTGCGAGCAATAGCCGCAATCCTCGGGACAGCCGCCGGTCTTGATCGACAGCAAAGTCGACAGCTGCACCTGGCTCGGCGCGTGATGCGCGCGATGGACGCCCTGCGCCTGCCACATCAGTTCGTCGAACGGCAGGTCGAACAGCGCGGCGATCTCGTCCCGCGTCCAGTCGTTGCGAACCTCGCTCATCGTCCCCGTTGCCACATCATGTCCTTCAACTGTGCCGTCCGCCCGCGCGTCAGCCGCGCGAGGCATTGCGCCCCTACCATCGGCTGCATCGAACCGCCCGCATATTCCCCGCCCTCGATCGTGCATTGCGCATCGCGAAAGGCGAGCCAGGCGCGCTGGCTGGCGAGCGTCGCCGCGGCATAGCCGAAGCCGCCGCCGCGGCTGGTATCGGCAGCGTCGCGGCGCTTCATCGCCGCATAGGTGCGCTGCCATTGCACGGTCATCGTCGCATCGGCGGCCTTGTAGGCTGCGCCGGCCTGCTGGTTCAGCGCGGTCTGCGTCTGCGCGGCGGCGGGGCCGGCAAGCAGCAGCGTGGCGGCGAGGGCATGGCGAATCATGCGGCATCCTCCTGCGGGGGCATGTTGTGGCCGAGCAGGCGGAGCACGTCCTCCGCTGCGGTGATCAGATTGGTGCCGGGGCCGAAGATCGCCTGCACGCCGGCGTCGCGCAGCGCCTGATAGTCCTGCGCGGGGATGACGCCGCCGGCGATCACCTTGATATCGGCACGCCCTGCATCGCGCAGGTGACCGATCAGTTCGGGAATCAGCGTCTTGTGCCCGGCGGCGAGGCTGGAGGCGCCGACGACGTCGACGTCGC
>CAYQPM010000295.1:0-2395 GCA_964419295.1 uncultured Stakelama sp. | reverse complement strand
TCGTCCTTGACGATATAGTCGGTGTCGGCCTTGAACATCATGTTGGCGCGCAGCGCCTGGTTGACGTGATGGACGACCTGCGTGTTCTCGAAATCGTACAGGTTCGCGCCCTCGAGCAGGCCCGCCGCCTCAAGCATGCGCTCGATCCGCTCGGTGCCGGACTCGGTCAGGATGATCGACTTCTGCTTCTCGTCCTTCTCGTAATCGTCGGGGTTGAGCTGCTTCACGATCGCATCCACGCTCAGGTACAGCTCCGACTTGTCGTCGGTGGGGCCGGAGATGATCAGCGGCGTGCGCGCCTCGTCGATCAGCACCGAATCGACCTCGTCGACGATCGCCATCGCGAATGCGCGCTGCGTCATCGAACTGCGCTCGTACTTCATGTTGTCGCGCAGGTAATCGAAGCCGAACTCGTTGTTCGTGCCATAGGTGATGTCGCTGTTATACGCATCGCGGCGCTGCTGGTCGGTCAGGTTGGGGATGATCGTGCCCACGGTCAGGCCGAGGAAGCGATAGACCTGCCCCATCCATTCCGCGTCGCGCGCGGCGAGATAGTCGTTCACCGTGATGACGTGGACGCCGTCGCCGGGCAGCGCGTTGAGGTAGGTGGCGAGCGTCGCGACCAGCGTCTTGCCCTCGCCGGTGCGCATCTCTGCGATCTCGCCGCGATGCAGGACGATGCCGCCGATCATCTGCACGTCGAAGTGACGCATGCCGAGCACGCGGACCGCCGCCTCGCGCACCGTCGCGAACGCCTCGGGCAGCAGGTCGTCCAGCTTGGCGCCGTTCGCCAGCTGCTCGCGGAACTTGGTCGTCTGCGCGGACAGCTCCTCGTCCGACAGCGCCTGCAACGTCGGTTCGAATGCGGCGATCTTCGCGACGATCGGGTTGAGGGACTTGACGTACCGGTCGTTGGACGAACCGAACAGGGACTTGGCAATGCCGCCGAACATAAGAATAATCCTGGATGTGCGCGCGCGCCGGCTAGGGGCGCGCTGCGTCTGATGGTCACGAAGATGGGATCGGCCGCAGCCGGTGCAACGTCGCGGACGCGCTATTCGCGCCGGCGGCTCGCGTAGAGCGGCGTCGCGGGCACGAGCGACAAGGCCGCGACGATCGCGACCGTGCGCGCCGATACCGCCAACGGGGCTACCGCCTGCTGCGGACGCGTGGCGATTCGCGCGGTGCGAACCTGCGCCTGCACCGCGGTGACGGCGCTCGCCACCGCATGCGCCGCCGACGCCGGACGCACGGCGGATGCCCCGCCGGTAAGGGCGGACAGCAGCGCAGACAGGAGCAACAGCAAATTCACTGCGCCGGCCATAAGGTGCGCAAGCCCCGGCGTCCACTGCGCGTCACGCGGCGACCCGCCCCATGCTCACGATCAATCGGGTATCTTCCAGACGACGCGGCGGCTGTAGATCCGCGGCTTCTCCCCTTCCGCCGCCCGGGGGTAGCGCGCGCGCAGCGTGATCGCCCCGCAAGCCGCCCGATCGAGGTCGGCCGAACCGCTGCTCGTCGTCACCACGCAATCGGTCACGCGGCCGGAGGCGCCGACGACCCAGGATATCGTGACGATGCCCTGCACGTTCGCCCGCAACGCCGCGGCAGGATAGTCGTCCACAGTGATCCAGTCGGCAGGATCGGTGCTGCCGGACGCCGCAGCGTCCGCCGCGCGTGCGCGTGCCGCGTCCTGCCGGGCCATGGTCGCGAGCGCGTCCCGACGCCGCGCGGCCTCGATCGCCGCCGTCGATGCCTCCGCCGCCCGGCGCGCGGCGATCTCCCGCCCGGCGGCGTCGAGTCCCGATCGTACCGCGATGGTGCCGAGGATGGCGACGGCCAGCGACAGCAGCGCCGCCAGCGCGAGCACGCCGAAGCGCAGGCCCTTGCCGTCGCCGGCCAGACGCGACGATCCGGTCGTCGACGGACGCGGGTCCGCTTGCAATACGGCCGGGCGTACCGGTCGGTGTTCGTCGATCATGCGTCTTTGCCCTGTCTTGGAAGCAGCCTATGGCACGGCCATGTCTTCGTCCATCTCGCCGCTCGCCACCCCCTTCCCCGCCCTGCCCGCGATCGCCGGTGTCGTACCGCACGTCGCGCGGGCGCAGTACAAGAGCTGGGATCGCTGCGACCTCACCTTCGTCACGCTCGCCGCGGGCACGACGGTCGCCGGTGTGCTGACCCAGAGCAAATGCCCTTCGCCTGAAGTCGAATGGTGTCGCGCGGCGCTGACGCTCGGCACGGCCCGCGCGCTGGTGGTCAACGCGGGCAATTCGAACGCCTTCACCGGACACCGGGGACGAACCGCGGTGGAGGCGATCGCCGCCCGCACCGCGCAGCACCTCGGCTGCCAGCCGTCGGACGTGTTCGTCGCCTCGACCGGGGTGATCGGCGT
>CAYQPM010000294.1:0-2408 GCA_964419295.1 uncultured Stakelama sp. | reverse complement strand
TATCTGCGCGAACATCCGGAAATGGCCGACCGCCTCGAAAAGGCGATCCGCCAGCGCACCGAAAAGGTCGCAGAAGAGATGATGACCGGCCCGGATGCCGAAGACGACATCTGATGCACGATCATCCGCACAGGATGTACGAAGGGCTCGCCGGCAACGGCGGGCCCTTTTCGGTTGGTCGCTTTCCGACGCGGACGTACCGGCAACTTCGGCAACTTCCGACCGCATGGGAGGCGCGACGCGCACCGTCCCGCGACCTGTCCTCGCACCGTCCTCCCCGTCCCGGCGAAGGATTTCCCCCGCTCTTTAGAGCGCGCCGGGATGACGAAGGGAAGGCGAAAGCCCGCCACCGGTCGGCGTGTCGCCTGTCCGGCGCGGCGCTTGCGGACGCTGCGATCTACGGCGTGGTCCATTGCCTCAGGCCCCGTCACCGCTCCGTCATGCCGGACGCGTTCCGGCCTCCACGCTGCGGGAGGATGCGCGGCACCAGACCACCCGACGCCTCCCGCCAGCCATCCGATCGACCCGCACTCTCGCCGAAGGACTGCCGATGACGACATCCTATGATTGGACCGGCCGCGTCGGCCAGACCTGGGCGACCGAATGGGAGCGCACCGATCGCTCCTTCGCCGCGCTCGACCCGCATCTCGACGCGGCGATCCTCGCGGCGGCCCCCGCCGGCCCTTGCCGCGCGCTGGATATCGGCTGCGGCGCCGGCACGACCAGCCTCGCGCTCGCCGCCGCCCGCGACGATGTCGCGATCACCGGCGTCGATCTGTCACCCGAACTGCTCGCCGTCGCCGCGGGCCGGGCGGCGGCCCATGCCAATCTCGCCTTCCTCCACGCCGACGCCGCCGATGCCGCAGCCGGCATCGCGCCGCTCGACCTGCTGTTCTCGCGCCATGGCGTCATGTTCTTCGCCGATCCGGTCGCGGCTTTCTCTAGCCTGCGCGCCGCTGCCGCGCCCGGCGCGCCGCTGGTCTTCTCCTGCTTCCGGGATCGCGCCGACAACATCTGGGCCGGCGAGCTGATCGCGCAGGTCACCGGCACGATGCCCGTCACGCCGGACGGCTATGCGGCCGGTCCGTTCGGATTCGCCGATCCCGCGGTAACCAGCCGCATCCTCGCCGAGGCCGGCTGGTCCGTCGCCGGTTACGACCGCGTCGATTTCGCCTATGTCGCCGGAACGGGCGAAGACCCGGTCGCGGATGCCGCCGCGTTCTTCCGCCGGATCGGGCCGCTTGCCGCCGCTCTGCGCGAGGCACCCGATCGCGCGGCGCTGGACGCGCGGCTCAAAGCCGTGCTGGAACGTTATCGCACCGACACGGTCGTCGCCTTCCCGGCGTCGGCGTGGATTTGGCGGGCGCACGCCTGAAGGGGATAGCCATGATCATCGTCCATCATCTCGAAAACAGCCGGTCGCAGCGCGTGCTGTGGATGCTGGAGGAACTGGGGCTACCCTATCAGATCAAGCGCTACGAGCGGGATCGCAAGACGATGCTCGCGCCCCCCGAACTCAAGCGCATCCACCCGCTCGGCAAGTCGCCGGTGATCGAGGATCTCGACGCGGACGGCGGTCGCGTGATCGCCGAAACCGGCGCGATCGTCGAATATCTGGTCGAGAAGGCGGACGGCCAGCTCGGCACGCCCGCGCATCGCGACGCCGCGCTCCGCTACCGCTTCTGGCTGCATTACGCCGAAGGGTCGATGATGCCGCCGCTGCTGCTGAAGCTGGTGCTCTCCCGCATCCCGCTGATGGGCAAGGCGGCGGTCAAGCGTATCCAGCCGATGATCGACGTCCACCTCGACTATGTCGAATCCGAACTGGCGCAGCGGCCCTGGTTCGCCGGCAACGAGATGAGCGCAGCGGACATCATGATGAGCTTTCCGATCGAGGCGGCGCGCAGCCGCGCCGGCCTCGATGCATCGCGCCCGGCGACGATCGCGTGGCTGGACAAGGTTCATGCCCGCCCGGCCTATCAGGCGGCGCTGGCGAAGGGCGGCCCCTACGCCTACGCCTGACCGTCACCCGCCGGCGCGGCGGCTCAGTGCAGCCGCCCCGACGGCGCGTGCGCCGGCTCGATCTCGGCGGGCTGGCGGGGTTCGAACCCGCCCTCCCACTTGGCCACCACGGCGCTCGCCACGGCATTGCCGATCACGTTGGTCGCGGTGCGCCCCATGTCGAGGAAATGGTCGATCGCCAGGATCAGCAACAGCCCCGCTTCCGGGATGTCGAACACCGGCAGCACCGCGGCGATCACCACCAGGCTGGCGCGCGGCACCGCCGCGATGCCCTTGGACGAGATCATCAGGAACAGCAGCATCGCGATCTGCGTGCCGAGCGGCATATGGATGCCATAGGCTTGGGCGATGAACACCGACGCGAACGTCATGTACATCATCGATCC
>CAYQPM010000293.1:0-2446 GCA_964419295.1 uncultured Stakelama sp. | reverse complement strand
AGGTCCTGATAGCCTTCGCCGGGCAGCAGGTAGCGGTCGTTCAGCGTTTCCTTGCCGAAGTCGGTCAGCAGCGCGTCGCGGCTATGGTCGACCTCGACGGGATAGGGGCGCGCCCGGACGGCCTTGCTGCCGGTGCCGACGGCTTCGGTCGCCGGAGAGGCGGTGGTGGTGCCCGCTTCGCGCTGGGCTGCTTCGCCGTGAGTTGCTTCGATCGTGTCGCTGGTCATTGCCTCACCCTGCGTGTCCCTGAAATCCATCGAAACCGATCCTTCGTTCTCTAAGTGTTCGAATCGGCAGCGCATTTCATGCTACCATCATGGCGGCCCGACCGGGAGAACAAAATGAGCACATCGCGGTGACGCGACCGGGCCCGATACCGATGATCCATATGGGCATCGGATGTGTTCAATACCAGCGATTGGGTCCGCCCCCGAACTCAACCCCCACAAATTGTGGCAAAGCGTCGCGGCAGGCAAGCGGTTAATGATCGCTGAGCGGTCCGTTTCGGTCCGACTGCCCGGCGTTGCGGGACCGGTCGGAAACGACGCGCGGACTTCCGCGGGTTTCGCAAAGCGCAAGAGAACAAAGCGCGGCCGAAAATTTTTTGATGGCGCGATCGGGTCGCGACCATGCGGCCGGACCCCGCCCGCCGCGTCTCCGGCGTATGGTGCGATCCGGCGACCGACGGCTGGATCAGTGCAGGATCACGCGTCCGCTTTCGATCAGGCCGCGCCGCAGCGCTTCGGTATAGAGCAGGTCGTTCTCGCACCGCACCTGCGCCGCCAGCCGGGGGAGGATCGCTTCGGCGGCGAGCGTGAAGGCGGGCCACTCGGCGGCGATGGCTTCGGGGGTCCAGTGCACGATGAATTCGGTCCAGTCCGATTTCAGCTGGTCGAGCCGCAGCCGCATCGCCTCCGCCGCCTCGGGCGAGGTGCCCGCGTGGATCGCGGCGGCGGTGAGGTCGATCACGCGATCCTCGACGCCCATGTGATCGGCGACGAAGACCGCGAGTTCGAGCAGCTGGATCGCTGCGATCTCCACCGGGCGATCGGGCCGTCGCGCGAGATCGACGAGGTCGACGCATTGCCGGGCGATACGATCGTGATCGCCGAGCAGCCGCGTCCAGGTGATCCGCCGCGGATCGGCATGGCCATCCCGAATATGCTCGATCATAACAGTCGCATCCCGATGATTGGCCGCGTCGCCCCATGATACGGCGCATGGCGCTTCGCAAGCCGGATCGATGGAGGCAATCGGCGCGTCGTCCCGGCGCGACCGGACGCCCTGCGTGGACGCCCGACCGACCGGGTCGGCCCGATCATCCCGTGCGGCGGTGGCCGCGGCCGGGCAACAGCTGGTTGAGCCGATCCAGGTTGAAGGATTCGGAGAATTGCAGGCCGGCCTTGCCGTCCTTCGCCCAGGCGATCCGCGCGGTGAACATCTCGTCCTCGACCAGTTCGATCAGCACGTCGATGCCGACCGCCTGGCCATCGATGTCGATGCCGTCGATCATCGCGCCGCTGGTCGAGATGTTGCGGATCCGTACGTCGCCTTCGTTGCGGCCGATCGCCATCCGGGCGGAGCGCAGCATCTTGGTCCGCGGCGCCCGGCTGACCTTGTGCCCGACCGGCGCCATCTGCTCGCCGCCGCCGAGTTGTTCGACCACCTCGGCACCGGGAATCCCGCGCCCGTAGACATAGCCCTGGATGTGGCTGCACCCCAGGTCGCGGATCAGTTCGATCTCGTCCTGGATCTCGACGCCCTCCGCGGTCGTCTCCATGCCGAGCGTGTCGGCGAGCGTGACGATGGCGCGGATGATCGCGGCGTTGCGGTTGCCCGATTGCGCCGCGCCCCGCACGAAGCTCTGGTCGATCTTGATCTTGTCGAACGGCGCGGTGCGCAGATAGCCGAGGCTGGAATAGCCGGTGCCGAAATCGTCGAGCGCGAGGCGCACGCCGATCCCCTTCAGCGCGCGGAACATCGCGTCGGTAGCGCCGGATTCATCGAGGAACACGCCTTCGGTGATCTCCAGCTCCAGCCGGTGCTGCGCAAGGCCGCTATGGGCGAGGGCGGAGGTGACGAGCGCGGGGAAACCGGGATTGGCGAACTGGATCGGCGACACGTTCACCGCCACCCGCACGTCGCGCGGCCAGCCCGCCGCTTCGTCGCAGGCGGTGCGCAACACCCATTCGCCCAGCGCCTCGATCAGGCCGCATTCCTCCGCGACCGGGATGAAATCGGCGGGAGAGATCGGCCCGCGGGTCGGGTGGTTCCAGCGCAGCAGCGCCTCGTAGCCGACGATCTGCACATCCCTGGTCGAGACCACGGGCTGATAGACGAGGTGGAAGGCACCATCGCTCAGCGCGGCGCGGATATCGTCTTCCAGCGCCTTGCGGCTCTTTGCGCCGGCCAGCATCTCGTCCGAATAGAAGCGGTGGACGCCGCG
>CAYQPM010000292.1:0-2448 GCA_964419295.1 uncultured Stakelama sp. | reverse complement strand
CGTACATGCTCAGTTCGAGCATCTTGGGATCGATCATGATCATCCGGCACTGGTCCGGGGTCAGCCGGTACAGCAGCGACAGGATCATGCAGTTGAGCCCGACCGACTTGCCCGACCCCGTCGTACCCGCAACCAGCAGGTGCGGCATGGGCGCGAGATCGGCGATCACCGGATCGCCGGCGATGTTCTTGCCCAGGATGATCGGCAGCTGCGCCGCCTGATCCTCGAATGTCTGGCTGCCGACCAGTTCGTGCAGCGACACCGATTCGCGCTTCTGGTTGGGCAGTTCGATACCGATGACGTTGCGGCCGGGAATCACCGCGACGCGTGCCGACACCGCCGACATGTTGCGCGCGATATCGTCGGCGAGCGCGATGACGCGGCTCGCCTTGATGCCCGGCGCCGGCTCCAGCTCGTACATCGTCACGACCGGGCCGGGGCGCACTTCGTTGATGACGCCGTGCACCTTGAAATCGTCGAGCACGTTTTCGAGCAGCCGCGCGTTCCGCTCCAGCGCCGCCTTGTCGATCGTCCCCTTGGGAACCGGCGGGGCAGGGGTGAGCAGGTCGAGCCCGGGCAGCGTATAGGTGTGGCCGAGGTCGAGGCTCTGCTGACGCGGCTTGGGCTTGGCGGCGGACGGCGCGAGATTGCGGTCTGCGATTACCGGGGCAGGGCGCATGTCCGGTTCCGCCACCGCGCGCGGCTCGATGACCTTGCGCGCGAGCTGCAACGGCTCGTCGTGCTCCTCATCCTCGTCCATGTCATAGGCGTCGTCGATCGCATCGGCGCTGCCGCCTGCCGCGCGAACCCGGCGCAGGCGGAACCGCCGTTCGCCGAGTTCGATCTCCAGGCTCTTCGCCCAGACGATGATGCCGCCGACGCCGGCGATCAAGCCGATGCCGCGCGCCGCCCAGCGTTCCGCGCCGGGCTGACCGATGAAGCTCAGCCCCCATTCGACCAGATGGGCGACCGACAGGCCGACGATCCCGCCCCAGCCCGCGGGCAGGGCCAGCACCGAGGCATCGGACACGAATGCCAGCGCCGCCGCCATCAGCGCGACGCCGATCGCGCCGTTGCGCAGCATCGCCGCCCAGCGGCCCGCCGGCTGATCACGCCACAGCCGAGCGGCGACGATCGGCGCGACTGGCAACAACAGCGCGACCGCCGGGCCGAACAGGGTCAACGCCAGATCGGCGAACCACGCGCCGGGCGGCCCCGCCAGGTTCTGGATCGGCCCGCCCGAGGCGGTATTCAGCGCGGCATCGCTGGCGTGATAACTCGCCAGTGCCAGTACCATCAGCAGCGTGAACAGGAACAGCGCGATCGACGCGATCAGCGCACCGCCGCGCACCGCCCCTGCCTTCACCGTCTCACGCAACAAGCCTGGCTGCGCACGGCTCGCCATCGCCCGATCCCTTCAATGTGCGAAAAAATTGCATGGGAATCATCGGGCGAAGCGTGCGTTACGTCAAGGCAGCGCGATGTCGCCTGCCGTTGGCACGTGCGGTTTGCGGGCGTAGAGGGGCGATATGGACACAGACGTCATCATCCTGGGCGGTGGGCTGGTCGGCGCCACGCTCGCGCTCGCACTCGACGCGCACGGCGTCGCCAGCACCATCGTCGATCCCGCCGATCCCGCCGTGATGCTCGCCCCCGGTTTCGACGGGCGGGCCTCGGCGATCGCCAGCGCGAGCGGGCGCATGCTGGATGCGATCGGTATCGGCGCGACGCTGGCGGGGCAGGGCTGTGCCATCCGCCACATCCGGGTCAGCGACGGGCTCGAACCCGGCAAGCTCGATTTCCGCCCGGACGAAGGCGACGGCGCACTCGGCACCATGTACGAGAACAAGCTGCTGCGGCGCGCGCTGTTCGACGCGGCGACCGCGGCACCGCACGTCGATCTGCGCATGCAGACGCGCGCGACCGATATCGTTCGCGGCCCCGCCGGCGTGACGGCGACGCTCGATTCGGGTGCGGTGATCCGCGCCCCGCTGCTGATCGCCGCCGAAGGGCGCAATTCGCCCACCCGAGAGGCGGCGGGAATATCCGTCGCCCGCTGGCAGTACGATCACGCGGCGATCGTCGGCGCGTTTCATCACCGGTTTCCGCATGAGGATGTCGCGTACGAGATCTTCTATCCGTCCGGTCCGTTCGCGCTGCTGCCTTTGCCCGATGACGAGATCGGGCATCGTTCGGCGATCGTCTGGTCGGTGAAGGCGGTCGACGGACCGGGTATGATGAAGCTCGGCGACCGCGCGTTCCTTGCCGAAGCGTCCAAGCGCATGGGCGGTTTCCTGGGTGAACTCAGCGCGGCCAGTCCACGGGCGAGCTATCCGCTGGGCTTCCATCATGCCGCGCGGATCACCGCGGAGCGGCTGGTTCTGGTCGGCGACGCGGCGCACGGCATCCACCCGATCGCCGGACAGGGCCTCAACCTCGGCCTGCGCG
>CAYQPM010000291.1:0-2454 GCA_964419295.1 uncultured Stakelama sp. | reverse complement strand
TGCGGCGCGTTCTCGCTGATCAGCCAGCCGTTGTTGTTGATGGGTACGAAAACGCCGACCTGCATGCCTTGTCCCCTTCAGCTGTCGAGCCAGTCGAGCAGCCACATGTTGAAATGATCCGCGCGCGTGACGTTGCAGGCGTGGCCACCGGTCGCCATGCGCGCCAGCTGCGCATGGCGGATCCCGGCCGCGAGCGATTCGCCCTGTGCGGGAGGCACGAGCATGTCGTCCTCGCTTACCACGACCAGCGTCGGCACCGCGATCTCGTGCAGCCGTTTGGCGACATCGAAGCGTCTCGCGGCGGCCACGCGCCGCTGCACCGTCTCGGCCCCGGGAAAATGTGCGAGCATCGCCTCTTCGTCCGCGGCGAGGGCATCGTGATGATCGGAGATCCATTGCGCCGGGTAGAGGAACAGCGGTTGCGCGTGCAGATAGGCACAGGGGCCGCTGTCGCGGAGCAGCGCCAGCCGCGTGTCGAAGCAACGGGCAGTGTGGCGGTCCAGCTTCGCCCAACCGTTGATGACGACGAGCCGTGCCAGCCGCTCGGGCGCGGACAGGGCGATCGCCAGCCCCGCCATGCCGCCGATGGCGTGGCCGATCAGCGTCACCTGCGGAATGTCGAGCGCGTCCAGCAGCTCGACGATGTCTTTGCCGATCGCCTCCAAAGTCAGGTCCCCGGGCACCTCCCGTTGCGACCGCCCCGTGCCGCGGTGATCGTAGGTGATGACGCGATAGCGCTTCGCCAGCGCCGCGACATTGGGTGCCCAATAGGTTGCCGACCCGCCGAGGCCGGAGGACAGCAGCACCGGCGGTCCGTCCGGGTTGCCGTGCACCTCGTAATGGAGACCGCCGGCCTGCGGCATCAGCCGAGATGGGCCACGCTGGCGATCTCGACGAGGCAGTCGGGCTTCACCAGCTCCGCCTTGATGCAATAGCGCGCGGGCTTGGCACCCGGGAAATACTCCGCATAGACCGCGTTGAAGGCGGCATAATCGCCGAAGTCCTTCAGGAAGATGTGGTTCATCGCGACGTCGGCCAGCGTGGCGCCTGCCGCTTCCAGCGTGATCCTGATCGTGTCGAGCACGGCCCGCGTCTGTGCCGCGACATCGCCGACATGCAGCACCACGCCGCCCTCACCCAAGGGCAAGACGCCGGAAACATAGACGGTGTTGCCGGCCTTGGCGCCCGCGGAATAGGGGGCGATCGGCGCGGGAAATGCGGGTGGATTGATCGGTTCGAACGGCATGTGTCAGTCCCCTGCGTCCCGGTTCCGCTGCTGGCCGAAGCTGCCGCAGAAGTCCGCGACGGTGCTTACCCAGCCGAAGAACCTCTCGACATTGTAGACGGTGGCGTCCTGCATCATCGGCGGGCCGAGGTGGTGCGTCGCATCCTCCAGCATCACGCCGAAATATTCGAGGTGGAAGCCGTCGCGCAGCGTCGATTCGACGCAGACGTTGGTGGCGATGCCGACGAACACGATGTTGCGGATGCCGCGGCTGCGCAGCACGCTGTCGAGCTGCGAGTTGAAGAAGGCGGAATAGCGCGTCTTGTGGACGCGAATGTCGCCGGGCTGCGGCTGCAAGGCATCGACCAGTTCGTAATCCCAGCCGCCGCGCGCCAGCAATTGCCCGCTGAGTTCGGGGCGCGCGCGCATCGTCTTCAGCGCGTTGGACTTGTAATAATTGGGCGAGCCCGGCCCGCCGGCTTCGAGATAGTCGGCGTCCCAGCCGTTCTGCAGGAACACTACCGGCATTCCGACCGATCGTGCGGTGGCGAGCACCGTCGCGATCCTGCCGATCACGCCCGCCGATCCGGCGATGTCGAAGCCCGCCAGATCGACATAGCCGCCCTCCGACGCATAGGCGTTCTGCATGTCGATGACGACGACCGCCGTCTCGGCGGGATCGAGTCGCAGCGCTTCGGGTCGGGCGGGCAGGGTGACGGCACGACGTTCGTCGGTGCCCATGCGGAGGATCGGTTCGGCTTCGGCCATGCACCAAGCTGCCTCCATTCGCCCAAGGTGTGCAAGGGCGAAAAGACGCCGTGCGTTACGACGGCGGGTGGACCGCGTGTCGGCAGCCACCCCGTCTGCCGCCGACGAAAGGAAAGGCACCCGGAAGCATATGCCTCCGAGCCCCTTTTCTTTTCAGGTCAGGCGTGAGGCTCAGCCCCAGTTCGCCATCTTGCCTTCGAGGTTGGCGCGCACCGCCTCGAAGAACTGTTCGGTCGTCATCCACGGCTGATCCGGGCCGATCAGGATCGCGAGATCCTTGGTCATCTGGCCGTTTTCCACGCACTCGATGCAGCAACGCTCCAGCGTCTCGGCGAACTTCACGACATCGGGCGTGTCGTCGAACTTGCCGCGATACTTCAGACCGCCGGTCCAGGCGAAGATCGACGCGATCGGGTTGGTCGACGTCGCCTTGCCCTGTTCGTGCTGGCGGAAGTGGCGGG
>CAYQPM010000290.1:0-2467 GCA_964419295.1 uncultured Stakelama sp. | reverse complement strand
ACGAGGCTGGCGAGCAGGTCGAGCACGGTGTCGGCCAGGCTGCCCAGCATCGCGACCGAGGCCGTCTGCCACGCCGCGAAGCTCTTCAACGCCAGCAGGAAACACGCCATCGCCACGCTGGCGAGCGCGGCGCGCGTCGCCAGCGGCAGGGCGCGGCGCTGTTCGTCGCGGGTCATGGGAACAACAATCCCTCGCTCCAGTCCCCGCCCTGCCGCGTGAAGACGCGACGTTCGTGCAGGCGGTGGGCGCGATCCTGCCAGAATTCCAGCACCTGCGGCGTCACCCGATAACCGCCCCAATGCGGCGGCCGCGGCACGTCGCCGCCGTCGAAGCGGCGGCTCATCTCGGCAAAGCGCGCCTCGAACGTCTCGCGGCTGTCGAGCGGGCGCGACTGGTCCGACGCCCATGCCCCCAGCTGCGAATCGCGCCCGCGGCTGGCGAAATAGGCGTCGGATTCGGCATCGGTGGCGAGGGTCACCGGCCCCTCGATCCGCACCTGGCGGCGCAGCGATTTCCAGTGGAACAGCAACGCCGCCTTCGGCACTGCGGCAAGATCGGCCGCCTTGCGTCCTTCGCGGTTGGTGTAGAACACGAAGCCGTCGGGGCCGTGCCCTTTCAGCAGCACCATGCGCACCGACGGCTGGCCGGTCGCATCGACGGTGGCGAGCGCCATCGCATTGGGATCGTTCGGCTCGCTGGCCCGCGCCTCGGCATACCAGCTATCGAACAGCGCAAAGGGATCGTCGGCCATGCGCCGCCCTTTAGCGCATGTTGCGGCCGTGGGGAAAGCGCATCGGCGGGAACGAGTCTTTCCCTTGGGAATTGAATCGCTTCCGCAACGGAAAGAACCAACCACCCATGGCCGCACGCGCATATTGGCAAGGACAGATCCGGCTCGCGCTCGTGTCGATCCCGGTCGAGATCTACTCCGCCACCAAAAGCGGTGCGGCGGTGTCGTTCAAGCAGATCCACGAACCGACCGGCCAGCCGATCCATTACGAGAAAATCGTCACCGGTGTCGGCCCCGTCGACACCGACGAGATCATGAAGGGCTATGAGGTGTCGAAGGGCGAATTCGTGCTGCTCGAACAGGACGAGATCGACGCGGTGAAGCTCGAATCGAAGAAGACGCTGGAGCTGACGCAATTCGTCGACGCCAGCGAGATCGACGTCCTGTATTACGAGAAGCCCTATTTCGTCGTGCCGGCCGACGACCTTGCCGAAGAAGCGTTCATCGTGCTGCGCGAGGCGCTGCGCAGGACCAAGAAGGTCGGCCTGGGCCAATTGGCGATGCGCGGCCGCGAGTATGTCGTCAGCCTGAAGCCGTGCGGGCGCGGCATGGTGCTGGAAACGTTGCGTTATGCCGACGAGGTCAACAAGGCGCAAAGCTATTTCCGCGAGATCCCCGACCAGAAGCCCGATGCCGAACTGCTCGACCTCGCCGAAGCGTTGATCGACAAGAAGAGCGGCACCTTCGATCCGCAGGAATTCCACGACCGCTACGTCGATGCGCTGAAGGACCTCGTCGAGCGGAAGCGCAAGGCGAAGGGCGGCAGGGTGATAGAGGAAAAGGACGATGGCGGCAGCCGGTCCGGCAGCAACGTCGTCGACCTGATGGCGGCGCTGAAGAAGTCGATGGAGAAATCGGGCGCCACCGCCGCGCCGGCGAAGAAGCCGCCGGCGAGGAAGGCACCGGCAAAGCCCGCCACGACCAAGAAGCCCTCGGCGAAAAAGCGTGCCTGATCCACTCGCCCGCTACAACGCCAAGCGCGACTTCGCCAAGACCGCCGAGCCGGCGGGAACGCTCGCGCCGGGGCATGGCAACAGCTTCATGGTGCAGAAGCACGATGCGACGCGGCTGCACTGGGATTTTCGGCTGGAGGTGGACGGCGTCCTCAAGAGCTGGGCCGTGACGCGCGGGCCCAGCCTAGACCCCGACGAAAAGCGGCTGGCGGTGCGCACCGAGGACCATCCCCTGTCCTACGCCACGTTCGAAGGGACGATCCCCAAGGGCGAATATGGCGGCGGGACGGTGATGCTGTGGGACCGCGGCACCTGGGCACCGGTCGCGGGCAAGTCGGCGAAGGACCTGGAAAAGGGGCACCTTCATTTCACGCTAGACGGCGAACGGATGAAGGGCGAATGGCTGCTGATCCGCCTGAAGCCGCGGGCGAAGGAAAAGGCCGAGAACTGGCTGCTCCGCAAGATCGACGATGCCTTTGCCGGCGGCACCGACACCCTGGTCGAGGAAGCGCTGACCAGCGTGGCGACCGGGCGGACGATGGTGGAGATCGCCGAAGGCAAGCCGGGCAAGGCCGCTGTCGCGAAACGGCAGGGACGAACCCCGGCGAAGGCGGGCGGCGACGCAGGGAGTCCCTCAGCCCAGCCGAAGACGCGCCCTTCCCGCGCCCGGCGGACGCCGGGTTCGACCAAGCTGCCCGCCTTCCGCGAGCCGCAATTGTGCACG
>CAYQPM010000289.1:0-2482 GCA_964419295.1 uncultured Stakelama sp. | reverse complement strand
GACGAGCCGAGCGTCGCGTCGCGAATGCCGTCCCACAGCCGCGCGAGATAGTCGAAGTCGCGCTTGATCTCGACCTTGGTGCGCTGGAGCCCGGCGGTGCGGACGATGCACCCCATCGAGGGGGGCAGCTTCATGTCGGCCATGATCGACTTCAGCCGCTTGCGGTCGCCCGCATTGCTGATCTTGCGGCTGATCCCGCCGCCGTGCGACGTGTTGGGCATCAGCACGCAATAGCGGCCGGCGAGCGACAGATAGGTGGTCAGCGCCGCACCCTTGTTGCCGCGCTCTTCCTTGACGACCTGGACCAGCAGCACCTGACGGCGGCGGATGACGTCCTGGATCTTGTAGCGGCGACGCAGGTTCATGCGACGCTGGCGCAGCGCCTCCACCTGATCGTCGTTGGCGCCGCGCGGCTTCTTCGACGTGCCGTCCGACGTGCCCTCGTCCGTGTTGGCCTCGTCATGCTCGTGCTCGTCGTCGTGATGCCCGGCATCGTCGTAATCGTCATGCTCGTCATGGGCCTCGTCATGCCCGTCGTCGTCGGCGTGATCGTCATCGTCGTCATGCTCGGCGCGCAACGCGGCCTCTTCGGCGGCATGCTCGGCCTCTTCGCGCAGCAGCGCGTCGCGATCCTCCTTGGGGATCTGATAGTAATCGGGATGAATTTCGCTGAATGCCAGGAAGCCGTGGCGATTGCCGCCGTAATCGACGAACGCCGCCTGAAGCGACGGCTCGACGCGCGTCACCTTGGCGAGATAGATGTTCCCCTTGAGCTGCTTGCGCTCGGCACTCTCGAAATCGAATTCCTCGATCCGGTTATTCTTGACGACGGCGACCCGGGTCTCTTCCCGGTGGCGTGCGTCGATCAGCATACGCGTGGTCATTGAAATGTCTCCGCGCGCGTGGCGCTCCCGCAGCCGATCCGAAACGGATCGGGCGGCGGCGCGCGCATGCGCGTTGATAAAGGGCGCCGGACGGACCGGCGCTGGTGTGTGGCAAAGATGCGTCTGCTCGCGTGGCACGTCGGGGGGCACAGCCCTCCCACACGCCCGACACGCCGCCGGCCGAAGCCGGGCGGTGTCGAACGATGGATAAGTGCGTCATGCGAGCGTCAACCTGGTTAAACCCGCACCGGATAGGCGCGGGGACCAATGCGTCGCTTGCACGAATGTAGCGCGACGCACGGGTGCGGCACGTTGGTAGCATCGCGTCACCCCGGCCGCAACTGGCAGCAACTTGCCGCATCGCCGGCAAAATAATGCCGAATTCCGGATTAACCTTGCCGGGCAACCCCGTGTTCGCACCCGAGGCCCCAAGAAAAAACCCGGCGATCACAACAAGGATCGCCAAAGGGGTTGAGTAATGGCTTTTCGCTGGACCCGCGCACCGTCCGCGCGGCAAGGACGCCGTGTGTTCGCGGTGTTTGCCCTGATCGCCGGTTGGCTGACGAGCGCTCCCGCTTGGGCGGAGACCGCGATCCGCAGCGTTGCGGTGGACGGCGGTCGCATCGTCATCCGCTTCGACGGACGGGTCGCCGATGCGACCGGGATGGTGCTGGCGGGATCGCGGCAGATCGCCGTCGATGTCGCCGAGGCGCTGCCCGGCGCAGACGCGGCGGCCGGCGGGCTGATCAGCGGCGTGCGCCAGCTGCGCCAGGGCGACGGCACCCGCCTGCTGTTCGACCTGGCCGGACCGGCGGTGATCGGCGACGGCGGGTTCGGTGCCGACGGCCACAGCCTGACCCTGTCGGTGACGCCGGTCAGCGCGGCGCGGTTCGCCGCGGCCGCAGCCGCAGGGCCGGTCAGCTTCATGGCGTTCGATTTCGGCAGCTGGTCGACGAAGCCCCGCTACAAGCTGTCGATCCCCGTACCGCCGCCCGCGCGCGGCGTCGCCTTGCCACAGGTGCGCGGCGACGACAGCCGGCCGCTGGTCGTGATCGACGCAGGCCATGGCGGGGTCGATCCCGGCGCGATCAATCCGGACACCGGCCTGCGCGAAAAGGATGTCACGCTGCGTATCGCCCAGGCGATCCGCGACGAATTGCTCGCCACCGGCCGGGTTCGCGTCGCGCTGACCCGTGACGACGACCGCTATCTCGTGCTGCGCGAACGCTATGGCATCGCGCGGCGATTGAAGGCGAACCTGTTCATTTCGATCCATTGCGACAGCGTCGGCAGCGGCGATGCCTCCGGCGCATCGGTCTACACCCTGTCCGAGGTCGCGTCCGACAAGGAAGCGGCACGGCTGGCGACGCGCGAGAACAAGGCGGACGTGATCTCCGGCGTCAATCTGGGCGAGGCGGGTGCCGACGTATCGTCGATCCTGATCGACCTGACGCAGCGCGAGACGATGAACACGTCGGCGAGCTTCGCGCGCCTGTTGGGACGCGAGGCGAAGCCGTTGATCCCGACCAAGCCGGTGTTCCATCGCATGGCGTCGCTGATGGTGCTGAAGGCGCCCGACATGCCGTCGATCCTGTTCG
>CAYQPM010000288.1:0-2482 GCA_964419295.1 uncultured Stakelama sp. | reverse complement strand
CGGATCAAGCCGGTCAACGTCACCGTCGACTTCATGCGCGGCGGCCGCGACAAGCCGACGCATGCGGAGGGCATCGTCACCCGGCTCGGCACCCGCGTCGCCAATGTCGAGGCGATCGCCTGGCAGGACGACCGGAGCAAGCCGATCGCCCATGCCCGCATGAACTATCTGATCGCGCGCGACTGACCTTTATTTGGCGGTCAGCCGCAGCAGCCGGCCGCCCGATCCCCGCTCGCCGTCCTCGATCACCCAGATCGCGCCGTCGGGCCCCTGCGCGACGTCGCGGATGCGGCTGCCCATGTCCCACTGGTCCTTCGCCGTCGCGTTCGTGCCCGAAACGTCCACCCGGATCAGCGACTTGTCGGACAGGGCGGCGATGAACAGCGATCCCTTGTATTGCGGGAACATCGCGCCCGAATAGGCGATCATCCCGCCCGGCGACATCGATGGATTCCACCACAGGGCCGGTGCGGCGAAATCGGGACGGCTGGGATGATCGGGGATCGGCTGGCCCGAATAATTGTCGCCGTTCGACACCACCGGCCAGCCGTAGTTGCGACCCGGCTCGATCAGGTTGAGTTCGTCGCCGCCCTTCGGCCCCATCTCCTCTTCCCACAACCGGCCGTCCGCGGTGAAGACGAGGCCGTAGGGATTGCGATGGCCGCTGCTCCACGTCATCGCCTCGACGCCTCCCTTCGCGAAGTTCGGATTGCCCGGCCACGCCTTGCCGTCGAGCGTCAGGTGCAGGATCTTGCCGAGCGCCTGCTGCGGGTCCTGCGCAGGCGTGAACCGCTGCCGCTCGCCCGACGACAGGAACAGCGACTTGCCATCGGGCGCAAAGGCGATCGTCGCGCCATATTGGCCGCCGGGGCCGTCCGACCCGGCGCGCCAGATCACCGCCTGGTCGGTCAGCCGCGCCGCACCGCCGGTCCGATCCATGCGCGCGCGCATCAGCGCCAGCGCGCTCCCCCTGGCGCGCGGTTCGGCATAGCTCAGGTAGATGATGCCGCTGCGCGCATGATCGGGCGCCACCGCCACATCGAGCAGACCACCCTGCCCGCCCGACGCCACCCGCGGCACGCCGGCGACCTCGACGATACCGCCGTCGCGCGCGCGCAGTTTCAGCACGCCGGCCTTTTCGGTCACCAACAGCTCGCCGGTCGGCAGGAAGGCGATCGCGAACGGCGCGGCGAACTGGCCCGCCGTCTGGATCGCGAAGGGCGGCGCGGTCTTGGCGAGATTGGCCCGCCCGCTCGTCGCGGCGACGTTGCGGATCGCGGGGTTCGCAGGCGCATTCTTCGGCACCGGCGCGTCGGCGCCCGCCGGCTGCGGACCCTGCGGACCGTCCGCCACCCCCGCCGGCACCGACTCGGCCGCAGCCTGCTGCGGTGTCGCCTGCTGTGGCTGAGCGGAGCAGGCGGTGCCGATCATCATCACGGCGAGCAGGGCGGCACGGTTCATCGATAGTCTCCAACCTGGGATAGGCGTACAACCTGCCGCACGGGCGGTGGTTGCCGGCTTGCGCAGAACGCCCCTGCGGCGTATATGACCCATGTCTTCTCTAACATCGTCAGGTGAAAGAGGCTGCGGAGGACCCCTTCCGCGGCGGCGAACACGCATATCCCGCTTCCGGGTTATGCCCATATCTGGAGCTTGCATGGCGGATATCGCCCTTCTCACGCAATTGATCGAACCCGAAGCCACCGCGCTGGGCTTCGACCTCGTGCGCGTGAAGATGTTCGGCGGCAAATCCGACCCCACGTTGCAGGTGATGGCCGAGCGTCCCGACACCGGCCAGCTGACGATCGACGATTGCGCCGATCTGTCGCGCCGCATCTCGGACGTGCTCGACGCGCTGGAGGCGGAAGGCCGCGATCCGATCCCCGACGCCTATCGCCTCGAAGTGTCGTCGCCCGGCATCGACCGTCCGCTCACCCGCGCGCAGGATTACACGACCTGGGCGGGCCATGAGGCGAAGATCACGCTCACCGACAAGATCGACAATCGCAAGATCCTGACCGGCGACCTGGTCGGCATCGACGGCGACAAGGTGTCGATCGACGTGCGCGGTCACACCCGCATGACCGTCGGGCTCGACCAGATCCACGATGCCAAGCTGACGATCACCGACCGGCTGCTCGCCGCCACCGCGCCGCTTTCCAGCGAAGGCGCGGACGAATTCGAAGAGATTCCGGATGACGGCGATCTCGACACCAACGACAACGACGACCCGAACGAAGGACAGCAGTAAGATGGCCACCGTCGCCACCGCCAACCGCGCGGAACTGATCGCGATCGCCAATTCGGTCGCTTCCGAAAAGATGATCGACAAGAGCATCGTGATCGAGGCTCTGGAGGAAGCGATCCAGCGCGCGGCCAAGACCCGCTATGGCATCGAGAACGACATCCGCGCCAAGCTCGACCCGACCAGCGGCGACCTGCGCCTGTGGCGCGTCGTCGAGGTGGTCGAGGCGGTCGACGA
>CAYQPM010000287.1:0-2483 GCA_964419295.1 uncultured Stakelama sp. | reverse complement strand
AGGTGCATTTCGTCGAGGAGATCGACGACAGCGCCAATCCCGTCGGGGCGAAGGGGGTCGGCGAGCTCGGCATTTCCGGCGCGGGAGCCGCGGTGGCGAATGCGATCTACAACGCGTGCGGCGTGCGGGTCCGCGATTTCCCCGTGACGCTCGACAAGTTGCTGGCTGGACTGCCGGCAGTGTAATCCCTGCCCTGCGCAGCGCGGGGCGGATCAGGAAGAAGAAGCATGGCCGAAAACGATTCCGTCCTGTCCGCCGCCCGCAACTGGAAGGGCGAACCGCTTGCGATCGCGACGGTCGTCTCCACCTGGGGCAGCGCGCCGCGCCCAAGGGGCAGCCACATGCTCGTCCACGCCGATGGCCGGTTTGAAGGATCGGTCTCGGGCGGCTGCGTCGAAAGCGACATCCTGCAGACCGCCGCCGAGGTGATCGCCGGCGCGCCGTTCCAGGTGCGCAACTACGGCGTCGCCGATGCCGCGGCATGGGAAGTCGGCCTGCCCTGCGGCGGTGAGATCGCGGTGATGGTGCAGCCGGTATCCGCGGCCGGGTTCGACCCCGAATTGTTCGACCGCATCGCCGAAGCGCGCGACGAGGGCCAGGCGCTGACCGTCACCACCGACCTCGCCACCGGCCACAGCGACCTGCGGCCGACCGAGACGGGCGAGGTGTTCGTCAACCGCTACGATCCGCCGCGCCGGCTGCTGATCGTCGGCGCGGTCCAGATCGCGCAGGCGCTCGCCGCGCTGGCGGGCACGCTCGGGATCGACACGACGGTGATCGACCCGCGCGCGCGCTTCCTCACCGCCGAGCGCTTTCCCGGCGTGACGCTGGACGATCGCTGGCCCGACGAGGCGATCGAGGCGCTGAAGCCGGGTCCGTCGACCGCGATCGTTACGCTGAGCCACGACATCAAGATCGACGATCCCGCGCTGATCGCCGCACTGGCGAGCAACGCACCCTATGTCGGTGCACTCGGCAGCCGCCGCAGCCATGCGGCGCGGCGCGAACGGCTGGCGGCGGCAGGATTGTCCGACGCGCAGATCGCCCGGATCGACGCGCCGGTCGGCATCGACATCGGCGCGATCGGGCCGTCGGAAATCGCGCTGTCCGTCGCCGCCGCGATGGTCGGCGCGTTTCACGGGCGCACGCATGATCCGCGCTGAGGATTGCGTTCTGGTGCTGCTGGCCGCCGGACGATCGCAGCGGATGGGCGATGTCGGCAGCAAATTGGACGAACCGTTTCTCGGCCGGCCATTGGGCCTGCACGTCGCGGTCGCGCTGGAGGACATGCCGTTCCGCGAAAGGATCGCGGTCGTCGGGCAGGCGAAGTGCGACTATGCCGCGCATGGCTTCACCCTTGTCCATAACGACGATCCGCAGCTCGGCATGGCCCGGTCGCTGGCGCTGGGCGTCGACTGCGCCCGAGCGCGCGGCGTGAAGGGCATCGTCGTGGCGCTTGCGGATATGCCGCGGGTGACCGCGACGCATATCTGGCAGCTGCTCGACGCCGCGGAGAACGAGCATGCCATCGTGGCGTCCAGCGACGGCCGCTCGCCCAAGCCGCCCGCGGTGTTCGGATCGGCGCGGTTCGACACGTTGCTGGCGCAGGAGGGCGACGCCGGCGCACGCGACCTGATCCGGGGCGGCAAGCATGTCGTGACGACGCCTGCCGAGCTGATCGACGTCGATACGCCCGAGGAGCTGGAACGGCTGCGCGCGCTGGTCCATGCGCCCGAGGCCTATACGCGGCGGGCGCGGCAGCCTTTCGCCTGAGCCCAGCCCTGCGTGCGCGGGGGACGGCAAGGGCTGTCGCGACCGGGCGGTTCGTTCCGCGGTGTTCGCCTGACCCACGGCCAATGCCGGCGGGCCGTCCTATTCGTGCCGCAGGGCGTCGATCGGGTTGAGCGCCGCCGCGCGCCGCGCCGGAAAATAGCCGAAGACCACGCCGATCACCGCCGAGATGGCGAAGGCGATGATGTTGATCTGCGGATCGAAGGTCCAGGGCACCTGCATCAGCGGCACCAGCGCGAGGATCACGCCCTGCGCGATGACCAGTCCGATCACCCCGCCCAGGCACGACAGCGCGACGGCTTCCACGAGGAACTGGAGCAGCACCTCGCGGGCGACGGCGCCGATCGCCAGGCGGATGCCGATTTCGCGCGTCCGTTCGGTGACCGATACCAGCATGATGTTCATGATGCCGATACCGCCGACGACCAGACTGATCGCCGCGACCGCCGCGACGATGCGGGTGAGCAGCGTGGTGGTGCCGGTGAGCGTGTCGGAAATCTGCTTCGTGTCGAAGATGTTGAAGTCGTCGTCGCGGCCGGTGGCGAGATGGCGGCGTTCGCGTAGCAGATCGGTGATCGACGCCTGCACCGCGCCGGTCTGATAGTCGGTGTCGACGCCGACCAGCATCAGGCGCACGTCGCGGTTGCCGGTGAAGCGGCGCTGCACCGTCTTGATCGGCATCACCACCACAT
>CAYQPM010000286.1:0-2492 GCA_964419295.1 uncultured Stakelama sp. | reverse complement strand
TGTTCCGCATCTACGAAGGCACCAGCCAGATCCAGCAGGTCATCATCGCCCGCGAGACGATGAAGCGCGGGGGGTAGGCCGTAGCAAATCAGCAACGCTGATCCGCGACTCGACGGCCTGTCACGGCCAGCGGGTCGCATAGCGAACCCGACTGACGACGCGGCTTTGCCGCGGCGTGCAACCAGGAGAAACACAATGGACACCAGCACCCTCTTCCGCCTCGACGGCAAGGTCGCGCTCGTCACCGGCGGCAGCCGCGGCATCGGCAAGATGATCGCGGCGGGCTTCATCGCGCAGGGCGCGCGGGTCTATATCTCGTCGCGCAAGGCGGCCGCCTGCGAAGAGACCGCGGCCGAACTCGGCCCGGATTGCATCGCCCTGCCCCAGGACGTCAGCACCGTCGCCGGCTGCAAGGCGCTTGCCGCACAGCTTGCGGAGCATGAATCGACGCTCGACATCCTCGTCAACAATGCCGGCGCCGCCTGGGGCGTGCCGTTCGAGGAATTCCCGGAAAGCGGCTGGGACAAGGTGATGGACCTCAACGTCAAATCGCCCTTCTTCCTCACGCAGGCGCTGTACGGCCTGCTGAAGGCGGCCGGCACGCCCGGCCGCCCTGCCAAGGTCATCAACATCACCTCGATCGACGGCCAGCGGCTCAACCCCTGGGAAACCTACAGCTATCACGCGTCGAAATCGGCACTGATCTACCTGACCAAGCGGATGGCGGCGCGACTGGTGCGCGATGCGATCAACGTCACCTCGATCGCGCCGGGTGCCTTCCCCAGCGACATGAACAAGGCCGCGCGCGATCACGGCGATGCGATCGCCCGCGGCATTCCCTCGGGGCGTATCGGCACCGACGAGGATATGGCGGGGGCGGCGATCTACCTCGCCAGCCGCGCCGGCGACTATGTCGTGGGGGAGACGATCACCGTCGACGGCGGCCTGGTCCACGCGGCGCTGGGAACCAGCATCGACGCCTGAATGGCTCGGTCACCGGCGATGCCATGACGCTGCGCAAAGCGCATTGTCGCCGGCCGGATGCGCGTTAGTCTGACGCGCTGACGGGGGACGAGCGCGATGGATACGACCGGAACCACGGCGGCAGCCAGGCGACAGGCGATCGACATTCCGACGATCGTCGGGCTGGCGGCGCTGCTGTTGCCGCTGACCACCATGTGGCACGAAATCTGCGGCCATGCCGCGGCCTGCCTGCTCGTCGGTGGTCGTCCGAGCGCGATCGGCGCCTTCTACGTGGATTGCGTCGGCGACACCGGCGCGGCGCGGATCGTCGTCGCCTGCGCGGGCGTGTTCGTCGATAGCCTGCTGTCGCTGGCCGCCTGGTCGATGTGGCGCCGCGCGCGCGGCGACCTCTCGCGGCTGGTGCTCTGGTATCTGTGGATCGGCAAGGGGCTGGTCGCCGCCGGCTATTTCTGTTTCTCCGCGGTCAGCGGTGTCGGCGATCTGGGTCCGGGACCCGCCGGCGGGATCGGACCGCTACCGATGCCGATGCTCTGGCGCGCAGGGTTCCTGATCGCCGGTGGCATCGCCTATTGGCGGCTGATCGTCGCCGGCATCGCCGCGCTGACCCTGATGCTCGGCGATGCGTCCGGCACGCGCGGTGCGCGCCGCCGCATCGCGCACGTCTATTACGCAGCGCTCGGCGTGGTCGCGGTGCTCGTCGGCCTGCTGAACCCCGTCGGCCTGTTCATCACGATCATGTCCGCCGCCGCATCCTCGTTCGGCGGCAATGCGGGGCTAATCTCGATCGGCTATGCCGCACCCGCCGGCGACGAAGAGCGCCCCTTCGCGATCCGCCGACGCTACGCGATCATCGTCGCTGGCGCGCTCGTCGCGGCCGGCTTTGCGACCGTGCTCGGCCCGACGATCCGCCTCCGCCCCTAGCGCGCGATCCCCCCCGCCGCGAGCACCGCCAGCGTCACCAATTCGCTCGCGGTCGAGGTCATCGGCGCGATCTGCACCGGCTTTTCCATGCCGATCAGCATCGGGCCGATGACGTTGTCGCCGCCCAATTCGCGCAGCAGCTTGGCGGAGATATGCGCGGTCTGCAGCCCCGGCATGATCAGGATGTTGGCCGGCCCCGACAGGCGCGCGAAGGGATAGTTCGCCAGCTGCTTGGGGTTGAGCGCGACGTCCGGCGGCATCTCGCCCTCATATTCGAAGCCGACCTGGCGGCGATCGAGTTCGGACACCGCATCGCGGATATTGTCGACCCACGCGCCCTTGGGATTGCCGAAGGTCGAATAGCTCAGCATCGCGACCCGCGGCTCATGGCCCATCCGCCGCGCGACCTGCGCCGTCTGTTCGGCGAAATCGGCGAGCTGTTCGCCGGTGGGCCGTTCGTTGACGGTCGTGTCGGCGATGAAGACGGTGTGGCTCTGCCCGACTAGGATATGGATACCGAACGGCGTCCGCCCCGCCTCGGGATCGATCACGCGCTTCACCTGGCGCATCGATTCGGCCCAGGTGCG
>CAYQPM010000285.1:0-2499 GCA_964419295.1 uncultured Stakelama sp. | reverse complement strand
AAGCTCATGTCAGCTCGCCTTCTGTACGATCGGCTTCACCTTCTGGCCCGGCGCCAGGAAGCCGCCGGCCGAACGCACGACCCGTTCGGTGCCGTCCAGCCCGGACAGGATCGTCACGCCGGCGTCGGACACCTGGCCGATCTTGATGTTGCGGCGCACGACCTTGTTGTCGGGCCCGACGACATAGACGAAGCTGCCTTTTTCATCGCTCTGCAATGCGGCGTCGGGCAACAGCGGCGCGACCGCGGCACCGCCGACGATCGTCGCGGCGGCGAACCCGCCGGGACGCAGCGCCGGATCGTAGCGCAGCGCGATGCGCGCGATGCCCTGGCGCGTCTGCGCATCGATGATCGGCGACACCTGCCACACTTCGCCGGAAAAGCTGCGATCGCTGCCGACCGGCGTCACCTGCGCACGGGCGCCGGGGTGCAGCGTCGCAAGATCGGCCTCGGCAAGCTGCGCACGCATTTCCAGCTGGCCGCCCTGTGCCATGCGGAAGAGGACGCCCGAGCCGGAGCTGACGATCTGGCCCGGTTCGACCTGACGGGTGAGGACCAGGCCGGCGGCGGGCGCGCGAATGTCGAGCCGGCCGGTGCGGGCGTTCGCCTCGCGCAGGCTGGCCGCAGCGACCTGGACGCGGGCGGCGGCGGCATCGCGGGTCGCCGCCTTGCGCTGCAGATCGGCCTTGGAGATGAAGCCGCGATCGACCAGCTGCTGGGCGCGATCGAGTTCCGCCTGCGCGATGCTCTGGTCGGACCGTGCGACGGCGACCTGCGCCGCGAGCGACTGGGCGGTCTGCGTCTGGACCGAACGATCGACGGTGGCGAGCACCTGGCCGGCATTGACCCACTGACCCGGTTCGACCAGCACGCGGGTGATCATGCCGCCCTCGCCCGCGACGCCGACGGGCATCTCGCGCCGGGCGGCCAGCGTGCCCGTCGCCGACAAGGTGCGGTCCACCGTCTTGCGCCCGGGAACGACGACCGTCACGGTCGGCATCTGCTCGGTCTTCTGACCAGCGGCGGGATCGTCCTTCTTGCGCCCGAACATCGCCCAGGTGACGAGCGCCAGCACCAGCACGATGACCAGTCCGATGATGATCTTGCGGCCGCGGCCCGTGGGCGCGGGCTCACCGGGCAGCGCCAGGCGCTCTTCCTGACCGATCAAACCCTGGTATTCGTTCATGCCCGTCTCATCCCCGTCCCGGCCGATACGGCCACCGCACGTTAGCTGTGTTATCGGAATATATCACTGCGCTCAAGCCCCCGCTCGCGCGATGCGCCGCCTTTGCCGCATTTCGTGAAATTCCGCAACGTATTCGCCCCGTTCAGCTAAGGTTGACCTCGATCAGGCGAAGGGACGGCCTTCGTATATTACACGACGGGAGAGACTTGGTGACACGATCGACAGCATTGGCAGCCTTCATCGCCGCGGCGGTGCCCATGATCGCGCTGCCGGGCAGCGCGGGGGCACAGACCGTAGCGCAGAGCGTCGAGCCGATGGTGCCGGCCCAAGGCACCGTTCTGGACGTCAGCGCCGAGGGGCGAACGACCCGCGTGCCCGACATCGCGACGATCCGCGCCGGCGTGGTATCGCAGGCGACCACCGCGGCGGCGGCGCTCGCCGACAACGCGCAGCGTATGGCGCGCGTCGTCGCGGCGCTGAAGCGCAACGGGATCGCCGATCGCGACCTTGCCACCGCCAGCGTCGGCCTCAGCCCGCAATATCGCTATGCCGATGGGCAGGCTCCGGTCATCACCGGCTATCAGGCGAACAACACCGTCAGCGTCCGTTTCCGCGATGTCGCCAAATCGGGCACCGTCCTCGACACGTTGGTGGCGCAGGGGGCGAACCAGATCGATGGTCCCAGCCTGTCGATCGACAAGCCCGACGCGGCGCTGGACGAAGCGCGCACCGACGCGGTGAAGCGCGCGCGGGCGCGGGCCGACCTGTATGCCGCCGCCGCCGGCCTCAGGGTCGTGCGGGTGATCTCGATCGCGGAAACGGGCCAGGACACCGGCAGCCCGGGGCCGCAGCCGATGTTCAGGGTGCAGGCGATGAAGATGCAGGACGCGACGGCGATCGCGCCCGGCGAGAAGGACGTGACGGTGACGCTGGCCGTCCGCTTCCTGTTGCAGTGACGCACGGCGGCCGGCCATGTAGCGCATCGGCCGGCCGGATCGTCGGTGCGGACCGGAAGGTCGGCACGAATCGAAAAGGGCCGCCCGGTCGCCCGGACGGCCCTTTCGTTCGCGTGACGAAGCGAAACGCTTAGTCCATCGTGCTTAGCGAACGCTGCCGCGACGCACGAGGTTGACGATCGCGAGCAGGATCACGGCGCCGAGCAGCGACACCAGGAACGACGTCACGTTCAGCGGCGCGTTGTTGATCGAGCCACCCGAGATCACCAGACCACCGATGAACGCACCGACGATGCCGACGATGATGTTCAGGAAGATGCCCTGCTGCGCATCGGTGCGCATGATGATGCTGGCGAGC
>CAYQPM010000284.1:0-2533 GCA_964419295.1 uncultured Stakelama sp. | reverse complement strand
CGACGTAGCGTGTCTCGCGGATGTTGCCAAAGGTGTCGCGCGGGCGGCGTGATTTCCTCGCCGCGCACAGCCTGGGGTGCCTCGCCGTGGCGTGGTGGGCGGAGCTGACCCGCCAGCCTTATGGCTGGCCGGTGGCGGGCGCCTTGCTCGTCGCGCCCGCCGATGCCGATCGGCCGCAGGCGCAGGCGGAGTTGAAGGCGTTCGGCCCGACGCCGACCACGCCGCTGCCCTTCCCGTCGATCGTCGTGGCGAGCACGGACGATCCCTGGATCGATATCGAGCGGGCGCATAGCCTGGCGGTCGGCTGGGGCAGCCATTTCGTCGATGCCGGGGCGCAGGGGCACCTCAACGCCGCGAGCGGAATCGGCTGGTGGAGCGAAGGGCAGGAATTGCTGGAACGCGTCATCGCCGCGGCCAGCAACGGCAAGGGCCAGGCGCGCCATCCGACCGACGCCCGCTCGATCCTGGCGGTCAACGCGACCGACGCGGCGCACGAACACTATCTGGGCGGATAAGCCCAGGACGGGCGCGGTTCGGCTCCCAAGCCCGCGCCCGTCGATCTTCCCATAACGCCGTTCAGGCAAGCGTGACGCTTTAGGCATGTCCTTCGACATGCTCAGGACGACCGGTCGTTAGGCTGCTGCTTGCCTGCTCATGCTCTCGCGCCCTCCACGACCCCGGTGGCGTTATGGCGCAGCGCGGTGAGGACGGTATCGACGATGGCGTCGGCGTCGAGGCGGGCGGTGGCGTATTGGCGGTCGGGTTTGTCCTGGTCCTGGAACAGGTCGGGCAGGCGCATCGTGCGCAGCTTGAGCCCGCCATCGATCAGCCCTTCGTCCGAGGCGAGCGTCAGGACGTGCGCGCCGAGCCCGCCGACCGCGCCCTCCTCGATCGTGACGGCAACCTCGTGCGTGGTCAGCAGCCGGCGGATCAGCGCCTCGTCCAGCGGCTTGGCGAAGCGCAGATCGGCGACCGTCGTGCTCAGCCCCCGGGCGTCCAGCGCATCGGCCGCCTTCAGCGCTTCGGCGAGCCGCGTGCCGAGCGACAGGATCGCCACCGTCTTGCCCTCGCGCACGATGCGGCCCTTGCCGATCTCGAGCAGTTCGGGGGTCTCGGGCAGCGCGATGCCGGTGCCGTTGCCGCGTGGATAGCGCACCGCGATCGGCCCGCTGTCATGTTGCACGCAGGTGTGCGTCATGTGCACCAGTTCGGCCTCGTCGGCGGCGGCCATGACGACGAAGTTGGGCAATGTCGCGAGATAGGTCACGTCGAACGATCCGGCATGCGTCGCGCCGTCCGCGCCGACCAGCCCGGCGCGGTCGATCGCGAAGCGCACCGGCAGGTTCTGGATCGCGACGTCGTGCACGACCTGGTCGTAGGCGCGCTGCAGGAAGGTCGAGTAGATCGCGCAGAACGGCCGCATGCCCTGCGCGGCAAGCCCCGCGGCGAACGTCACCGCATGCTGCTCGGCGATGCCGACGTCGAAGAAGCGCTCGGGATGGTCGCGCGCGAACGCATCCAGCCCGGTGCCCGAGGGCATCGCGGCGGTGATCGCGACGATGCGCTCGTCGGTCTTCGCCGCCTCGGTCAGTGCCGCGCCGAACACGTTCTGATATTGCGGCGGTCCCGGCGGCGCCTTGGCCTGCGCGCCGGTGATCACGTCGAACGTCTGCACGCCGTGATACTTGTCCGCCGCCGCTTCGGCCGGCGCATAGCCCTTGCCCTTCCTGGTCACGACATGGACCAGGATCGGCCCGTCCTCGGCATCGCGGACATTCTCCAGCACCGGGATCAGGTGATCGAGATTGTGGCCGTCGATCGGGCCGACATAATAGAAGCCCAGTTCCTCGAACAAGGTCCCGCCGGTGGCCATGCCGCGGGCATATTCCTCGGCCTTTTCCGCCGCATCGTGGACGCGCCTGGGCAGCTTGCGGGTCACCTTCTTGGCGAAGTTGCGCAGGCCGAGATATTCGCTGGAGGACACCATCCGCGCGAGATAGGCCGACAGCCCGCCGACCGGCGGCGCGATCGACATGTCGTTGTCGTTGAGGATCACGACCAGCCGGTTGCCCGCCGCGCGCGCATTGTTCATCGCCTCATACGCCATGCCCGCCGACATCGCGCCGTCGCCGATCACCGCAATCCCCTTGCCCGGCCGACCGCTCAGCCGGTTGGCGACGCCGAACCCCAGCGCCGCCGAGATCGAGGTCGACGAATGCGCCGCGCCGAACGGATCATATTCGCTCTCGCTGCGCTTGGTGAAGCCCGACAGCCCGCCGCCGGTGCGCAGCGTACGGATCCGGTCGCGCCGCCCGGTCAGGATCTTGTGCGGGTAGCATTGGTGCCCGACGTCCCAGACGAGCTTGTCGCGCGGCGTATCGAACACATAGTGGATCGCCACCGTCAGCTCGACCACCCCCAGACCCGAGCCCAGATGACCCCCCGTAACCCCCACCGCCGAAATCGTCTCCGATCGCAACTCGTCCGCCAACTGACGTAGATCCGAGGGCGCCAGCTTGCGCAAGTCGGCGGG
>CAYQPM010000283.1:0-2534 GCA_964419295.1 uncultured Stakelama sp. | reverse complement strand
GCCGGCCAGCCGCTCCAGCGTGGGGACCAGCGCGTCATAACCGTCGATCACGGCGTCCGCGCCCAGTTCCTCGACCGGCTGCATCAGGAACCCGAACGAACATGCCACCGTCGGCAGGCCCGCGGCCTTGCCCGCTTCGATGTCGAAGAGCGAATCGCCGACGAATGCCGCCGTCCCGCCGCCGCATCGCGCCACCATCTCGTAGATCGGCTTCGGCGAAGGTTTCGCATTGCCGGGACCCATCGTGTCGCCGCCGATGATACAGTCGAACCGCCGCGTCAGGTCGAGCTCGCCCAGCACCTTGCGGGCCAGCCCTTCCAGCTTGTTGGTCACCACCGCCAGCCGCGCCCCCCGACCCGCCAGCGCGTCCAGCGCGTCGAGCATGCCCGGATAGGGCCGCGTCAGCACCGCGATATGCGCCTCGTAATATTCGAGCAGCCGCCGCAGCAGCAGGTCGAGGGTCGCATCGTCGCAGCCGCCGGTCGCCGCCATCCCCTGCGCCAGCATGTGCCGGGCGCCGCCGCCGATCATCGGCCGCACCTGTTCCACGGGCAGCGGTGCGCGGTCGACGGAGGCGAGGGCGTGGTTCACCGCCGCCGCCAGATCGCCGCTCGTGTCGAGCAGCGTGCCGTCCAGATCGAACCCGACGATGTCGAACGGAGAACCCGCAGATGAATTTGACGTCATATCGACCGCGCGTGACGGGTCGCTATGGAAATGGCAAGTCTTCCGTGGCAGGCGCCATCGCCATGACCACAGCACTCGCCGTCATCATTCTCGCCGCTGGCAAAGGCACGCGGATGAAGTCCGACCTGCACAAGGTCCTGCACCCCATCGCCGGACGACCGATGCTGCTCCATCTGGTCGATGCCACCGCCGCATTGTCGCCCGAGCGTGTCGTTGTCGTGACCGGTGCCGGCCGCGAACAGGTCGAGGCCGCGGTCGCGCCGCTCGGCATCCACACCGCCTTGCAGGCCGAACAGCTCGGCACCGGCCATGCGGTGCTTCAGGCGCAGGAGGCGCTGGCGGGCTTCGAGGGCGACGTGCTGATCCTGTACGGCGACGTGCCGCTCGTCTCGACGGCGACGATGCAGCGCATGGTGGACGCGCTGCACGCGGAGCCCGCGCCCGCGGCGGTCGTGCTCGGCTTCCGTCCTGCCGACGCCGGCGCCTATGGCCGCGTCATCGCCGGTCCCGACGGTCGCATCGCCCGCATGGTCGAGTTCAAGGACGCGAGTGCGGACGAGCGGGCCGAGACGCTGTGCAATTCCGGTCTGATGGCGGTGCGTTCGGGCGACCTGTGGCGCCTGCTCGCGCGGGTCGGCAACGACAATGCTGCCGGGGAATATTACCTGCCCGACATCGTCATGCTGGCGGGCGGCGAGGGCGGTTTCGCTCAGGCGATCGAGACGGACGCGCACGAGGTCGCCGGCGTCAACAGCCGCGCCGAACTCGCGATGGTCGAGGCCGACTGGCAGGCGAAGCGTCGCGCGCGGGCGATGGCGGACGGCGCGACGCTGATCGCGCCGGAAACAATATGGTTCGCGCACGATACGCAGGTCGGCCGCGACGTGGTCATCGCGCCGAACGTCGTGTTCGGCCCCGGGGTCACCGTCGCCGATCACGCCGTCATCCACGCGTTCAGCCATATCGAAGGCGCGACGATCGGCGCGCACGCCGAAGTCGGCCCCTATGCCCGCCTGCGACCGGGCGCGGTCCTCGGCGCCAAGTCGAAGGTCGGCAACTTCGTCGAGCTGAAGAAGGCGACGCTGGGCGAGGGCGCGAAGGTCAACCATCTGTCCTATGTCGGGGACGCCGAAGTCGGCGCGACCGCCAATATCGGCGCCGGGACGATCACCTGCAATTACGACGGTTTCTTCAAATACCGGACGGTGATCGGAGCGGGCGCGTTCATCGGCTCCAACTCCGCGCTCGTCGCGCCGGTGTCGGTGGGCGAGGGGGCGATCGTCGCCGCCGGATCGGTGCTGACACAGGACGTCGAGGCGGGGGCGCTGGCGCTCGTCCGCCCGCCTCAGGTCGCCAAGCCGGGCTGGGCGACGCGCTTCCGCGCGATGATGCAGGCCAGGAAGGCCGGCAAGTCATAGCGTTCCGGTCCGGTGATCGGCTATACGCCGTCATCCTGACTGCATGCACTTTCCGGGCATTCGGCCAAGCCGGCCGAACGTCCGCATTTCATATCCTGTAGAGGCAGACCGATCCTATGTGTGGTATCGTTGGAATTGTCGGCACGGACGACGTTGCGGAGCGGCTGCTCGACGGTCTCAGGCGCCTGGAATATCGCGGCTATGATTCGGCCGGCATCGCCACCGACCATGACGGCGGTATCGAACGGCGGCGTGCCAGCGGCAAGCTGGTCAACCTCGCCCGCGAACTCGCCGCCTCGCCGCTGCCCGGCAAGACCGGGATCGCGCACACCCGCTGGGCGACGCACGGCGGCCCGACGACGAACAACGCCCACCCGCATGCGACCGACGAGGTCGCGGTGGTCCACAACGGCATCATCGAGAACTTCA
>CAYQPM010000282.1:0-2536 GCA_964419295.1 uncultured Stakelama sp. | reverse complement strand
AGCGTCACCGGATCCTTCGGCGTGATGTTGCCGATGTTCCAGTGGCTGCGGTCGCGAATCGCCGCGATCGTCGTGCGGGTGGTGCCGATCAGGTTGCTGATCGCGCCGTCGGTGATCTCGGGATGGTTGCGGATGATCCAGGCGATGCCGTCCGGCTTGTCCTGCCGCTTCGACACCGGCGTGTAGCGCGGCCCCTTGGTCCGGCGGACCTGCTCCGGGCCCTTGATGATCTTCAGCCGATAGGCGGGATCGCCCTGCCCCTTGTCGATCTCGTCCTGCGTCAGCTCGTGCGCGCGCACCGGATCGCGCCCGGTCAGCTTGGTCGCGGCGGTATCGTCGGCGATCGCCTGGATCTCCAGGATGTGGAGGCCGCAGAAATCGGCGATCTGGTCGAACGACAGCGACGTGTTGTCGACCATCCAGGAAGCGGTCGCGTGAGGCATGAGCGGCTGGGCCACGGGGAAACTCCGTCGGAAATAAATAGGGCCGCCCCTTCCGGAGCGGCCGCGTCATGACACTGATGTACTGCGCGTGTTGCCGAAGGGCAACCCGCCGGGCATTTTGCTGCGACTGCGTTGACGAGATTGTCACAAAACCGGACTATGCGACCTGGCCAACGGCGCAAACCGTTACAGTCGAAGCCATTTTTCAACGCCAGACACCATAAAAACAAAGGGAGTTCGAACCATGACCATGTTCAAGGGGGTCCTGACCGCCCTCGCCGGCACCGCGCTGGTCGCCACACCGGTCGCCGCTTCGGCCACGACCGCACCGGCCGCCAACCCCGCCGCCCGCCTGTCGGTCGCGCGCGCCGCCGCTCCTGCCGGCCATGGCAACAAGCTCGGCGCCTCGGTTCCCGGCACAACGCTGATCAGCATCGGCATCCTTGCCGCGCTCGTCGTCGGCGTGCTGGTCGCGACGGGTGGCAGCGACAAGTCGGATAGCAATTGATCCGAGTCGCTTCGTGAAGAAAAGGCCTCGCCACCGCCGTGGCGAGGCCTTTTCCTTGTCGGGCCGGCGCGATCGGGACATTGTGAGCGCCGCAGCGCGCCTCACATCGTCAGCACGATTTTCCCGACATGGTCGCCCTCTTCCATCCGCGCATGGGCCGCGGCGGCTTCGCCGAACGGAAAGACCTGGTCGATCACGGGGCGCAGGCGGCCGGCCTCGACGTGCGGCCAGACCGTCCGTGATATCTCGTCCGCCACCAGCGTCTTGAACGCCGTGTCGCGCGGACGGAGCGTCGATCCGGTCAGCGTCAACCGGCGGCGCATGATCTCGAACAGCGGGATCGTGGCCTGCGCGCCGCCCTGCACCGCGATCGACACGTGGCGGCCGTCGTCGGCCAGGCACTGGAGGTTGCGCGGGACATAGTCGCCGCCGACCATGTCGATGACCGCGGTGACGCCCTTGCCACCCGTCATCGCCTTCACGCGCTCGACGAAATCCTCCGTCCTGTAATTGATCGCGTGGTCCGCGCCCAGTTCGCGTGCGCGGGCGCATTTCGCGTCCGACCCGGCCGTGACGATGATCGTCAGGCCGAAGATGTTGCACAGCGCGATCGCCATCGTGCCGATGCCGCTGGTGCCGCCATGCAGCAGCACGCTGTCGCCCTCGGTCGCGAAGGCGCGCTCGAACAGGTTGGTCCACACGGTGAACAGCGTTTCCGGAATTGCCGCCGCCTCGAACATTTCCAGCCCGGCCGGCACCGGCAGGCATTGCCCGACGGGCGCGACCGCATATTGCGCATAGCCGCCGCCCGCGAGCAGCGCGCAGACGGACTGGCCCATGTGCGTGTCCTCGACGCCTTCGCCCAGCGCGACGATCGTGCCCGCGACCTCCAGCCCCGGGATCGACGGCGCACCCGGCGGCGGCGGATAGCCGCCCTTGCGCTGGAGCACGTCGGGGCGGTTGACGCCCGCGGCGGCGACGCGGATCAACACCTCGCCCGCGCCCGGCCGCGGCACCGGCCGCTCGACCAGCCGCAGCACCTCCGGCCCGCCCGGCGCCTCCGGGTCGATCGCCTGCATCATGGTCGGCAATTCGTTCATCCCGTCGCATCCTGGCTGGGGTCGATATGCGCGCCTTATTGACATCCCCTGACCGGGGGTCAACGTTATGCAGCGATGGATCCGGACGACGCCCCCTCGCGTCCCAACGACGCACTGATCGAACTGCTGCGGCAGGACCTCGATCCCCTGTCGGTCGCCGAACTGGAACGGCGGATCGCCGCGCTGGAGGGTGAGATCGCCCGGACACGCACCGCGATGACGCGGGCGATCAGCCATCGCGCGAGTGCCGACGCACTGTTCAGGCGATGAGCGCCGCTCGCGCCGGAGACGGGAACACCGGATCGCGAGTTCAAGTGCTTGATGCGGGCGCCCCGCATACCGACATTGTTCGAAAGGACGCGGCGACTCACCGCGTCCGACTGGAGTAATTGGAATGCCATCCTTCGCCCCCGCGCTCGAGACCACGCTGCACAAGGCGCTCGAAGCCGCGTCCTCGCGTCGGCACGAATATGCGACGCTCGAAC
>CAYQPM010000281.1:0-2544 GCA_964419295.1 uncultured Stakelama sp. | reverse complement strand
TCGCCGCCATCGTCGCCGACACCGGCATCGCGCAGCCGTTCCGCGACCTGGCGCTTATCCGCCAGACCGTCGCCGAATATGACACGCTCAAGCCTCAGGTGGTGATCGAACGGCTGCGGCCGCTGGCGGTGCCCGCCAATCCCTATTTCGGCAGCGCCGGCGAACTGGTCGCCGCCGCCTATCTCGACAGCGGCCGCCGCGACCTGGCGGGGCAGCTGTTCGGCCAGCTCGGCGCGACCGAATCGGTGCCCGAGACGATCCGTCAACGCGCCGTTCAGATGGCCGGCGCGATGGGCGTCGATGCCGCGCCCGCCGTCACCGTGACCCGCGTGGGCGGCTCCACCGTCACGCCGACCGCCGCACAATCCAAGGAAGCACCTGCGCAATGACGACCAGATATCGGGCAACGGTGGCGGTGGCCGCGCTGATGGCATTGTCCGCTTGCGGCGTGTTCAAGGGCGGACAGAAGAAGACGCCGACAGTCGGCGAGCGGGTGCCGATCCTCGCGTCGGAAAACGCGACGGAGGCGGACAAGTCGCTGGCGGACATCCAGGTGACGCTGCCCGCCGCGGCGGCGAACGACAGCTGGAATCAGCCCGGTGGCAACGCCGCCAAGTCGATGGGCCAGCTGGCGCTCGCCGACAGCCCCTCACGCAGCTGGCAGGCGTCGATCGCCGGCGGGTCGCCGCGCGAACGGCTCGGCGCGGCGCCGGTCGTCGCGGACAACAAGCTGTTCGTGACTGACGTGCAGGCGCAGCTCCACGCCTTTGCCGCCGACACCGGCGCGAAATTGTGGGACGCCAGCGTCAGCAGCGGCGACGCGAACCGCCCGGCGCGCTTCGGCGGCGGCGTCAGCTATGACGGCGGCCGGGTGTTCGCGACCGACGGCGTCGGCGATGTCGTCGCGTTCAACGCGGCGGACGGCAAGGAAGTGTGGCGGGCGAAGCCCGGCGGCCCGCTGCGCGGTGCGCCGACGGTCGCCAACGGCTCGCTCTACGTGCTGAGCCAGGACAACCAGATCTATGCGCTCGACCAGGCCGACGGCAAGGTCCAGTGGGTGCAGTCGGGCACGCTGGAAACGCAGGGCGTGTTCGGCGTCGCCGCGCCGGCCGCCAGCCAGGGCACGATCGTATCGGGCTTCTCCAGCGGCGAACTCAACGCCTATCGCTATGAAAACGGCCGTGTCCTGTGGGGCGACGCGCTGTCGCGCACCTCGATCACCACGTCGGTATCCAGCCTGTCGGACATCGATGCCGATCCGGTGATCGACAATGGCCGGGTCTTCGCGGTGGGGCAGGGCGGCCGCATGGTCAGCGTCGACCTCGCCACGGGCCAGCGCCTGTGGGAACAGAATTTCGCCGGCATCTCGACGCCGTGGATCGCGGGCGAATGGCTGTTCATCGTCACCGACGATGCGCGGCTGGTGTGCCTCGCCCGGTCGAACGGCAAGGCACGCTGGATCGCGCAGCTGCAGCGGTTCAAGAATGCCAAGAAGAACAAGGGCAACCAGGTGACCTGGTTCGGCCCGGTGCTGGCCGGCAACAAGCTGGTGCTGACCAATTCGCTTGGCCAGATCGTCTTCGCCTCGCCGAACGACGGCAGCGTGACGGGCAAGATCGAATCGAAGGACAGCTTCGCACTGCCGCCGATCGTCGCCAATTCGACGCTCTACACGCTCGGCCAGTCGGGCAGGATCACCGCCTATCGGTGACCCAGTCTCCTCCCCCCTTATGGGGGAGGGGATCGTGCGGCGCATCCGCAGCGCCCGACCACGGCGTGACGGCACCTTCCCGTGCCGGGGGGGTCCGAGGGTCGAGTGTGGCGTTATCGCGCCACCTCTTCTAAGGACACGGGCATGTCCCGTGTTCCTACCGTCGCGATCGTCGGCCGTCCCAATGTCGGCAAGTCGACGCTGTTCAACCGCCTTGTCGGCAAGAAGCTCGCGCTGGTCGACGACCGGCCCGGTGTCACGCGCGATCGGCGCGAGGGCGATGCGCATCTGATCGGCCTGGATTTTCGCGTCATCGACACCGCGGGTTACGAGGATCACGACGCGCAGACGCTGCCCGGCCGCATGCGCCTTCAGACCGAAGCGGCGATCGGCCAGGCCGATGTCGCGCTGTTCTGCATCGACGCGCGCGCCGGTATCGTGCCGCTCGACGAAGAGATCGCGCGCTGGCTGCGATCCTCGACGACGCCGGTGGTGCTGGTCGCCAACAAGGCGGAGGGCAGGTCGGGCGAACAGGGGATCCTCGAATCGCTCAGCCTCGGCTTCGGCGATCCGGTGCAATTGTCGGCCGAGCACGGCGAGGGCATGGGCGACCTGTTCGAGGCGCTGCTGCCCCATATCGAACGCGCGCTCGCCGATATCCCGGAAGAGGATGAGGACGATCGCCCCGACGCGCCGCTGAAACTGGCGATCGTCGGTCGGCCGAACGCGGGCAAGTCGACGCTGATCAACCGGATGCTCGGCGAAGACCGGATGATCACCGGGCCGGAAGCGGGCATCACCCGCGATTCGATCGCGGTCGACTGGCTGTGGCA
>CAYQPM010000280.1:0-2563 GCA_964419295.1 uncultured Stakelama sp. | reverse complement strand
CGGCGCCGACCGGCTCGCCATGCTTGTTGGTGAGCGGCGGCAGCCGGTGATAGGCGCGGAAGATATAGCCCGAGCCGTCGACGAGGTAGAGATGGGGCATGGTGATGCGCGTTTAGCGGATCGCCGCCGGGGGACCAACCGATCGTTCGCCGAGGGCGCCGGGCCGGACGAAGTGTGGCTTCCGGGTCACAAGCGCCACGTCAGCGCGCGGCGGTCCCCGCATAGCTCGCCACCGCCGCGGCGACCGACTGGATCAGCTGCTGGCGTTCGCGGATCGGCCGACGGGAATCGCCGATCATCACCGCGATCGCATAGCGACGGCCATCGGGTGCGGTCAGCAGGCCGACATCGTTGAAGCCGGCATTGCGGCCGCCGAGATCCTGACCCGTGCCCGTCTTGTGCGCGATCTGCCATCCGCCGGGGAGCGCGGCGCGCAGCCGGGCGCGGCCGGTCACCGACGCGCCCATCGTGTCGAGCAGGATGCGCGTCGAGGTTTCGGTGAACAATTCGCCACGGGCGAGCCGCGAGATGGCATCGGCGATGGCGAGCGGCGCGGCGCCGTCCGGCGGATCGCTGACATAGGCGTCGAGCGCCGCGGCGCGCGCTTCGGGAGACAGGCGCGAACGGGCGACCTCGAAGCCGTTGCCCGTGGCCATCGACTGGTTCCACACCAGTCCCGCGGTCTTCGACTGGAGCAGCCGTTCGCCGGGGCCGAACCGGATGTCGCCCAGCTGCTTGCGCTCGATCATCGCACGCACCGCGGCCGGACCACCGACATAGGTCAGCAACCGGTCGTTGGCGGTATTGTCGCTGTGCGTCAGCGCCCGGGTCAGCAGTTCGCCGACGGTGGTATGATAGCCGTCGCCCTTCACCAGCATCGCGATCGGCTGGTGGAACAGCGTCAGGTCCTCGGGCCGGACGACGATCGGATCGTCGAGCCGCGCCTTGCCCTGGTCGCGCAGGTCGAGCAGCGTCATCGCGACCCACAATTTGCTGACCGATTGCTGCGGCAGCCGGGTGCGGGCACCGGGCGAGGCGACGGTCCACCCTTCATCCACCGCGCGGATCGCAATGCCGAACTTGCCTTCGAAGTTGCGGGCGAGCGTGTCGATCGTCGCGATCAGCTGCGCCGGCGCGACCCGGCGGGCGGGCGGAGCGGCGGCGGGGATCGGGATCGACACCTCGACCGGCGCGGACAGCGTCGGAGCGCGGCCGGTGGCACCGGGTCGCGCATTGGAGCCGCAGCCGGCCAATGCGGCGCAGGTGCCGATCATCAGGGTCAATCGGGCCGATCGGCCAAACGCTGTCATACTGTGGCTGAGGTCCCGCTGCGCAACATCGATGATCCTTATCGGCGGATTCGACCGCGGAAACCGATACATGCGGACGCTGCGATGAAGCGCGGCAGCGGCACGGCGAACTGCGCCGCGCAACATTGCCGCACCGCACCCGTTGATGCGCCGGCAATCCGGACGGGACGAGACGACATGGCGACGATGACCAGCGACTTCTTCGTGGAACGACTGAAGGCATGGGGCGTGACCCGCATCTACGGCTATTCGGGCGACGGCATCAATGGCGTGCTGGGCGCGTTGCAGCGCGCCGAGAAGGCAGGCGACGGCATCGAGTTCATCCAGGTCCGTCACGAGGAAATGGCGGCCTTCATGGCCACGGCACACGCCAAGTTCACCGGCGAGATCGGCGTCTGCCTGGCGACCGGCGGCCCCGGCGCGACGCACCTGCTGACCGGCCTGTACGACGCCAAGCTGGACCATGCGCCGGTCTTCGCGATCGCCGGTCAGGCCGAGACCACGGTGCGCGGGGCGAGCTATCAACAGGAACTGAACCTCGACCGCATCTTCGCCGATGTCGCCGATTACGTGCAGGAGGCGACGGCCCCGGCCCAGGTGCGCCACGTCACCGACCGATCGATCCGCATCGCGGTGGCGGGCAATGGCGTCGGCGTGATCATCCTGCCGAAGGACGTGCAGGACGAACCCTATGAAGATCCCAAGGTGCAGCACGGCTTCACGCGGTCGGGGGTGGGTTACAGCCGGCCGCGGATCGTGCCGCAGCCGGCGGACCTCGCCCGCGCCGCCGAGGTGCTGAATGCCGGCAGCAAGGTCGCGATCCTGATCGGCGCCGGAGCGCGCGAGGGTGCCGACGAGGTTGTGCGGATCGCCGAACTGCTGGGCGCGGGCGTCGCCAAGGCCCTGCTCGGCAAGGACGTGCTGTCCGACGAACTGCCGTTCGTCACCGGTGCGATCGGCCTGCTCGGCACCAAGCCGTCCTGGGACATGATGCAGGGCGCGGACACGCTGCTGATGATCGGCACCGGCTTTCCCTGGGCGGAATTCCTGCCGCCCGACGGACAGGTGCGTGCCGTGCAGATCGATACCGATGCCGCGATGCTCGGCCTGCGCTATCCCACCGAAGTGAATCTGCACGGCGGGGCGAAGGAGACGCTGGAGGCGCTGATCCCGTTGATCCATGCCAAGCCCGAACGTGGCTGGCGCGACGGGATCGAGGCGGGCGTCGCCGAATGGTGGCAGACGCTGGAAGC
>CAYQPM010000279.1:0-2569 GCA_964419295.1 uncultured Stakelama sp. | reverse complement strand
CCGCGATGCCGAACGAGGTCGCACCGATGGTCGAGGAACTCAACGCGCTGATCGAACATAACGAGCGGCAGGCGGAGGAAGCGCGGCGGCATGCGGGCAATCTGGCGCATGCGCTGAAGACGCCGTTGACGGTCATCATGAACGCCGCGACCGCGCAGTCGGACGATCTGGCCGATACCGTGATCCGCGAGGCTCGCACGATGCGGCGACAAGTCGATCATCATCTGGCGCGGGCACGGGCGGTCGGCCGGCGCGGATCGGCGCACAGCCGCGCCGACGTATGGCCGAGCCTGGAGTCGGTCGAGCGGGCGGTCGGCCGCCTCTATCGCCATGTGCGTATCGACGTGACCGGGCCGAGGGACCTGCAAGTCCATGTCGAGCGCCAGGACCTCGACGAGATGTTGGGCAACCTGATCGAGAATGCCGCGAAATACGGCGGCGGCAGCGTGTTCGTGACCGTGGCGGCGCAGGCCGGCTTCGTCGAACTGATGGTCGAGGACGACGGCATGGGCATTCCGGAGGAAGATCGCCTCCGCATCTTCGATCGCGGCGTCCGGCTGGATACCGGCAAGCCGGGCACCGGCCTGGGGCTGGCGATCGTTCGCGATGTCGCGGAAATCTACGGTGGCACCGTCAGCCTGGAAGAGAGCGAGGATCTGGGCGGGCTCCTCGTGCGGTTACGCTTGCCCTCGGCTAACTGAGCGGGCCGCCGCCGCCGCGACCTGGCGGGATCGGTCGGGACCGTCCCGGCCAGACCGCAGGGCGCCGCCGCAAGCCCGTGCCACGTCGAGCGCGAGCTGGACGGGCACCGGGATGTGACGTGTCACTCTACCTTGCTCCGTGCGGATCAGGCGCTAACGCGTCGGTCATGCAGATCTTTCGTCCCATTCTTGCCGGTGCCGCACTGGGCGACCGCGCGTTCGCCGGTCTGGGTGCGGCGTTCGGGATCGCGATCACCGGGATCGTTGCCGCGCTGGTCGCGGGCGTCGGGCCGGTGCCGCCGCTGCTGGTCGCGCCGATCGGGGCGAGCGCGGTGCTGGTGTTCGCGGTGCCGGCGAGTCCGCTGGCGCAACCCTGGCCGGTGATCGGCGGCAACATGGTGTCGGCGATCGTCGCGCTGCTCATCGTGCGACTGGTGCCGCAGGAGGCGCTGGCGGCGGCGATCGCCGTCGGCGGCGCGATCGCCGCGATGTCGCTCGCCCGATGCCTTCATCCCCCGGGCGGAGCGGTCGCGCTGAGCGTGGTGCTGCTGGCGGCGGGACCGCAACCGGCGAGCTGGTCGTTTCCGTTCGTACCGGTTGGGCTCAATTCGATGTTGCTGGTGCTGTTCGGCGCGGCCTTCCATCGGCTGTCGCGGCATGCCTATCCACACCGCGCACTCGCGATGCCGCCATCCTCTGCCTTCCTGCCGGAGGACATGGATGCGGCGCTCGCCGAGATGCACGAGACGTTCGATATCGCGCGCGAGGACCTCGACGCGCTGCTGGACGCTGCCGCGCGGGCGGCGACGGTCAGGCGGGAACGGTCAGGCCGCTGATCACCTCGGCCGTGATCGCCAGGCTGCGCTTGCGTGCATCGTGATCGTAGATCGCGCTGGCGACCATCACCTCGTCCACCCCGGTCCGCTCGATGAACGCGGCGGTCTGGCGCGCGACGGTCGCAGGCGAGCCGACGGCGGAGCATTGCAGCACGTGGTCAAGGATCGCCGCCCCCCGTGCGCCGAGCCCGGCCCGATAGCCCGCGACGGGCGGCGGCAGCTGGCGCGGATTGCCGGTGCGTAGCGCGACGAACGACTGCTGCTGCGAGCTGGCGAGCAGCTCCGCCTCTTCGTCGGTATCGGCGGCGAAGACGTTGAAACCGGCCATGACGTGCGGCTTCGCCAATTGCGCCGAGGGACGGAAGTCGCGGCGGTAGATCGCGATAGCCGCGTCGAGCGCGTCGGGTGCGAAGTGCGAGGCGAAGGCATAGGGCAGGCCCAGCGCCGCGGCGAGCTGCGCACCGAAGGTGCTCGATCCGAGGATCCACAACGGCACGTCAGCGCCAGCGCCCGGCGTGGCGGCGATGCCGGTGCGGCCGTCGTCGGCGAAGTAGCTTTGCAGTTCGATCACGTCCTGCGGGAAAGCGTTGGCGTCGCTCTCCAGCGTCCGCCGCATCGCGCGTGCGACCCGCTGGTCCGACCCGGGCGCGCGGCCCAGCCCCAGATCGATGCGGCCGGGGAATAGCGCATCGAGCGTGCCGAACTGTTCGGCGATCACCAGGGGCGCGTGATTGGGCAGCATGATCCCGCCCGCGCCGACGCGGATGTGGTCGGTGGCTGCCGCTATGTGCGCGATGACCACCGCCGTCGCCGCGCTGGCGATGCCGCGCATGCCATGATGTTCGGCGACCCAATAGCGCTGATAGCCCAAAGTTTCGGCGTGCCGCGCGAGATCGGCGGCGTTCGTCAGGGCCTTCGCCACGGTGCCGCCTTCGACGACGGGCACCAGATCGAGCAGGGAATAATGTGTCATGCCACCAAGATGGGGGCGGTCGGTCGCGCGTGCAATCAGAAGCCGATCGCGTAGCGCAG
>CAYQPM010000278.1:0-2578 GCA_964419295.1 uncultured Stakelama sp. | reverse complement strand
TGGTCACGCTCGGCAAGGCGGGCATCAAGACGCTCGACGACCTCGCCGATCTCGCGACCGACGAACTGGTCGAGAAGAAGCGCGTCGAACCGCGGCGCCGCAACGAGGACGCCCCCAAGCGCCCCGAGCCCAAGGGGGGCATCCTGTCCGAATACGGCCTCAGCGACGAACAGGGTAACGAGATCATCATGGCGGCGCGCCAGCATTGGTTCGCCGATGAGGAAACCCCTGCCGCGGAATCGACCGCAGAGGCGGAAGAAGCCTGATGCCCTTCGTCTCGATCCGCATCTCGGGCAGCGCGACCCGCGACCAGAAGGCGGGGATCGTCGCCGACGTGACGTCCTCGCTGGTCGAGCGGCTGGGCAAGAACCCGGCCGCGGTGCAGATCGTGATCGAGGAAGTCTCGACGGAAAACTACGGCGCCGGCGGGCAATTGCTCGCCGACCGCGACGCCCCCAAGCCGAGGGAGGACGCACATGCGGTTCCCTCACAATGAGCCGCTAGCGCTCCACCAGGTTCGCGCCATGCGATCGACCTCGCGGGTGACCGCGGGGACGATGGCGTGTGTCCGGACGATGCGGCGTTTCATGGAACCCAGTTCGTTCCCCACACCCCGTCACCCCGGACTCGTTCCGGGGTCCGCCCGCTCCAGCATGGAAGGCGCTTCGGCATGACCGATCCCGTCCGCAAATGCATCCTCACCCAGGACCGCGACAACCGCGACAATCTCGTCCGGCTGGCGCTGTCGCCCGAGGGGCAGGTGTGGCCCGACGTGCGCGCCAAGGCGCCGGGGCGCGGTGCCTGGATCGGGGTCACCCGCGCGGAGCTGGAACAGGCGATCGCCAAGAAGCGGCTGCGCGGCGCGCTCGCCCGCGCCTTCAAGGGCGAAGCGCTCGACATCCCCGACGACCTGCCCGCGCAGATCGCGGCGGCGCTGGAGCGTAACGCGCTCGATCGCCTCGGCCTCGAATCGCGTTCGGGCGGGCTGCTCACCGGTTCGGAAAAGATCATCGCCGCAGCGCGGGCCGGCCAGCTCCACACGCTGTACCATGCGGCCGACGGGTCGATCGACGGCAACCGCAAGCTCGACCAGGCGTGGCGGATCGGCTCCGACCGCGAAGGCTCCGACCTCAGGGGCTTGGTATTGCCCGTGCCGCGCACCATATTGTCGTTGGCGCTGGGGCGCGAAAATGTGGTACATATCGGCTTGACCGACCGCGCTGCCGCCGCGCGGGTGAGCGACGCGCTCAACCGCTGGCTGCATTTTATCGGACCTGAACCCACTCCCGTGCCTTGCGAAACGGCCTCGCAAGGCGCATCGGCGCCCGGACGCGAACCCGACGATGTCGGGGCTGCATCCGATCGGCATCGACCGGCCGTAGACGTAAACGAGGAATTTGAGTGAGCGACACCGACAACGAGAAGCCGAAACTTGGCATGCGCGCACCTTTGGGGGTGAAGCGCACGGTCGAGACCGGCCAGGTGAAGCAGAGCTTCAGCCATGGCCGGTCCAACACGGTGATCGTCGAAACGAAGAAGCGGCGTATTCTCGGCCGTCCGGGCGAGGCGCAGGCCGCGCCCGAGCCGCAGGTCGAGGCGCCCGTCGCCGCGCCGGCACCGGTCGCCGCGCCGGCCCCCGTGCGCCCCGCGCCGTCGAACGAGACGCCGCAGGAGCGCCAGGCGCGCATGCTGCGCGAAGCCGAAGACCAGCGCATGCACGCGCTGGAGGACGCGCGTCGCCGCGAAGAGGCTGCGCGCGTGCAGGCCGCAGAGGATGCGCGCACCCGCGCCGCCGAAAAGGCCGCCGCGGCATCGGCTCCGGCGCCCGAACCCGCACCCGAGCCGACGCCGGCCCCGGTCGCGGCTGCCCCGGCAGCACCGCAGGCGGCTCCGGTCGTCGTGCCGACGCCCGCCGGTCGCGGCTTCCGCCCGGTCGAGCGGCCCGTGCCGCCGCCCGCAGCGGTGGAGGCGCCAGCGCCCGAGCCCGTCGAGACGCCCGCGCCCGCGCCGGTAGAAGCGGCGACGCCGGTTGCGGCCCCGACGCCCGCGCCCGCTCCCACGCTCGCACCGCGTCCCGCCGCGCCGGCCCCCGCGCCGACGCTGGAACTCGGTCGCGATCCGTCGATGCCTGCACCGCGCCGCTTCTCGCCGGTCGCCCGTCCGGAAATCCCCAAGCCGCAGCCCAAGCCCGAACCGGCGCCCGCCCCCGCGACGGCAGCGACGACGGCCACCACGTCCTCGGCGGCCGGTAGCGCTGGCTCGCGTAACCTGCCCTCGGGACAGGCGACGCCGCGCAACGCGCCGCCCAGCCGGCCGACGCAGCGCGACCGCAAGGGCGACGAGCGTCGCGGCGGCAAGCTGACCGTCAACCGCGCGCTCGGCGACGATGGTGCGCGCTCGCGCAGCCTCGCCGCGCTCAAGCGTGCGCGTGAAAAGGAAAAGCGCCACTTCGGCGGCCCGCGCGAACAGCAGGCCAAGCAGATCCGCGACGTCCAGGTGCCCGAGGCGATCACCGTCCAGGAGCTCGCCAACCGCATGGCCGAAAAGGGCGCGGATCTGGTCAAGACGCTGTTCAAGA
>CAYQPM010000277.1:0-2600 GCA_964419295.1 uncultured Stakelama sp. | reverse complement strand
ACCTCAAGATCGGCACGATCCGCGACCTGATCGCCTATCGCCGCCGCTACGACCACCTCGTCGAAAAGCGCGCGGAAGCCCGTTTCGTCAGCGACTGGGGCGGCGAATGGACCGCGCTGACCTATTGGAACAAGGCGACCGGCAGCGAACAGATCGCGCTGGTCAAGGGCAAGGTGGATCCCGCCAGGCCGACGCTCGTCCGCATGCACGCGCTGTCGCCGTTCGCCGATATCTTCGGCGAGGGCGGTGATCGCGCCGGCCTGCTCCGCCGCTCGATGGAGATCATCGCGGAAGAGGGCGCGGGCGTCATCGTCGTCATCAACCGCGCGCGCATCGACCAGTTCACCGTGGCGCTCCAGGCGAAGGCGGGCACGCTGCCCCCCGCCGACATGGAGGAACTGCGCGACTATGGCGTCGGCGCGATGATCCTGACCGAGCTGGGCGTCGAGGAAATGGTGCTGCTCACCAACACCCACCACACGCTCGTGGGACTCGACGGCTACGGGCTGTCGATCGTCGGCGAGCGACCGATCGAGACGCCTGACGAGACGGGAGCCTGACATGGCCAATGTGCTCATCGTGGAAGCGCGCTTTTACGATCATCTGAACGACATGCTGATCGCCGGCGCCCGCGCGGCGATCGAGGCGGCGGGCCATACGCATGAGACCGTGACGGTGCCCGGCGCGCTCGAAGTGCCCGGCGCGATCGCCATGGCCTCCGACACCAACCGCTACGACGCGTTCGTCGCGCTGGGCGTGGTGATCCGCGGCGAGACCTATCATTTCGAGATCGTCTCGAACGAAAGCGCGCGCGGGATCATGGCATTGACCATGGACGGGCTCGCGATCGGCAACGGCATCCTGACGACCGAGAACGAGGCGCAGGCGATCGTCCGCGCCGACCCCGCGCAGCTCGACAAGGGCGGTGGCGCTGCATCGGCTGCACTGGCGATGCTGGACCTGCGCGAACGGCTCGCCTGACGCGGAAGGCCGTGGTTCGCGAGGAGCGGCGATAGGGCGAAGAAGAAGGTGTGTTCGCGCGGAGGCGCGGAGACGCTGAGAAGAAGAGGGCCTGCGGCGCAGCCCCCCTACTATTGCGACGGTGATGCCGGGGCCAGCGGCCGAATGGTCTGCCGGAGGCGAGGCAAGCGCGACCCCTCCGCGCCTCCGCGTCTCCGCGCGAACAAACCTTCTTTCCGCGGGGAGACGCGAAGAAGAGGATCAGCGGCCCGGTATCGACCGCATTGGCGATGCCGGCCTGTGAGAACGGCTCGCCTGACGCGCAGAAGGCCGTGACACGCTTAAGGCAAAGAAGGTGTGTTCGCGCGGAGGCGCGGAGACGCGGAGAAGAAGAGGGTCGGCGGCGTAGCCTTTCTCCAATCGCGACGGTGAGGCCTGACTGGACGGCCGAATGGTCTGCCGGACGCGAGGCAAGCGCGACCCCTCCGCGTCTCCGCGCCTCCGCGCGAACACACCTTCTCCTTCCCGCCAGCACGCGAAAAAAGACCCGGTACGTCGCCGTACCGGGTCAAGGTCGTCCGCAGGAGGAACGTCGTGGGGGGCGGGTGTCTGCTGCCCCCGCGCCCGATCGGAAACTCAGTTGTAGGCGCGCTCGCCGTGTTCGCCGAGGTCGAGGCCTTCCTGCTCGACTTCCGGCGATACCCGCAGCCCGGTGACCGCCTTGGCGATCAGAACCGCGATGACGGTGCCGATGCTCGCCCACACGATGGTGGTGACCACCGCCTCGACCTGCACCAGCAGCTTCGCGCCCATCGCATAATCCGCAGCGCCCGGTCCGCCCAGCGACGGTGCGTAGACGATGCCGGTGCCGATCGCGCCGATCATGCCGCCGATGCCGTGCACGCCGAACGCGTCGAGTGCGTCGTCATAGCCCATCTTCGGCTTCAGCACCGACACGGCGAAGAAGCAGACCAGCGAGGCGACCGCGCCCAGGATGATCGCGCCGAACGGACCGGAGTTGCCGGCCGCGGGCGTCACCGCGACGAGGCCGGCGACGATACCCGAACAGAAGCCCAGCGCCGAACCCTTGTGACCGCGCAGCCGCTCGGCCAGCATCCAGAACAGCGCCGCCGATGCGGTCGCGACGAAGGTGTTGATCATCGCCAGGCCGGCGGTGCCGTTCGCTTCGAGCGCCGAACCGGCGTTGAAGCCGAACCAGCCCACCCACAGCAGGCCGGTGCCGACGCCGGTCAGCGTCAGCGAGTGGGGCGGCATAGGCGTGTTCGGATAGCCCATGCGCTTGCCGAGCATGATGCTGGCGACCAGCGCCGACACGCCGGCGTTGATGTGCACCACCGTGCCGCCCGCGAAATCGAGCGCGCCCAGCTTGAAGAAGACGCCCGACGATGCCCAGACCATGTGCGCGATCGGCAGATAGACGATCGTCAGCCACACCGCGGCAAAGACCATGACGGCGGAAAACTTCATCCGCTCGACCACCGATCCCAGCACCAGCGCGACGGTGATCGCCGCAAAGGTCATCTGGAAACAGATGAAGACATATTCGGGGATCTCGACCCCGGCGGTGAAGGTCGCCGACTGCGACGCGGCGGTGACGCCCTTCAGGAACGCCTTGTCGA
>CAYQPM010000276.1:0-2605 GCA_964419295.1 uncultured Stakelama sp. | reverse complement strand
GGGACGGTCGGCGGTTTCTGCGTATCGAACCATCCCAAGTTCGAGGCGATCCGCCTCGCCTGCCGCCCCTACATCTTCACGGCGTCGCTGCCGCCATCGGTGGTCGCGACGGCGGCGGCATCGATCCGCAAGCTGATGACGGCGCACGACAAGCGCGCGCGCCTGTGGGCGAATGCGTGCCACCTGCATGGCGGCCTGCGCGAAATGGGCTTCCGGCTCGGCACCGATGCGCCCGACAGCGCGATCGTCGCGGTGATACTGGAGGACCAGGAACAGGCGGTGACGATGTGGCAGGCGCTGCTGCACGCCGGCGTCTACGTCAACATGGCGCGTCCGCCGGCGACTCCGGCCGGCACCTTCCTGCTGCGCTGTTCGCTGTGCGCCGAACACAGCTCCGAGCAGCTCGATGCGGTGCTCGCCAGGTTCCGCGCCGCGGGACAGGCCGTGGGCGCGATCGGCTGATACGCCTGCAACAGCGGCTTTTCAGGAACGGCGAACCGGGTTAACACTGCTGCCGTGACGCGGGATGCCGAAACGGCCCCGGGGAGGGCCCTGGGAGGCGACGCGACCTGGCGTATGATCACGCTGGTCGTGATGGGCCTGCTCGGCGCGGCGGTGCTCGTCGCGCTGATCCTGACGCTGGGCGAGGCCAATCGCCAGCGCGACCGGGCGTTGCAGGCGCAGGCGCACAGCTACGACGTGATGATCCTCGCGCGAACGCTGTCGGCGACGATCGCACGGTCGGAGGCGTCGCTGGGCCGCTACGTCATCAGCGGCAAGGGCGAGCAGGAACTCGGTCAGATCTACTTCGACCAGTGGCGGCTGGCCGGCACACAGCTCGGCCGGCTGGAGCGGCTGACCCAGACGACCGGCGAACAGAGCGCACGCGTCGCGCAGCTGCGCACCGCCTATCAGCAGCGCGGCACCGAATTGTCGCTCACCGCCCTCAGCACGACGTACGGCAAGAACAGCCAGGCGCTGGCGCGTTATTACAAATCGCGCCAATCGCCGACCCTTGCCGCGATCGACCGGACGCTGGACGAGATCATCCGCGGCGAGCGCAACCTGCTCGATGCGCGCACCACCGATGCGATGCGGACGGTGGACCGGTCCAGCCGGATCGCGGGCGTACTGGCGATCTTTGGCGTGCTCATCGTGCTGGGTGCGCTCCTGCTCGGCTGGTTCACGCTTCAGGCGATCGGCGAACGCGCGATCGCGCGTGCCGAAGCGGACGCAGAACGCGAGCGGGCGGAGGAGCTGTCCGCTGCGGTGACCCAGGCGACCGACGAACTCCGCGTGCAGGAAGCCAAGCTGCGCCAGGTGCAGAAGATGGAGGCCGTCGGCCAGCTGACCGGCGGCATAGCTCATGATTTCAACAACATGCTCGCGGTCGTTCTCGGAGGATTGGAGCTTGCCCGGCGCGCGCTGACCGCCGATACCGCCGCGGTTGCACGCCACCTCGACAATGCGACGGACGGCGCGACCCGTGCCGCGGCGCTCACCCGCCGCCTGCTCGCCTTCAGCCGGGAGGATTCGTTGAAGCCCGAACCGATCGCGGCGGCGCAGCTGGTGTCGGGCATGTCCGAACTGCTCGACCGGACGCTGGGCGATGCGATCACCATCGCGACCCGCGACAGCGCACGCGGATGGAGCGTGCGGGCGGATCGCGTGCAGCTCGAAAACGCCGTGCTCAACCTCGCGGTCAATGCCCGTGACGCGATGAACGGCAGGGGCGAGTTGCTCATCACCACCGGGGCGACGACGCTCCGCGAACACCAGGTCGATCATTGCGCCGCGGGCGATTACGTGACGATCGCGGTCACCGATACGGGCACCGGGATGACGCCCGACGTGGTCGAGCGGGTGTACGAGCCGTTCTTCACCACCAAGGAAGCGGGCAAGGGCACTGGGCTGGGGCTCAGCCAGATTTTCGCGCTGGTCAGCCAGCTCGATGGCGCGATCGTGATCGACACCGCGCCAAGCTGCGGGACGACCGTGACACTCTACTTGCCGCGCGACGTCGAGGCGGCGATGCCGGACCCCGCCGCCGTGATCGACATCGTTGCCGAGCCTGCGAGCGCGACGGGCTTGCAGGTGCTGGTGGTGGAGGACGATCCACGCGTGCTGGCGGCGACGATCGGCGCATTGGAGGAACTGGGCCATCACGGCATCGCCTGCGACGCACCGGCGAAGGCGAGCGCCCTGCTGGGCGAGCATGCCGGGATCGACCTCATCGTGTCCGACGTGCTGATGCCGGGGCAGACCGGACCGGAGATGATCGCTGCGATCGGGCCGCGCTTCCCGCACGTCGCCGTCCTGTTCGTCACCGGCTTCGCGGGCGACGCGAGCGCCAGCGAGTTCGGCGACCGACCGGTGCTGCGCAAACCGTTCACGCTGGTCGGCCTGGAGCGTGCGATCGACGAGGCGATGGCGCAGTGCCGCACGTCGCCGCAGCACCAGATCGCCGCCGAATGACGGCCCGCTTATTTAGCTGACGTCCCCCTGCGCCGCCCCTATACCCGGCGCTTCCCGTCCAGGCCCGAGCCCCTTCCCGCATGACATCCCTCGACCGCTACATGGCCCGGCTGATCGCGCTGCCGCTGTT
>CAYQPM010000275.1:0-2631 GCA_964419295.1 uncultured Stakelama sp. | reverse complement strand
AAGGCGGAGGCGCGCGAGACGATCTACGGCATGCCGCAGGCGGAGTGGAAGGCGCGATACCAGACCGAGGCGACGCCCGAGCAACTCGCCCGGATGGAGGAAAGCGTGAAGCGCAACGTCCGCGAGGACGCGCTGGACGAGGCGCTTGACGAGAGCTTTCCGGCGAGCGATCCGTCGGCGATGACGGAGCCGGGCCGGGGTTGAGCCCGACGTGGTAAACGCTTAGACGCCCGCCCCTGCCGGTCGTGACCGGCATCCTTTCAGCGAATCATATGAGGGGCCGCAGGATCCTGCGGCAGGGTGGGACATGGCGGACGAACGGCAAGAAGGCATGGGCGGCGGACAGGTCGCGGCGGACGAACTGCGCCTGCTGATCGAGCGTGCGGAGCGCCTGGAAGAAGAGAAGAAGGGCATCACCGACGACATCAAGGACGTGATGGCGGAGGCGAAGGGCCGCGGCTACGACCCCAAGGCGATCCGCAAGATCCTCTCCATCCGCAAGAAGAAGAAGGAAGAATATCAGGAGGAGGAAGCTATCCTCGAGGTGTATATGCAGGCGCTCGGCATGATCTGAGCCGCCCGGCGGCTTGACCGGAAACGCTGGCGTGTCTTATGTCGACAAGACACCTTGCAGGATATGCGCTTCATGACCCTTCGTCTTGCCGCCACAGTGATGATCGCGGCGGCCGTTCCGACGGTCGCCCACGCTGCGACCCAGCCGGATCGCGCCGGGGTGGAGCAGGTGGTGGAGCGGTTCAATGCGGCGCGTGCCGCTTTCGATCCGGCGGCGCTCGCGAAGACGCTGGCGCCCGATTACCAGGAGATTTCGCCGGTCGGCGACGTGGACGATCGCGCCAAGGTGCTCGGCTTCTATCGCGCCGAGGATCGCAAGCCGGCGCCGATGATGCAGAGCAGCGAGCGCACCATCGTGCTACGCGACGCGACCGGCATCGAGACGGAGCGGCTGTCCTTCACCATCGCCCGGCCCGACGGCACGACGAGCACGCGCTCGATCCGCGTGCGCTATGTCGCGACCAAGCTGCGCGACGGGTGGCAACTGGTGTCCGCGCAATATACGCCGATTCCCGCAGCGAGGTAGCCAGACAGATCGCCTGCACGGCGAGGCGCCGGAGCCTTCCAGCCATGTCCGTGTGTCCCGGCGGACGCCCATACGAGTCCGGCGTGACGGGGGTGTCGTGACGCGTGCTACGGCGCCTCGCTCGCCGCCGTCGTCCAGCCGAGCCGCGGGATCGTGATCGACCGCTTTCCCGACAAGTCGACCCGCGCGACGAACAGCTCGCGGCTCTCGATATAGCCGATCAGCCGCCGCACCCGCCCCAGCGAGCTGGTGCCATAGGTCTCGGCCAAGGCGCTGTCGGATGGGCATGGCTCGCCCTCCCGCGCGGCGCACGCGACCAGCAGGAACGCACCGATCATGTCGTCGGGCAGCGAATAGGCGAGCTCCATCGCTTCCGCCCATTGGGGGTCGGTGACGTCGAAGATTCCCGCCCGCGCCGCCGACAGCCGCCGGGTGAAGCCGGGCAGGTCGAGCGGCGGCCTGGCCAGTCCCGCCATCCGGCAGCGAACCTGAAAGTCCTGGAACAGCACCGACGGTGGCCGCAGCGCCGAATCCCGGTCGGCGACGATCGCCTCCAGCACGCTGGCGTAGATCGCCTCGACCTCGCCGTCCGACTTGTCGGGCAACGGCGCTAATACGGTCTGCTGTGCGGTCGGACGTTCGATCGTATCGAGCAATTCGTCGGCGGGCACGCGTCTCGGGCGCGAATCGAAGCTCATCGGCAGTTGCGGCGCTTCGTCGGGCGGTGGTGCGAAGATCAGCTGTTGCAGATTTTCGGCGGGGGCGCTCGGCAACGGGGTCAGCTTCGGGCTGCCGCTGCGCGCCGAGGTGGCGACCTGGCCGATCTTGACCGTGATCGGCCGTCGCGACACCGCCGGCCCCAACGCCAGGAACGTGCCGCGCGCGAGATCCCGGATCACGTCCGCCTGTCGCCGCTCCATGCCGAGCAGATCCGCCGCACGCGCCATGTCGATGTCGAGAAACGTCCGCCCCATCAGGAAGTTGGACGCTTCGGCCGCCACGTTCTTGGCGAGCTTCGCCAGCCGCTGCGTCGCGATCACACCCGCCAACCCCCGCTTGCGGCCGCGACACATCAGGTTGGTCATCGCCGACAGCGATGCGCGCCGCACCTCTTCCGACACCTCGCCGCCGGTGACGGGCGCGAACAATTGTGCCTCGTCCACGACCACCAGCGCCGGATACCAATGTTCGCGCGGAGCGTCGAACAGCGCCGACAGGAAAGCGGCGGCGCAGCGCATCTGCCCTTCCGCCTCCAGCCCCTCGAGGCTCAGCACGACGGACGCACGATGCTCGCGCAGCCGCGTCGCGATCCGCGCGATCTCGGGCACCGAATAATCCGCCGCCTCGATCACCACGTGACCGTAGGGGCCTGCAAGGGTGACGAAATCACCCTCCGGGTCGATCACCACCTGTTGCACCTGTCCCGCCGATCCTTCGAGTAGGCGGCGCAGCAGGTGCGACTTGCCCGACCCGGAATTGCCCTGGACGAGCAATCGGGTGGCGAGCAGTTCTTCGAGGTCCATGGTCACGGG
>CAYQPM010000274.1:0-2634 GCA_964419295.1 uncultured Stakelama sp. | reverse complement strand
CCTCCGGCGTGACAGGCCGGCGCTCTAACCAACTGAGCTACACCCGCTGAAAGCGTTGAGGCGCGCCAACTAGGCGAGGGCATCGGGGGTGTCAATTGCCTATTCGCCGCCTTCGTCGCTCCGCCGCCGCCGTTCGCGTTCCTGCTGCACCAGCGTGCCCCGTTCGAACAGGAAGCCGGCGATATCGGGCTTGCCCGCCGCGCCGATCACGGTCTGGATGATGATCAGCAACGGCACCGCGAGCAGCGCCCCCGCCGTGCCCCAGACCCAACCCCAGAAACTGATCGAGACGAGGATCATCAACGGACTGATCGTCAGCCGGTGACCGACGATCAGCGGCGTGATCGCGTTCGCCTCGACCAGATGGCATCCGATCATCACCGCCGGCGGCAGCATCGCGACCCAGATGTCGGTGAAGGTCATCATGCCCCCGATCGCGAGCAGGAACATCGCGATGATCGGCCCGAAATAGGGTATGTAGTTGAGCAGCGCGACGATGCCGCCCCACATCAGCGGCGACGGCATGCCGATGAAATACAGCGCGCCCGCCACCACGCTCCCCAGCGTCAGATTGATGATCGTGATCGTGCCGAGATAGGCGGACACGTCGTCCACCACGTCCTGGATCACCCGCGCGGTCGCCATCGCGCCGTCGAAGCTGGTGCGTCCGGTGATCGTCCGCTTGCGCATCCGGGTCCAGCCGGACAGGAAGAAGAAGACGATCAGGATGCCGAAGAAGAATTGCACGATGACCGTCGGCGCCGACGTCGCCGCAAGTTCCAGGATCGAACTCGGCGGCGCCACCGCCGCCGTCTGCGGCTGGCGCACGGGCGTCGAGGCGACCTGCCGGAACATCTTGTTCACTGACTTCTCCAGCGCCGAATACAGGTCGAGCAGCGGGGACAGGTTGTGCTGGATGCGGCTGATCCGGCTCGGCAGCAGCTGGAAGAAGTCGGTTGCCGGCACGACGATGGCGGCGATCGCGATATTCGCGACGATCAGGAAGACCAGCACGCAGAACAACGCCGCGATCGCCGATGGCACGCGCCGCCGCTCCAGCCATTCGAGCACCGGCACCAGCGCGATCGCGATCACCAGCGCGGCGGTCAGCGGCATGAAGAATTCCGCGCCCGATTTCAGCGCGAACGGCGTTCCCAGCGTCAGCCCGATGCCCGCGATAAGCGTCAGCGCCGCGAGCAAGCGGTCGCGCCGCTGCGCGATCCGCCCGATCTCGGTCCGGCCGTTCGGCGACAGCGGCGCGCCGAGCGCCACCTGGTCCTCGAGGGTCAGCGGGGCTGGATCGGCAAGGGAAGCGTCGGGTTCGGCCATGACGCTGCTCTAGCGCATTTTCCGGCGACGCCATCCTGCTTCTTGCGCGCGCATCGACAGCGCCATGCTGGCGGATCGCGCAGCGACGCGCTAGGCGCGGGGCATGACTGAAGACGATCCCCTCGGCCCGCTCGATCCCGAATTCGCCAGCAACTTCCAGCGTAACGACCGGCGGCTGCCGTGCCAGCTCTACCTGATCTCGCCGCTCGACGTCGGCGGCGGTTTCGCCGATCGGCTGGCGCGGGCGCTGGACGCGGGGCCGGTCGCGGCCTTCCAGTTTCGCGTCAAGGATATCGACCAGCACGCGGCCGCGGCGCTGGCCGAACCGTTGCAGCGCATCTGCGCCGATCGCGAGGTTGCGTTCATCGTCAACGACAGTATCGCGCTGGCCAAGCGACTCGGTGCGGACGGCGTTCACCTGGGCCAGGAGGACGGCAGCCCGCGCGAGGCGCGCGACATCCTGGGCCCCGACGTGCAGATCGGCGTGACATGCCACGCGAGCCGGCATCTCGCGATGGAGGCGGGGGAGGGCAGCGCCGACTATGTCGCCTTCGGCGCCTTCTACCCGACCACGACCAAGCAGACCGAGCATCGCCCGGACCCGTCGATCCTGTCCTGGTGGGCGTCGATGTTCGAGTTGCCCAGCGTCGCGATAGGCGGCATCACCCCCGAAAACGCGCCGCCCTTGATCGCCGCGCGGGCCGACTTCATCGCGGTTTCGGGCTCCGTCTGGAACGGCGACGAAGCCGCAGCCGTTCGGGCCTTTGCCGAAGTGCTGCAACGCTGAGGCGGGGTCACCCGACCCGGCCGAACGGCGGCACGCAACCCAAGTCCCGCCGAACCGTTTGATGCGTCAGCGTAACGGTAAAAGGGAACGGGATCGATGAAAGCGCTTATCGCAACGGCACTTCTGGCGGGCGGCGCGCTCGTCGCTCCCGCGACCGGGCAGGCCCCCGCGGCGCCAGGGACCGTGATCGATCGCAACATCCTGCACGTGCAGGTGATCCTCGATTCGCTCGGGTTCGCTCCCGGCGTGCTCGACGGCAAGGGTGGCCAGTCGCTGACCGCGGCGCTGAAGGGCTTCCAGGAATCGAAGGGCCTGCCGCGCACCGGCAAGCCGGACGCGGCGACGCTCGGCGCGCTCTACCCGTATCGCGCCAAGCGCCCGACCGCCCGCTTCACGCTGACCAGCGAAGCGCTCGCCGGCCCCTATTTCAACCCCCTGCCCAAGGACTATGGCGAGCAGGCGAAGCTTTCCAGCCTCGGCTATGCGACGCCGATGGAGAAGCTGGCGGAGATGTTCCA
>CAYQPM010000273.1:0-2656 GCA_964419295.1 uncultured Stakelama sp. | reverse complement strand
TGACGCCCGGATAATTGCCGACCTTTTGCCGCGCGCCGGTCAGCGCGTTGAACAGGGCGCTCTTGCCGGCATTGGGATTGCCGACCAGCGCCACCAGCGGGGCTGCGTTCACGTTATGCGGTGGCGGCAGGAGCCACGTGGATGGCACCGGCGACCGCGCGGCGCAGCGCCACGGTCATCCGCCCGATGCGACAGGCGATCGGCCCGTTACCGAGCGACGCGCGATGCAGCACCTCGACCGCAACGCCCTCGTCGAAGCCGAGTTCGCGCAGACGCCGTGCCTCGGGCGACGCGAGTCGTGCCCAGTCGATCGCCGCGACGGTCGCCGGCTGGCGACGGGGTAGCGATACGAGGTCGAGGGCAGGAACGATGCTACGCGACATATCCATGATGCGACTGATTATCATTTACGTATCGGCGAGTAAAGGCTGATGCGAACGGTTCGCCGTAAATCCGCGATCACAGGATGGGAGCAGGCCAATTCTCCGGGCCAACGCGCGCGCACGGCTCGACGGCCCCCGGTGGGCTGTCGCACACCAGCCTTGCGTGCATTCGCTCCATCCGGCGGGTCGGCCGGAAAGGGCGGTCAGACCACCGGATACCGCAGCCGGCCGATGAACCGCGACAGGCTGGGACGGTGTTCGTAGCGTTTCACGAAGCCGGCCTTCGCCTTTTCGAAGCGCATGATCCCGTCGATCCGGCGGGCGAGGAACGCGCGGGTCTCCGCATAGCCTTCGCTGTCGTCGTCCATGAACACGGTAACGGTCGCGCCATAGACGCCCAGCAGGATCGTACGCTTGGTATAATGGTTGTAATCGGTCGCGGTATCGCCGGCCATCCGCCATATCGTGTCGACGGTGCGCCAGCCGAGCCGCGCGGCGCGGGCCACGTTCTGCGGCATGGCCAGGATCGCCAGCGCCCGGCGTAGCGATTCGCGATCCGCCGCCACCGCCGCCAGCCGCGCCTCGACCAATGCGGTGATCCGTTCGCGGACCTTCATGGCGGCGAGCGCATCCGCCGGCAGCGCATCGGCCATCACGGCGTCGACATGCGCGAACCAGGCGTCGATCATGTCGACCGCGCCGCCGGTGAAGGCGAGCCGCGCCACGTCGGTGTCGATCCCGGTACCCTGCGCCGCCATGTCGCGGGCGGCGTCGCCCCAACCGTCGAACGCCGCGTTGGCGGCGATGCCGGGCGCGAGAGCCTCGCGAATTTCGTCGAGTGTCCAATCCTGTGTCATGCCGTTTCCTCCTGCGCCTGCCCGCGCGGCGGCGCAACCTCGGCGCGCCGCACCAGGACGAGCGCCAGCCCGACCAACGCGACGCCGACCCAATCCGGTCCCTGCAACCGTTCGCCATATTCCACCCAGCCGATCGCGCCCGCGACGATCGGCTGGATCAGCAGCGCGATGCCGACCACCAGCGGCGATACCTGGCCGAGCGCGAAGATCATGCAACCCTGGCCCAGCACCTGGCTGACCAGCGCCAGCCCGAGCAACGGCGTCCACGCGAGCGGCATCACCCGTTCGTGCATCTCCAGCGCGAACAGCAGCAGCGGCAGCGCGGTGGCGGCGCTTGCCAGCGCCAGTGCCGGCAGCGGTCGCATCGCGCCACGAACCCGCGCCATCAGCACGATGTACAGCGTGTAGAGGATGCCGGCGACGATACAGAGCAGGTCGCCCGTCAGGTGTCGCGGATCGAGCTGGTACGACCGTCCCATCAGCAGCGCCGCGCCGATCGCGGCGAGCAGCAGCGCGACGCCCTGGCCGCGCGTCGGCCAGGTCCGTGCCGCGAGGAAGCCGTAGATGGGGTAGATCAGGATCGCCGAATTGCCGAACAGCGTGGCATTGGCCATCGTCGTGCGGATGATACCGAGGTGCCAGCTGCCGAGATCGGCGGCGAAAGCGATGCCGCCGACCGCCAGCATCAGCCACAGCGCGGGCGCCATGCGCACCGGCCTCGCGCCACTCGCCACCGCGAGCGCGGCGAGGAAGGGGAGGGCGAGCGTGATGCGCCAGAACCCGGCGGCGACCGGACCGACGTCGGCAAGCCGCACGAACCACGGGCCGAAGGCGAGCGCGACGTTGGCGACGACGAGCGCGGCGAAGGCCAGTCCCGTCGAGCGTCGCGGCGAACCCGCGGTTGCCGTAGCGGCACCCGTCGATGTTGCGGCGGCAACAGTTTTTCTTGCGTCCAGGCGAGCGTGCATGCCGCCCTGTAGCGACCTATGTCCCGTCCGTCAGGCCACTAAGGAGCTTTCATGCCGAGCCTTTTCGATCCTATCCAGCTGGGCGACATCCACGCCGCCAACCGCATCCTCATGTCCCCGCTCACGCGCGGCCGATCGACCGACGATCACGTGCCGACCGACATCATGATCGACTATTATCGTCAGCGCGCCACATCTGGCCTGATCATCAGCGAGGGGACGGGCGTCAGCCGCCAGGGATTGGGCTGGCCCAATGCGCCGGGCCTGTGGACCGACGCGCAGGTCGAGGCGTGGAAACCGGTGACCGAGGCGGTGCACCAGGCGGGCGGCAAGATCGTCGCGCAGATCTGGCACATGGGCCGTCTTTCGCGTCCCGACGTGACCGGGGTGACGCCGCTGTCGTCGTCGGCGACGCGCGCGCCCTATCACAAGCCCGAAAACCCCTATG
>CAYQPM010000272.1:0-2726 GCA_964419295.1 uncultured Stakelama sp. | reverse complement strand
CGCCTTGCCGTCGATGATCGTGGCGGTCATGCCGCGGCCTCATAGCGACGGGTCGCGACATTCGCCAGTGCGTGGCGCCAGTGGCGGCGCCAGTGCGCGACGCGCATGCGCCCCCGGAGCGTCAGGCGGCGCCGTTGCTCAACAGGCTGATCGCGATGTTCGGCAGGATGACGCTGTCGAGGATGCGGATGATGACCAGCACTGCCAGCGGTGCCAGATCGATACCGCTGATGTTCGGCAGCACGCGGCGCAGCGGCCGGTAGAGCGGCTCGGTCAGCCGATCGAGCCCGTAATGCAGCGAGCTGACGAAATTGTTCGACGTGTTGATGACGTTGAACACGATCAGCAGCGACAGCACGAACTGGACCATGATGATCCACCACACCACGTTCAGCAGCACCTGGAGGATCTGGATAAGGGTGAGCGCGATCACGCGAGGCTCCGGAATAAGGGTTCGCACCGGACGTAGCGATTAAGCACCCCCGGGAACAGGGGGCACGCCGTCCGGACGGACAGGGTCAGGCGTGGACGAGCGTGCCCGCCCCGGCCGAGGTGAATATCTCCAGCAGCATCGCATGCGGCACGCGCCCGTCGAGGATCACGGCGGCGTCCACGCCCGCCTCGACCGCCGCGACGCAGGTATCCACCTTGGGGATCATCCCGCCCGATATCGTCCCGTCGGCCTTCAGCGCGGCGATCCGTGCCGGGTCGAGATCGGTCAGCAGCACCTTGTTCTTGTCGAGCACGCCCGCGACGTCGGTCAGCAGGAAGAACCGCGACGCGCCCAGCGCTCCGGCGATCGCGCCCGCCATCGTGTCCGCGTTGATGTTATAGGTGTGCCCGTCCGCGCCCAGCGCGATCGGCGCGACCACCGGGATGATGCCGCTGCCCGACAGCGTATCCAGGATCGTGCGATCCACCGCGACGGGTTCGCCGACGAAGCCCAGATCGACGTGCCGCTCGATGCCCTGCAACGCATCCGGCGTATCGCGGCCGACCTTTTCGGCGGTGACGAGCCGCGCGTCCTTGCCCGAGATACCGACGGCGCGGCCGCCGGCCTGGCCGATCCAGGCGACGATTTCCTTGTTGATCGATCCCGCCAGGACCATCTCGGCGATCCGCGCCGTCTCTGCGTCGGTGACGCGCAATCCGTCGACGAAGCGCGATTCGACGCCCAGTCGCTTCAGCATCGCGCCGATCTGTGGTCCGCCGCCGTGGACGACGACCGGGTTGATGCCGACCGCCTTCAGCAGCACGACATCCTCGGCGAAATCACGCGCCAGCTCGGGATCGCCCATCGCATGCCCGCCGTATTTCACGACGAACGTCCGGCCGGCATAGCGCTGGAGGTAAGGCAGCGCCTCGGTCAGGGTCTCGGCCTTGGCGAGCAGCGTGGCGGTGGCGATCGAGTCGGTCATCCCGCGCCTTTAGCGGCGCGATCCGCCGCTGAGTAGCGCTTTAGGCCGGCGCGCGATCCAGCCGCCGCCCCAGCGCCACGAACAGGTACATCAGCGGCGGCACCAGGATGGCGGACAGCGTGACCTTGGCGATCATCTGGCCGATCAGCAATTCGCCGATCGGGAACACGCCGGCGAAGGCGATGGTGGCGAACAGCAGGGTGTCGACGATCTGGCTGAGGATGCTGGCGACGCCGGCGCGCAACCACAACAGGCTCGCGCCCTCCCGCCCCTTCAGCCACGAAAAGATGGTGACGTTCAAGGTCTGCGAGATGCCATAGGCGATGATCCCGCCCAGCCAGATCCGCCACGTCGCGCCGAGCACCAGCTGGATGGCATCGCGGTTGGCGGGCTGCATGTCCGGCGAAGCGGGCAGCAGGTGGACGATCCACGACAGCACGATCGACACAACCAGGGGCACGAAGCCGAACAAGACCAGCCGGTTGGCGGTCGCGCCGCCATGCAGTTCGGCCACCGCGCTCGACACGACGACGAGCAGCAGGAAGGCGAAGATCCCCGCTTCGACCGCCAGCGGCCCGACGCCGAACCACGGCCCCAGCGCCGACAGCGGCCCCAGCGATACCTGCTTGTTGCCGAGCACGCCGGCGATGCAGACCATGCCGCCGTAGAAGATCGAAAGGGCGAAGAGCGAGCGCGGAACGGCGCGTACCGGAGTGTCCATCCCCCGGACGCTAGCCGGTTTCTCGCGGTCGGCAAATACTTCTGCGGCCGTCGCGCGCAGTTGAACCGCCCGCTCGCAAGCCGCGGCATCCTCACGCTTGCGCTTCCCCGGCGGAGACAGGAGCCCGGTCGGGACGTTTCCCGTCGCCAATCCCCTCTGGCCTCACGAAAAAGCGCGTGTATGCTTGTCCGTCGCTGCCGGGGGGCCGCGTCGTCCATTTCCCACAGGGCCATGCATGCAACGTATCCTGATCGGTATCGCCGGTATTCTGGTCATCCTGGGCATCGCCTTCGCGCTGTCGACCGATCGCCGTGCGATCCGGCTGCGCGTCGTCGGCGCGGCCTTCGCGTTGCAGGCGGTGATCGCCGTCGTCGTGCTTTATTGGGGTCCGGGGCGCGCGGCGCTCGCCGGCGCCTCGGCGGGCGTGTCGGCGTTGCTGGGCTATTCGCAAAAGGGCACCGAATTCCTGTTCGGCAAGCTCGCCGCGCCCGAAATCGGCGGGCAGAGCTTCGCGATCGCCGCGCTGCCCGTCATCATCTTCTTCGCCAGCCTCGTCTCGATCCTTTATTATCTCGGCGTCATGCAGG
>CAYQPM010000271.1:0-2739 GCA_964419295.1 uncultured Stakelama sp. | reverse complement strand
TCGCCCATCGACACGCCGCCGATCAGCAGCGCCATCGACAGCTTGGTGCCCGCGCCGTATTTCTCGAAATTCTCCGCCACCTGCGCGGCGAGTTCGCGCGTCGGTTCGAGGATCAGCGAGCGCGGCATGCGGGCGCGGCTGCGGCCATGCGACAGGATGTCGATCATCGGCAACACGAACGCGGCGGTCTTGCCCGTTCCCGTCTGCGCGATGCCGATCAGGTCGCGCATCATCAGCACCGACGGGATCGCCTGTGCCTGGATCGGCGTCGGGTCGGTGTAACCGGCATCGGTCACCGCCTTCAGCAGTTCATCGGAAAGGCCGAGATCGGCGAAGCTCATGCCATGTGGCTCATGCAAGGGTCCGGATAAATACGGCGGCGCAGGCGCGCAGCTACGCTGCCGTCGCGCTTGCGGATTTGCCGGCAAAAGTCAAGAAAACGCGGTCAGCGGCGTGGCTGCAGCGTCCTGAATGCGGTTATGCCGCAGCTCGCGCCCGATCGTACGCGGATCACGTCGCGGTCGGCGCACACCTTGCCGTCCGCCGCGGGGCGCAGGTAGAACCCGCCGTAATAGTCCATCGGCGCGCAATCGTCGTCCAGATGCGCGCGCAGCCGCTTGCCGCCGGTCAGGACCAGATCGACCGTATCGGGCTCGACGATCATCGCGCCGCCCATTTCGGCGATCGCGACGCACTTGGGGCCCTTCTTCTCCCGGTATCGCGGGGCTGTGGGTGCGACCGCGCGGGTGGCGGTGCTCATGCGCGGGACCCGGATGATGATCCGTTCATGGATCGACATCTGGGTCAGCTGCACGGTTCCGCGCGACGGCGCCTGATCGCCGACCGTGACGACGGCGGGCGCGATCAGCGCGAGCAGGGATACGGGGAAGGCAGGGTGCAGCATGGCCGGGGCGACTCGTAAGCCCGATCGTTGAACATGCGATGAACTTGGCCTAGCGCGAGGATCATGACCCCCGCGCAAACCGCCATGCTCGATGCGCTCGCCGGCACCCTGGATCACAAGGGGATCGTCACCGATCGGGGCGATATCGCACCGTGGGAGGTCGATTGGCGTCGCCGTTTCCACGGTCATGCGCCGGCGCTGCTCGCGCCCGCGACGACGGCGCAGGTCGCCGCCGTCGTCGCGGCGGCCGCGCATCATCGCGTGCCGCTCGTGCCGCAGGGGGGCAACAGTTCAATGGTCGGCGGTGCGACGCCGCCGTCGGACGGATCCGCGCTGATCCTGTCGCTGCGGCGGCTGAACCGCATCCGTTCGCTCGATCCTGCGGCAGGACTGGCGGTGGTGGAAGCGGGGGTGATCCTGTCCGACCTGCACGATGCGGCCCTGGCGGCGGGGCGTCGCTTTCCCCTGACGCTCGGCGCCAAGGGCAATGCGACGATCGGCGGCCTGGTGTCCACCAACGCCGGCGGCACGCAGGTGCTGCGCTTCGGATCGATGCGCGGGCTGGTCGCGGGGGTCGAGGTGGTGCTTGCCGACGGCAGCGTGCACGACGGACTCGCGGCGCTCAGGAAGGACAATCGCGGCTACGACCTGACGCAGCTGCTGGTCGGTGCGGAGGGCACGCTGGGCGTCGTCACCGCGGCGACGCTGCGGCTGGTGCTGGTCGCGCCGAACCGCAGCACCGCCTGGGCGGCGACGGCCGACCCGCAGGCGGCGCTGGCGCTGCTACGGCGATTCCAGGCGGACACGGATGCGCTGGAGAGTTTCGAGATCCTGCCGCGCGAATCGCTTGCCGCGGTCCTGGCTTATGGTCCCGGCATCCGGGCGCCGCTGGCGGGTGATCGGCCCTGGCATCTCCTGATCGAACATACCGACACGCGGGGCGATGCGCTGATGGAACGGCTGCTCGCCACCGCGCTTGCGGACGGGCTGATCGCGGATGCGACGATCGCGGCCAACGAGGCGCAGGCGGCGAGCTTCTGGGGCATCCGCGAATCGATCTCGGATGCCGAACGCGCGCTCGGGCCGGCGTCGCAGCACGACCTGTCGGTCCCGGTCGAGGCGATGCCGCGCTTCATGATCGAGGCGGCGGCGGCCTGCGAAGCGCGCTTTCCCGGCACGCATGCGAGCGGCTTCGGTCATCTGGGCGACGGCAACATCCATTTTCACGTTCGCGCCGCCGCGGGCACCGATCCGGCGCACTGGTTCGCCGAGGATGTGCCGGTGGTGACCCGCTTCGTCGACGATCTGGTGATCGCGGCGGGCGGGTCGATCGCCGCGGAACATGGCATCGGACAGATGAAGCTCGCCGAGCTGGCGCGGCTGTCGTCACTGGCGCGGATGGCGGCGTTGCGGGCGGTGAAGGCGGCGCTGGATCCGCTCGGCATCCTCAATCCCGGCAAGCTCGTACGCGTCGATGCCGTTCCGCTTGCGCCGGCCGCCTCGCCTCAATAGAGCAACGCGCCAGCCGGCGGCTGCGCCGCAAACACATCACGTCGTGGAGAGTTCCGATGGCCAGCGCGCCGCTTCCCCTGTTCTACAACGGTCTCGAGCCGCTCTCGAGCGAGACGCATGCCGACTGGAAGGTCCGCCAGCAGGACAGCGCACCGTTCCTGGTGGGGCAGCATGCCGTGCCGATCACGACCGACGAATTTCCGCTGGTGCAGCGGCACATGCCGATCGTCTTCTCGGTGGGTGACGATGCGATCCCGCTGGCGCTGATGGGCCTCAACGAAGGCGTCAACGTCTTCATGGGCGACGACGGCAAGCTGACCGAG
>CAYQPM010000270.1:0-2741 GCA_964419295.1 uncultured Stakelama sp. | reverse complement strand
ACGGTGTCGCTGCCCGGCGGCTGCGCGATCGGCAACCGCCCGATCGACCTGCACCTGAAGGCGCTGGAGGCGATCGGCGCCGAACTGGAAATGGCGGCGGGCTATGTCAAGGCGAGCGCGCCGGGCGGGCGCCTGTCGGGCGGCCGCTACCGCTTTCCGGTCGTCTCGGTCGGCGCGACCGAGAATGTCGTGATGGCGGCGGTGCTCGCCAGGGGCAGCAGCGTGATCGAGAATGCGGCGCGCGAGCCGGAGATCGTCGATCTGTGCAACTGCCTGATCGCCATGGGTGCGCGGATCGACGGGATCGGCACCGACACGCTGGAGATCGAGGGCGTCGATCGCCTGCACGGCGCGACCTATGCGGTGATGCCCGACCGGATCGAGGCGGGCAGCTATGCCTGTGCCGCGGCGATCACCGGCGGCAAGCTGGAGCTGGTCGGCGCGAACCTCGCCGACATGCAGGCGACCGTCGACGCGCTGCGCACCGCGGGCGTCGCCGTGTCGGAAACGCGGGACGGCGTCTTGGTCGAGGCGAGCGGCCCGCTGGGTCCGGTCGATATCGCCACCGCGCCCTATCCGGGCTTCGCCACCGACATGCAGGCGCAGTTCATGGCGATGCTGTGCCGCGCGGGCGGCACCAGCGTGCTGACCGAAACGATCTTCGAAAATCGCTACATGCACGTGCCCGAGCTGGCGCGGATGGGCGCCGATATCCAGGTCCATGGCCGCACCGCGCTGGTCAAGGGCGTCGACCGGATGGTCGGGGCGCCGGTGATGGCGACCGATCTGCGCGCCTCGATGAGCCTGATCCTCGCCGGCCTCGCCGCAGAGGGCGAAACCGCGGTCGCCCGCGTCTATCACCTCGATCGCGGTTACGAACGGCTCGAGGAAAAGCTCTCCGCCGTCGGCGCCGACATCGAACGCGCCAGCGACGGCTGATCAGTCGGACCCTCCCTCGCGTCGGCGGGGGCGAGGTGGGGCCTATCCCAACACCCACCACGCCACGGCGGTGACGCTCACCAGCGACAGCGACGTCGACACCAGGATCGCGCGCGACGCCAGCGTCACCTCCTGCGCATACAGTTCCGCGACCATGAACGGTCCGGTCCCGGTCGGCAGCGCGGCGAGGATCAGCGCCGCCGCCGCATAGGGGCGCGCCAGCGGGAACACCCACAGCGCCGCCAGCGTGACGAGCGGCTGGACCAGCAGCTTCGCCGCGACGGCGAAGCCCAGCGCGGCGGGGTCGCCGCGCCCGCGGCGCTGCGCCAGGAATATGCCGATCGTCACCAGCGCGACCGGCGTCGCCGACCCGCCCAGCATCCGCAGCAGCGCGGCCGCCGGCGCGGGCATCGCCAGCCCGCCGGCCGCCCATAACGCGCCCGCCACCGGCGCCGCGACGATCGGGTTGCGCAGCACCGACCAGCCGACCCTTGCGATTCCCACGCCGATCCGCCCGCCGCGGTTGAGGTCGACCTCGACCAGCGTCAGCGCAAAGGCGAACAGAGCGCAACTCGTCAGCAGCGCCGCGATGACCGCCGCCGCCAGCCCCGCCGCGCCGAGCAATCCGTGCGCGATCGGAATGCCCATATAGGCGGCGTTGGAAAAGCTCGCGGTCAGCGCGTCGAGCGATCGCCGCGCCATCGCCCGCGGCGCGCCCGCCATCCGCGGCGTCACGGCATAGGACAGGGCGAAGGTCGCGAGCATGCCGGTCGCGAACACAAGGGCGAAGCGCGGCTGCGCCAGCGTCGCCCAGTCCGCCTCCGCGACGAAGTCGAACAATAGCGCCGGCAATGCCAGCCAGACGACGAAGGTGTTGAGGATCGTGACCGTCCCCTGGTCCAGCCGCCGCACCCGCGCGAAGGCGAAGCCGATCAGGATCAGGGCAAAGATCGGCAGGATGGTGGCGAGGATGGCCATCGCCGGGTCAGGCGCGGATCACGCGATCCGGTCCGGCACCGCGGCGGCGTCGTCAGCGATGCTCTGGTCGGGCGCGACCGCTTCCCATGGAAAGACGAACCAGTCCTTGGTCACCCGCCGGTCGATCGTGCGTGCGGTGTAATCGACGCGTTCGGCCGAGCTGACATTCTCGATCAGCGTCGCGATCCGGACGTTGTCCGCCACCGCGCCCGCCGCGGCCAGCGCGGTGCGGATATGCGTGATCGTCCTGCCGGAATCGTTGATGTCGTCGAGGAACAGCAACTGCTCGCCATCGCGCGTCCGCGCGGCAAGCTTGACCAGCGGCGCGTCGGCGAAATCCTTGACCTGGCTCGAATAATCGACCGACAGCATCGGCAGGCCGGTGGCGTGGCTAAGGTAGACCGCCGGCGCCAGCCCGCCGCGGCCGACACCGATGATGAAGTCGGGCGTCCAGCCGTCATCGGCCAGCGCATCCTTCAGGGCATGGACGGCGGCGACGAATTCGTCGTGCGATATGGGCGCGAACACCGGCATCACGCCGCCGCCACGAAGGCGTCGAGCCGCGCCAGATGCCCGGCCACGACGTCGTCGGGCAGGAACGATCCGAGGAAGCTGTTGCGCGCCAGCAGCGCCAGATCGTCACGATCCAGCCCGCGCGCGGCGGCGGCGGCGCGGTAATTGTCCGCGACATAGCCGCCGAAATAGGCGGGATCGTCCGAATTGATCGTCGCGCGCAGCCCTTCGCGCAGCATCCGGTCGATCGGGTGATCCGCCATGTCGTCCACCACGCACAGCTTCAGGTTGGACAGCGGACAGACCGTCAG
>CAYQPM010000269.1:0-2760 GCA_964419295.1 uncultured Stakelama sp. | reverse complement strand
GGCGTGCAGGCGATGGACCTCGTCGGCCGCAAGCTCGCCACCAAGGGTGGCCGCGCGGTGCAGGCGCTGTTCAAGATCGTGACCGAGGAAACCGCGGCCGCCGAGAGCGTCGAAGCCACCGCGCAGATCGCCGGCGCCCTGAAGAAGGCGCTGGGCGAGCTTCAGGCCGCGACCATGTGGTTCATGGCCAACGGCATGAAGAATCCCGAAAACGTCGGTGCGGGCGCGGTGTCGTATATGCACCTGATGGGTATCGTCGCCACCGGCCTGATGTGGCTGCGCATGGCGAAGGCCGCCGCCGAGCTGAAGGCGGCGGGCGAGGGCGATGCAGCCTTCCTCGACGCCAAGCTGGTGACCGCGCGCTTCTTCGCCGAGCGGATCGTACCGGACGCGGGTGCCCTGCGCCGCAAGATCGAAGGCGGCGCGGAGTCGCTGATGGCGCTGCCCCCGGAAATGTTCCGCGCGGCCTGAGCGTCGATCCGACCTGCGTCGGCGGTAACGCCGCGCAGGTTTGGCTACGTCGATCCTTGCGCCGGAAGACTGCGGAATTTCACCGCAGTCGTCCGCGCCCGCTCATTCCAGGCGGTCCGCCAGTCCGCGGATCGCCTGCCCGGCGAACACCGCGATGGTTTCGCCGTCGATCACGACGCCATGTTCCGGTCGCAACACCGCTTCGTTCTGCAGCGCATTGTCCAGCGTCAGCCACGCCCGGACGGCGCGCTCCAGGCTCGTCACCTCGGGCAGCTCGTTGCCGCCCCGCTCGACATTCGCCAGCGCCGCGCTCATCGTCCAGTCGATGCTCATGCGCGGTCGCCGCTGCGGCCGTAGATGAATGCGCCGACTCCCGCCGCGACCGCGGCGGCCACGATCGTGGTGAGGCCGGAGTGCTTGGCTGCGGCCGTGTACAGGCTGGTGCCGCGGGCTGCCGGATGTTCACCGGAATGGACCCGGCCTGTCGCGGTGCTGGCGAACAGGTTGCTCGGCTGCGGCTGTTCCTTTGCGGGATCGGCGAAGCCCGCCGCCGCCTTTGGTGCGAGCGCCTCGAACAGGCGCGGGAAATGGGCGGCGAACAGCGCCTGCGCGCGACCCGCGCCGCCGACCGTGATGTCCCGCTTCGGGTGCGTTGCGCAGAACAGGATCGCGTCCGCCACCAGCTCCGGATCGTAGACCGGCGGCGGGATCTGCGCCTCGCCCTCCGCGTGGTTGACCGCATGCTGCGCGATCGGCGTGTCGATGCCCGATGGCTTTACCAGCGTCACCACGACCGGAACCGCATCATCGGCCAGCTCCATGCGCAGCGCCTCGACATAGGCCTTCACCGCATGCTTGGTCGCGGCATAGGCGCCCATCAGCGGGCTCGGCATGTCGGATGCGATCGATCCGACGGTGATCAGCGCGCCCCTCGACTCCGTCAGATACGGGACCGCCGCAAGGCAACCGTGCACCATACCGAAGTAATTGGTTCGGAACAACTGACGATGTTCGTCGTCTGGCACGTCGACCAACTTGCCGTATATCGCGCTGCCGGCATTGTTCACCCACGTATCGATGCGCCCGAAACGCTGGTTGGCGTGGGCCGCCGCGGCACGTACCGCGTCGGCATCGCCGACGTCCGCGGCACAGGCATCGGCAGTGCCGCCCGCCGCCGTGATCTCCGCCACCGTCGCGCGCAAAGCGGTTTCGTCACGGGCGACGAGCAGGACCCTGGCGCCGCGCGCCGCGGCCATGCGTGCCGTCGCGAGCCCGATGCCCGAACTGGCGCCGGTGATCACGATCACCTGTTCTGATAACGGCTTAAGTGCTGGTTTCATGAGAGATTCGCTCCAGTGACGGACCGGCACCAAGCGCCTCAACGCCCCCGCAGTTCCGTGCCGGCGATGCCGCGCGCACGGAACCGTAATCATTCGCGCGGCGATCCCGTCGGGAACCTTGCTGCGCCGCAACGGTTCGCGCCGCCATGACCGACACCAGCCGCACCAACGTCGCCAGCAAATACCCCTTGCTCGCCTTCCCGCACATCCAGCTCCACGGGACGGTGGACGACATGATGTACGCCCGCTTCAAGACCCAGCTGGCCGAAGCGCCACAGGACGGACCGCTGGTCGTGTCGATCACGACATTGGGTGGCGATCCGGAAATGGGGCGCGCGATGGGGGACGATATCCGTCTGCTGCGCGACTATACCGGGCGCGAGACGCTGTTCCTGGGCAAGGTGGCGGTCTATTCCGCCGGTGCCACCTTCATGGCCGCCTTTCCGGTCGAGAAGCGCTTCCTGACGCGCGGCACGCGCCTGATGCTTCACGAGCGGCTGATGAACAGCTCGATCCAGCTGTCGGGCCCGCTGACGACGCTTCCCGCGGTGCTGAAGGCGAAGCTTCACGAAATCGAGGAATCGATCAAGATCCAGGAAGAGGGGTTTCGCGACATCGTTGCGGGTTCCGGCGTGCCGTTCGACGAACTGCAGCGCAAGGCGCCGTCCAATTGGTATCTTGAGGCCGAAGAGGCACGTCAGCGCGGCCTCGTTCTTGATGTGATCTGATCGTCGCCTATCTCTCGGGGGTTGCGTGCCGCCCCCGAAAGGCATAGCCGCAACGCAGCATTCAAGAGGAGCGTAGCGGCCATGGCCGAGTTCACCCTGCCCAAGAACAGCAAGGTCAAGGCGAAGGGCAAGGTCCACAAGGCGGTTGGGGACGCCAAGCGGATCAAGACCTTCAAGGTCTATCGCTACGACCCCGACACCGCGGAAAATCCGCGCTACGA
>CAYQPM010000268.1:0-2761 GCA_964419295.1 uncultured Stakelama sp. | reverse complement strand
ACGTGCTGCCCCGGCTCGGGAGTAGACGCACTCGCACCGCGAGACCCGGTTGCAGGGTTCCCGTCACATCAAGGACCGCGGTCGCCGAGCGCGTGTCGTTGGCAAGGCCCGGCGTGACGGCGCGTACCCGCGCCTCCACCGTCCGGCCATCGGGCAGTTCGATGATCGCCCGATCGCCAGGAGAAAGCCGCTGTGCGTCAGCCGGTCCGACCGCAGCTTCGACCTGTATCTTCGACGCATCGGCGACACGCATCAGCTCGGTTTCGGGCTGCACGAACGCGCCCAGGCTGACATTCTCCGAGGTAACGCGGCCTGAAATCGGGCTCGACACCAGCACGCCGCGTCCATCGGACGTGATACGCGCGGCACCCGCCGCGACGCTGGCGCGTCGTGCTTCGGCCGCGGCAGAGGCGGCTTCCGCCTGCGCCTGTTCCAGCTCGACGCGCGCCGAGACCTTCTGCCGGTAGAGATAGCTTTCGCGCGCGAGCGCCTTTTGCGCCAGCGTCGACTTGGCAGCCGCAGCGCTGCGATCGGCCGCGATCTGTGCCGCATCGCGGCTTTCGACGATCGCCAGCGTCTCGCCGGCACGCACCGGATCGCCGAGCCGCTTCATCAGCCGCGTGACGGCACCGGCTGCACGGGCGTTGACGATCGCCTCGCCTTGCGGCGACGCGCTCACCGTCGCCTGTGCGACGATCTCCGCGCCGAGCCCGCCGGGATTGATTGTCTCGGTTGCGATGCCGGCCTGCTCGATCGCCTGCGCGGTCATCGCCACCGTGTCGGGTGCTTTCTCTTCGGGTGCGGGCGCGGCCGTATTGCCGGCTGCCGCTTCACTAGCGGCGGGTTTGTCCGCGGTGCAGCGTGCGACGCCGAAACCGCCGAGTGCGGCGACGAGCGCGACGGCTGCGCCGCCGCCAAGCAGGCGCTTATCCTTCATCATCGTTCATCTCCGGAAATCGTGGGGGCCGGCGTCGTGAGCCGGTCGAGCCGAGCCTGCGCGTCGTGGTACGCGGCGAGTGCATCGACATAGGTCTGGCGGGTCTGTGACAGTGTGCGCTCGGCATCGAGGAGCGCGATCTGGTCGAACTTGCCTTGGCTCCAGCCGATCCGCGCTATGCGCGCGGCTTCCTGTGCCGCGGCGAGGCCGGGACCACCCGCCGCTCGTGCCGTGGCGGCAGCATTCGCGACCTCGGTCTGGGCACTGGCGATCTGTTGACGGGTGTCGACGATCGCCAGACTGCGCAGCGCCTGCGCCTGAGTTTGTTCAGCCTGCGATTGTGCGACGAACGCGCTGCCGTTGTTGAAGAACGGTAGCGGGATCGAAAGGCCGACGACGGCCGCAGTGTCGTTGGTCGCTGCCAGTCGTCGCGCGAATGCACTGACCGTCAAGTCCGGAACACGCAACGAGCGGGCCACGCGAACCTGCGCATCGGCAGTGCGGACGTCGGCTTGTGCCGCAACGAGTGCCAGCGTTCCTTCGATATCGACGGGGCGCTGTGGTCCATAGCCATCGATCCGCTCGAACCAGGCGCGGTCGAGCGGTCCCGTTACGGCTGCATTGAGCAATGTCTCGAGATTGGTACGCGCTGCCTGTGCCTGCCGGGTCGCGCTATCGGCCGCGACCTGCGCATTGATGCGCAGCACGTCCGCGCGCTGTTGCTCGATCGGGCTGACGTCACCGGCCTTCACGCGTTCGCTCGATACGCGGAACGCGTTATTGGCAATCCCCGCCTGCTCCGCCAGTACCTCAGAGCGACGTTCGGTCGCAGCGGCCTCGATGTAGAGCTGCGTGACCCGCAAGCGCAGATCCGCCCGCGCGATCTCGGACTGGATCTGTGCGCGGGTCAGACGAGCAGTCGCAAGGGCGACACGCGCGGGGCGCTTACCGCCCAGCTCGAGCGGCAGCGCCACGCCGACGGTGGTCTCCGAACTCCGGACACCCCTGTAGGCACCGCTGCCGCCGATATTTTCGACCTGCGTCTGAAACTCGGGATTGGGGCGCAGCCCCGCCACGCGCCTAGCGGCGGTTGCGGCCGCGACGTTTGCGGTCGCGGCGCCGATAGAAGGCAGCGCGGGTTGCGTGCCACCGCTAGAACCAGGCGTCGCCCCCCCGGAATTGATGCTGCTCGTCGACGGCGTGCCGGCAGCCGACGGCATGCCAGCAGCGCCGAGGGCGGCGTCGAGTGAGAAGGTGGGCGTTGCCTGTGGCGAAGCAGTCGCCGCCGGGATACCGGTCGGCGGTGATGTTTGCGCCCCAGCCGCACTGGCCAAGGACGCCGCGACCATAAAGGCCGCGATTGTACGTTGCATCGATGATGACTCCTGACGAACCTCGTTCGCCCCGCTCAGCAGCAGCCGGCAGGGTCAGCGGGTTGTCAGGCTTGCGGGGGCCTCAACGCAGGATCGGCCGTGGACAGCGGCAGCATTGACCGGCCCGTGAAGACGGGGGCAAGGCGAAGGTCACGCATCGTAGTAGTGCTGACAACCTTCACCGGCGCCGCAATATGATCGCCGTGGCACCCGCCATGATGATGGGGATATCCCTTGTCACCGTCCGCCGGAACCTGATCGCTGTCATCGGGAGTATGGCCTTCGGCGATTTGCTCGCCCGGCGTCTCGCTTCCACTAATGCTGGCATCCGGCCTTTCCAGCGCGTGCGCCGTTGCCGTCGCCCCAAGCGAGCAGACAAGCATCAGGCAGGCAAGAATGTTCAGCAGGCGTCGCACGGGTCGCTCCGTAGCAGTAACGCCGATGATGGGAT
>CAYQPM010000267.1:0-2810 GCA_964419295.1 uncultured Stakelama sp. | reverse complement strand
CCCTCGGCATAGCGCTGGTACATGCGGAACAGGTCGCCGGCGAACAGCGCCGCTTCGTCACCGCCGGTGCCGGCGCGAATTTCGAGCATCGCGGCGCGTTCGTCGGCGGCGTCACGCGGCAGCAGCGCGAGCGCCAACCGCCGGTCGGCAGCGTCGAGCGCGGCGCGATTGTCGCGCAGCTCGTCCGCCGCCATCGCGCGCAATTCCTCGTCACCGGTGTCCTCGGCCATATAGGCGAGGCTTTCGGCCTCCTGCCGCAACCGCCGAACCTCGCCCGCCGCCTGCGCGACGGGCTCGAGTTCGGCATATTCCTTCGACACCGCGACGAAGCGGTCGGACGGCAGGTCGCCGGTCGCCATCAGCGCCTGCAACTCGTCGCGTCGCGCCTCGATCTGCGCGATCCGTTCGGGTGAGATGGTGGTCATGCGCGCACCACCCTCGCCCCGTCATTCCCGCGAAGGCGGGGATCCAGACGCGCGGACGGTGCGGCTCGATCGAGACGGCACAGGGCATGGATCCCCGCCTTCGCGGGGATGACGAAGGGGCAGGTCACCGTGCCAGCCCCTCCAGAATCGCAAGGACAGCGCTCGACGTTTCGGTCGCCGCCGCGGATCGGGTATTGATGACAGGGGCACCATCGCGATTGCGGGTGACCGAGGCGAGAACCTCCGCGTCGACCTTCATGGCCTTGTCGTAGCGCTTGCGAGGCGAACCACTGGCAATCAGGTCGGCCGAAAATCCCTTGCTCCGCAATGCCCTGAGCGTCTGAAACGCAAGGCCGATCAAGGCGTCGTCTTCCAGCGCCACGATGACGTTGAGCGGCGACACGGGCGGCTCATCCAGCAACATGGCCAGCCGCTCGACACCCGCCGCCCAGCCGACCCCGGCGGTCGGCGCACCGCCGAGCGACTCGACCAGCCCATCGTAGCGCCCGCCGGCCAATACGGTCCCCTGCGCGCCCAGCCGGTCGGTGACGAATTCGAACGCGGTGTGGCGGTAATAGTCGAGCCCGCGCACCAGCCGGGCGTTGCGCGTCCACGCCACCCCCGCCGCATCCAGCCCCACCGTCACGGCGTCGAAAAACGCCCGCGCATCGGGCGTCAGATACGCATCGATGTCGGGCGCCGCATCGGCGATCGGCCGGTCGCGCGGGTCCTTGGAGTCGAGGATGCGCATCGGGTTCTTCTCGAGCCTGGTCAGGCTGTCCTCCGACAGATCGGCCCGATGCGCCTCGAAATGCGCGACCAGTCCCGTCCGCCATGCGTCGCGCGTCTCCGCGTCGCCCAGCGTATTGAGCTGCAACGTCACGCCATCGGCAATGCCCAGTTCGTGCAGCAGCTGGTCCGCCAACACCAACAATTCGACGTCCGCCGCGGGCTCCGGCGCACCGAGGATCTCCGCATCGATCTGGTGAAACTGGCGATAGCGGCCCTTCTGCGGGCGTTCGTAGCGGAACACCGGGCCGCTGCTCGTCACCTTCAATGGCGCATATTGCTGCCAGCCCTCGGTCAGGAAGGCGCGCGCGATGCCGGCGGTGAATTCCGGCCGCAGGGTCAGCGAATCGCCACCGCGATCGGGGAAGGTGTACATCTCCTTCGACACGACGTCGGTGGTTTCGCCGATCGAACGGGCGAAGACCTCGGTCGCCTCGAACACCGGCAGGTCGACGCGCTGGAAGCAATAGAGCCGGCGCGCGCGCTCGAACGTGTCGAGCACATGAGCGAAGCGGCGTTGTTCCTCGCCGAAGATGTCCTGGGTTCCGCGCACCCGGCGCGGCGTTTCGATACGGGCCATATGGGGGGCGTATCTAGGCGAGGGCGCACGGAAGCGCTAGCACCGGTCGATGACAAGTTCGCAACGCTATTGGGGGATCGGCAAGCGCATCGCGCCGCCGCGTTTCGCGCTGTTCGCGCTGCTGTTCGCGACCGGGCTTGCCGTGATGATCCCGTGGCTTGGCGCCGGTCGCGGCACGATGGCGGCGTTCGACGTCGCCGCGCTGGTCTTCCTCGCCTCGATGCGCAGCCTGTTCGCGCATGGCGAGGTGGACAGCATGCGCCAAGCGGCGCGCGACAACGATGCCAACCGCGCCCTGCTGCTCGCGATCACCGGCGCGACGATGATCGTCATCCTCGTCGCGGTGGCGGGCGAACTGAAGGGCCGCAACGATGCCTATGCGATCGCGCTGGTGATCACGACGCTGGTGCTCGCCTGGCTGTTCTCCAACATGGTCTATGCGCTGCACTATGCGCATCTGTTCTACAGCGCGGACGCCGAAAGCGACGACAAGGACGCCGGCGGGCTGGAATTTCCCGACTGCGACGTGCCGGATTATTGGGACTTTCTGTATTTCAGCGCGACCCTGGGCATGACGTTCCAGACGTCCGACGTTTCGATCGGCGCGCGTCGCATCCGCCGCGTGGTGCTGGGGCATTGCCTCGCCGCCTTCGTGTTCAACCTCGGCGTGCTGGCCTTCACGATCAACGTGCTCGGCGGCGGCTGATGCCGGGCTCCTGCGGTGCCGGTACACCGCCGGAGCAGTAAGAGGCTGGACGGCTTACCTTTCTGCCGCTTACACCTTGCAGCAACATCTCCTGTCGAAGGCCACCCATGATCCGCACCGTCGTCGTCGCATCGCTCCTCCTGTCCGCCGCCGCCCCCGCGCTCGCGCAGGTGCCCGCCGGCAACAGTGCACCGCAGCCGGTGCCGTTCGTCGACACGATTCCGGTGGCGCAGGACATCCCCTATCCGGGCACGCTCAAGCTCGACGTCGACGCGACCGATACCGAACGCGGCATCTTCCGCGTCCGCGA
>CAYQPM010000266.1:0-2817 GCA_964419295.1 uncultured Stakelama sp. | reverse complement strand
GCCACGATCAGCGCCACTGTGCGTCCACCCGTCGTCATGCCCGCCGCCTAGCGCACCGGCGCGCGGCTTGCCAGCACAGGGCGAAAGCGGTAATGCCGTGCTTAATTTTCAGGCAGACCATGGCTCATCTTACGCCCATCCAGATCGGTCCCGTGCGGATCGACAGCCCCGTCGTGCTGGCCCCGATGACCGGCGTCACCGACATGCCGTTCCGTACGCTCGTCCGGCGCTATGGCTCCGGCCTCAACGTCACCGAGATGATCGCGAGCCAGGCGGCGATCCGCGAGACGCGCCAGTCGATCCAGAAGGCGGCCTGGCATCTGTCGGAAGAGCCCGTCTCAATGCAGCTCGTCGGCTGCACCCCCTACGAGATGGCGGAGGCCGCGAAGCTTGCCGAGGATCGTGGAGCGGCGATCATCGACATCAACATGGGCTGTCCGGTACGCAAGGTGACCAACGGCGATGCCGGTTCCGCGCTGATGCGCGACCTGAAGCTCGCCGCCGCGCTGGTCGACAGCGTCGTGAAGGCGGTGAAGGCCCCGGTCACGCTCAAGATGCGGATGGGCTGGGATCTCGACAGCCTCAACGCCCCGGAACTTTCGCGGATAGCGCAGGATCTGGGCGTGCAGCTCATCACGGTGCACGGCCGTACCCGGAACCAGATGTACAAGGGCAGTGCCGACTGGCACTTCATCCGCACCGTGAAGGATGCGGTGGCGATCCCGGTGATCGCGAACGGCGACATCTGCACGATCGACGACGCGGTCGCCGCACTCGACCAATCGGGAGCCGACGGGATCATGATCGGCCGCGGCGCTTACGGCCGGCCGTGGATCCTGGGGCAGGTGATGGAATATCTCGCCACCGGCACGCGCCGCCCCGATCCGTCGCTTGATGAGCAATATCGGGTGATCGTCGAGCATTACGACGCGATGCTGGACCATTATGGCGAGGTCACCGGCGTCAACATGGCCCGCAAGCACATCGGCTGGTACACCAAGGGGCTGACCGGATCGGCGGAATTCCGCAACGCGGTCAACCAGCAACCGGATGCGAAGGTGGTCAAACGCATGCTGGCCGACTTCTACGCGCCGCACCGCGAGGGGCCGGCGATACGGCAGGCCGCCTGACCGCATCATGGCCGGCAGACCGGGGTTCGCAGAACTGTTCGCCGCGCTGCCGGTTGCCGTGGTGGTCGTCGATCCGGACGACCGGATCGCCCATGCCAATGCGCTGGCCGAACAATTGCTCAACCTGTCCGAACGGGTGATGCGCGGCCAGCCGATCGCGGCGATCCTGCCGCCGCCCGCGACCGGGGACCGGCGGGAGGGGCAGGGGCTGGCCTTCTACGATACCGAGATCGCGACCCCGCACGGCCCCAAGATCCGCGTCGATTTCGTCGAGGCGGCCATCGCCGATCATCCGGGCTGGCGCGCGATCACCCTGCACAATGCCGCCAGCACGCGCGGGCTGGGCAACGGCGCCGGCCGCGGTGCGAGCGCACGTGCCGCCAGCGGCGCGGCGGCGATGCTGGCGCACGAGATCAAGAATCCCTTGTCCGGCATTCGCGGGGCAGCGCAGTTGCTCGGCGCGGGCGAGCTGACGACGCTGATCGTGACCGAAGTCGATCGCATCGCCGCGCTGATCGACCGCATGCAGGATTTCAGCGACACCCGGCCGCTGCCGATCGCGGGGGAGAACATCTATCCGCTAATCGGCCACGCCCGCCGGCTGGCGCTGGCAGGCTTCGCCCGCGGCGTGGTCATCGAGGAACGGTTCGATCCGTCGCTGCCACCCGCCGCGATCAACCGCGATGCGCTGTTGCAGATCCTGATCAACCTGTTGAAGAACGCGCGCGAAGCCGCGCGTCTGGAACGCAATCCGCGGATCACGATCACCACGGCGTATCGGCATGGCATGTCGGTTGCCGCCGCGCCCGGGCGGGCGCGGGTGCCGCTGCCGATCGAGATCTGCGTCATCGACAATGGGCCCGGAGCGCCGCCGGATATCGCCGATCACCTGTTCGATCCGTTCGTGTCGGGTCGGCCGGAGGGGCAGGGGCTAGGCCTCGCCCTGGTCGACAAGCTGATGCGCGACATGGGCGGCATCGTCCAATATGCCCGCGAAGGAACCCCCGAGATGACGACGCTGCGCCTCCTGCTGCCGAGGGCCGCCTCGTGACGCGCATATTGGTCGTCGACGACGATGCGGCGATCCGCACCGTGGTGGCGCAGGCGCTGCGTCGGGCGGGGCACGAGGTGCAGACCGCCGAGACGCTTGCCCAACTCGACCGTGCGCTCGCCACCCGCGTGCCGGACGTGCTGGTCACCGACGTGATTCTGCCGGACGGCGACGGGATCGAGCGCGTCCGCGAGATCGGCCGGCGCCTGCCGCAATTGCCGATCATCATCCTGTCGGCGCAGAATACGCTGACCACCGCGGTGCGGGCGGCAGAGGTGGGCGCGTATGAATATCTGCCCAAGCCGTTCGACCTCGACGACCTGACCCGCGCGGTTTCGGGGGCGCTGGCCCGGAGCGCCGTCATGCCGCAGGCGGAGGCGGGCGAGGATCCCGCGCTGCCGCTGATCGGCCGGTCGCCCGCGATGCAGGATGTGTATCGGGTGATCGCCCGCGTCCTGTCCAACGACCTCACCGTGCTGATTTCGGGCGAATCGGGCACCGGCAAGGAACTCGTCGCGCGGGCGATCCACGATCTCGGCGCGCGCCAGCAGGCACCGTTTGTCGCGATCAACATGGCGGCAATCCCGCGTGAGCTGATCGAGGCGGAGCTGTTCGGCCACGAACGCGGCGCATTCA
>CAYQPM010000265.1:0-2818 GCA_964419295.1 uncultured Stakelama sp. | reverse complement strand
TCGAGCGGGAAGTTCTGACCGTCCGAACTGGACGAGGTGCCGGACCCGAACAGGGCGGCGAGTGGCGCGGTATGCTGGGCGTCGACCAGACGAGCGAGAGCGCGACCGTAGGTTTCCTCGCGCAGATGCCATGAGGCGAGCCAACCAAGCTGGCGCTGGGTCACGACATTGCAGGCTTCCGCCATGCGCGTGTGGCCCAGATTGGTCGCATCCGCGAGCACCGCCGTCAGGATCGCACGCGGTTCATCGGCGACACGGCCACTTTGCAGATGCGTGAAGCACTGGCTGAATCCGGTCCATCGATCGACTTCAGCAAGAAGGTCGGTGATGCGGATCGCGGGCAGATGGGCATAAAGCGGTGCGAGCGCGGTATCGGCTTCTTCGGGCGTGATCGCCTTCAACGGCGAAATCCGCAGCCTGCCGAGGCTGAGCTGCACGTCTTCCAGCGCGTCCGTCTCCGCCTTTCGCTCGACCTCGGCCAATCGACGGGCAAGGCGGGCGCGTCGTTCGGCCAGCCAGACACCGGCCGTATCCGGTGCCGGGATCGGCAAGGGACCGGCCGCGCGCATGGCAGCGAAGACGGGACCGGAAATGAGTTGTTGTTCGACGGCACGATAGCGCCGGCTTCCCTCGACCCACATGTCGCCGGCGCGCAGCCGGTCGCGAAGCTCCACCAGCACGCACAGTTCATAGGTCCGGCGATCAGGAAGGCCGGAGCCGATCGTCCGACGCCAGGCCTGTCGGATGAAGCCGACCGGCGCATCGGACGGCAGTTTTCGCAAACGACCGAGATGAAGGTCGCGGATGATCGCAACCGCTCGCGCGAGCGCATGGCAGGCCGGCACCGCCCCGAACGTGAACGACGCGATGAATGAGGGGCCGACCTGTCGGAGAACGGGGTAGTGGGTCGCGGCGATCGTGACGGGATCGACGGCATCGGGGCGGATCAGCTTGCGGGCTTCATCGACCTCACGGCCGAGATCGTCCCATCCGATCGCGGCCTCGACCGCAGCGGCGATGTCGCCGCCCGACACCCTGGCGGCAAGCAGGGCATCGCCGAGCCGGGCGAGCAGCCGGATCTTGCCGTTGATGGTGCGCCGGTCGCGCTTGAGCGCGGTGTCCGCGCTGTTCTGCTCGCGCCGGAACATCTGCCCCAACAGGCGGTCGAACATCAGCACCGCATCGTCGGTGAGCGTGACGATAGTTTCGAGTATCGTCGCCACCAGGACCGCGCGACGCCGCGTCGCTTGCAACGTTCGGACATGTTGCGCGGTCAGCCGCGCCCCTTGCTGACAGAGGCGTCGCAGGCGCTCAGGGTGGATGCCCGTAGCGATATCGGGATCGATCCCGATATCGCGGAGCAGCGCGAGCCGCTGGGCGATGATGGCGAACGTCTTACGGCCCGGCTTGCCGGGTGGCTGTCGCACCCATCCGAGGCTGCTCATGTTCGTACCGGCATGATGCAGGAGAAGGGCATCGAGCAGACGGCATTGACCGGTATCCAGCCCTCGGGTGAGATGGTCGGCGACATGGCGCTCGGCATCGAGCAACCCCTGCGCGACCATCCGTTCGACCGCACTGATGCCCGGCATGATGATGCGCCGTCGCCGGCACTCGCCCAGCAGCAACCGCGCCAGCCCGGCACCGCTGGTCGTCGTCAGCGCGATCGGCAGGAGCCATTCCTGCAATGTCGTTCGCAGCGGCCGACTGAGCGGCGAAAACCCGAACGCATCGCGCAGCGCATCGAGTTGTTCGTACCGGGTCGGGCCGCGTGTCGCGTAATCGGCCAGCACCTCGGCCGCGACCTGCAATTGCTCGGCGACGAACGCGAGCGGGGTGGCGGGGATCAGTTCACCGGGGCGGAGCAGGCGACCGGGATAGCGCAGCGCGCAAAGCTGGATGGCGAAACCCAGCCGGTTGTGCGGCCGCCTCCGGCGCACGATGACGGCCAGGTCGTCGTGGCTCAACGTCCAGTGCTGGACGAGTATGGTTTCGTCGTCGGGAAGCGCGAGCAGTGCCGCGCGTTGTTCCTCCGACAGAACGGCGCGACGCGGCATTGGCTCAGACCTTGGCGGGCGGGGTCCAGCCGATCCGGGCCAGCGTCCCAAGGAGGGTCGAGCGCGGCACCTTGAAGGTGCGACAGACGGACGCCTTGCTGGCGCCGCCATCCAGCGCGGCGGTGATCCGTTCGAGCGTTTCGGCGTCGATCATCGGCGGACGCCCGCCCTGTCGGCCCCGGCGCTTCGCGGCAGCGAGCCCCGCCATCACCCGTTCGCGCGTCAGCGCCCGCTCGTACTGTGCCAATGCACCGAACAGTGAAAACAGCAATTCGCCATGCGGGGTGGTCGTATCCATCGCTTCCGTCAGCGATCGGAAGGCGATGCCGCGCGCCTTCAGGTCGGTGATGATCGTCAGCAGGTGCGGCAGCGAGCGTCCGAGCCGGTCAAGTTTCCACACGATCAGCGTGTCGCCTGCGCTCAGATAGTCGAGACAAGCTTTCAGCCCCGACCGATCGTCGCGCGCGCCGGATGCCTTATCGGTATGGAGATGCCGATGATCGACACCGGCTGCGACCAGCGCGTCGCGCTGTAGATCGACCGTCTGGCGGTCGTCGACCGACGACACCCGCATATATCCGACCAGCATGTACGACAAACCTCCGAACGCATGTTCCCACACACTCTATCAAAGCGACAGGGTTTGTCGATTGTTATGGGCGGAGGCGCGTGTGGTTCGGCGAAGGCACAGGTCCGGGGTGTCGCTTATCATGTGTTTTCCGACAGTCTCAAGACGCTGCGGCAACCTATACCGGCGTCAT
>CAYQPM010000264.1:0-2842 GCA_964419295.1 uncultured Stakelama sp. | reverse complement strand
GCGCGGTGATCGCGGTGGCGAGGCTGGCCAGCCCCTCCTTCGACCCCATCGTCACGACGACTTCGGTTTCGGGGTCGAGGTCGACGCCGAAGCGCCGGCCGTAATAATTGGCCTGGGCGCGGCGCAGCCCCGGAATACCCTTCGACTGGGAATAGCCGTGGGCGTCGGGCTTGCGCGTCACCTCGATCAGCTTTTCCAGGACATGGTCCGGCGGCGGCAGGTCGGGATTGCCCATCCCCAGGTCGATGATGTCCTCGCCCGCCGCGCGCGCCGCGGCCCGCATGCCGTTGACTTCGGCGATGACATAGGGCGGCAGGCGCTTGATGCGGTAGAATTCGTCGGACATGGGTCACCTTGTAGTTGACCCGCCGACCCTACGCCCGCGACGGGTCTTTCACCACCGGCAATCCTTCCGGCGCTTCGCCCGCGACGCCGGACGCGGCGGCTTTTCCGGCGAACGACGGTTCCCACCGCCACCTCCGCGCGTTACGATGCCGGTGAGAAGAGGATGCCATGGCCGATCCAACCGACGATCAGACCGCCCGCACCGATCCGGCGACGCCGGACCTCGCCGATCTCCAGCATTGGACCTGGGTGATGGGTCGGGCGCAGCAGATGATGATGGAACAGGGGATGATGGCCGGCGGCAAGGTCGCCTCATCGGGCCTTGCCCCGTCCGGGCTTGCGGCGCCCGATATGCCCGCGCTGTTCCAGCAGACGCAGGATTTCTGGAAGGATAATCTGGCGCTCTGGCAGCGGTTCGTCGATCCTGCCGCCGCGGTGCCGCCGCCGCCACAGTCGGACGGCGACGCGCGCGACAAGCGCTTCAAGGCCGCAGCCTGGCGTGACGACCCCTATTTCGACTGGATCCGGCGCAGCTACAATCTGATCGCCGATCACATGCTGCGCGGCGTCGACGCGCTGGATGGCGTGCCCGAGAAGCAGAAGGAGCAACTGCGCTTCGCCGCCAAGGGCATGGTCGATGCGCTGAGCCCGTCGAACTTCCCCATGACCAATCCCGAGGTGGTCGAAAAGACGATCGCGACCAAGGGTCAGAACCTGCTCGACGGCCTCAGGAACATGCTCGCCGATCTCGGCAAGGGCCAGCTGACCCACACGACCGAGGGCGCGTTCGAGGTCGGTCGTAACCTCGCCATGACGCCGGGCAAGGTGGTGAAGCGCACCCCGCTGTACGAACTGATCCAGTACACGCCGACCACCGATCGCGTGCTGGCGACTCCGCTCGTGATCTTTCCGCCATGGATCAACCGCTTCTACATCCTCGACCTGACACCCGAGAAAAGCTTCATCCGTTGGGCGGTCGAACAGGGCGTCACCGTGTTCATGGTGTCGTGGAAGTCCGCCGACGCTTCGATGAAGGACGTGATCTGGGACGATTACGTCGCCGCCCAGGTCGAAGCGATCGACACGATCCGCGACCTGCTCGGCGTGCCCGCGGTCCATAGCATCGGCTATTGCGTCGCCGGCACCACGCTGGCGGCGACGCTCGCGCTGCTCACCGCCCGGGGAGAGGCGGACAAGGTCGCGAGCGCTACCTTCTTCACCGCGCAGGTCGATTTCGCCCAGGCCGGGGAATTGCAGAATTTCGTCACCGACGAACAGCTGGCGCTGATCGGCGCATTGTCGCCGCAGGGCTTCCTGGATGGCCGCTACATGGCCGCCACCTTCAACCTGCTGCGCGGGCGCGACCTGATCTGGAACTACGTCACCAACAACTATCTGCTGGGCGCCGATTATACGCCGTTCGACCTGCTGCACTGGAACGGCGACACCACCAATCTGCCGTCGAAATGGCACCTGTCGTACCTGACCGATCTGTATCGCGACAATCTGCTCGTCCAGCCGAACGCGATGTCCGTCGCCGGCGAACCGCTGGACCTGACGCGCGTCGCGACGCCGACCTACGTCCAGGCGGGGCGCGAGGATCATATCGCGCCGGCGGACAGCGTGTGGAAGATCACGCACCTGTTCCGCGGCCCGCTGCGCTTCGTGCTGGCAGGCTCCGGGCATATCGCCGGCGTCGTCAATCCGCCAGCCGCCGGCAAATACCAATATTGGACCAACGATTCAGGCGCGGCGACGCTGGAGGACTTCGTCGCCGGCGCGACCGAGACCAAGGGCAGCTGGTGGCCCGACTGGATCGCATGGCTGCGCGATCGCGACACCGACGACGTGGCCGCGGAAGGCGCGCGGCGCCCCGGCGAGGGCGCGTTTCAGGCGCTGGGCGACGCTCCGGGAGAATATGTCCGCCAACGCTGACCGGTGCTATGCTGCACTGCACAAAATGTCTTGATCAACCGATCCGAATGCCCTATTGTGCATCGCAGCATAATTGCGGGAGCAGGATCATTGGACAAGGACGTCCGTAAACCGCCGGCAAAGGCCAGCAGGGCACGCGCATCGCGTGATCTCAATGCGTTGCCGACCGCTCAGCTCCCCAGGATCAAGCCGACCGGCAAACAGCCGGCGCCCCTCGTGAAGCCCCCAGGGCCCAGCCCGGTTCCGCCGATGCTGGCCGCGCCCACGCCGCCGCAGGCATCCGCCCCGGCGGCGACGGTCGCTCCCGTCCCCGCGCTTCCCGAACCCGTCACCGCGCCCGTCCCGGTCGCGGTGTCTCCTCAGCCGGCGGTCGTCCCGATCGACACACCGGCCGCGGCCGCGCTCGCAGAAGCGCCCGCTACCGTCGTCAAACCCGCAGCCAAGGAAATCATCATGGAAACGATCGAAAACGTGACCGCCAACACCCAGACCGCCTTCAACGACGCAACCGAGCGCGCCAAGGGTGCGGTCGAGAAGAGCCAGAAGATGTTCGAAGAGGCCA
>CAYQPM010000263.1:0-2860 GCA_964419295.1 uncultured Stakelama sp. | reverse complement strand
GCGAACGAGGACGCGGTCGTGCAACGGACGAAAGTTCATTGCTGAGTCCCTCTTTTGGTCAGTGTGACAGATTTCTGGCACTCACGAAACGCGAGTGCCAACGGGGCGGATATGTGCCGGAGGGGATGAGTCGTCAAGGAGCGGGACGACGGAAAAATCACCGGGGCGCGGCAGGACGCACCGGCGGCGGGTCGGGCGCCCCCGCCGCCGGGCACGAGCCGCGGAGGGCCTGCTATTGCGTCAGCGTTCGAAGCGCAGCGCGTGCCAGCCGAAGCCGGTAAGGCCCGGTTGCGCCGCCGGTGCGATCAGTTCCAGACGCCGTACCCCGCGCACGTCGAGCGTCAGCGGCATCGGTGCTGCCGATGCGACGGCGGTGCGCAACACCCGGCCGTCTCCCCGGATGGCAAATCGGCCCGACGCCGCCCCGAGCGTGCGCGGGTCGAGCGTGACGCGCCGGTAGCGCCCGTCGAGCGCCACGGCGATGCGCGAACCGGCGGCGACGCCGAGGCCGGCATGATCGTGACGCCCGTCGCGCATCAGCGGCGCGCCGTAGGGCTGGTAGCCGATCTGCGCGAGCACCCATTGCCGGGCCGGCGTGCGATCCGGCGCCTTATAGCCGGCATCTGCGACATCGAACCGGGCGGGCATGTCCGCCGGCAGATCGACGTCGCGTTCGAGCGGCTGACCCTGCACCAGCAGCAGCGCGGTTTCCTGCGGGCCGAGCGCCACCGTCAGGGCACCGTCGCGCGGCGCGACCGCGCGCGCGGTCCATGCGTCGTGCGCCGTGAAGGCGGCGGTGGGCGACAGGCCGAGATCGGCGAGCGCGACCGACAGCGTCAGCGGGCCGCGACCACGGTTGACGAGGGCGACCGCCTTATGCCCCGGCGTCGCCAGCGCCCTGGCCAAGACCTCGCCATCGCCGGTGCGCGACACGACGACGCCCTGGTTGCCGGCCGGATCCTGATCGATCGCGATCACCGCGCGGTTCGACACGATCTCGCGGATGCCGGCGGGCATGCGGCGCAGATCGTTGCCGAGGATCAGCGGCGCGGCGAGCATCGCCCAGAGGCTCATGTGCGCACGCGCGGCGACGAGATGGTCGCCGTCGAAGTCGCCGTTGCCGATCTCCAGCATGTCGGGATCGTTCCAGCGCCCGGGTCCGGCGAACAGCGCGCGCGACGCCGCGCTGTCGAAGTTGAACAGCATCGTCTTCCATCGGGCATCGATGTCGAAGCTGGTGCGCCACATCTGGCCGTAGCGACGCCCCCAGTCGTTCACGTCGGCCTGCCCCCAGGCGCAGATCGCGATCAGCGGCGGATGGTTGGGTGCCGCCCGGCGCGCCGCCGCGGCGAAGCTCGCATATTGCGCCGCCAATCCGGCGGCATCGGATCGTGCCGGGTGATCGCGGACGATCAGCGGATCGAAGCCGCGAAACGTCCCCGTGCGCACCACGTCGCTGTCCGGCGGATAGTCGGCGGCACCGCAGGCATCGATCTTGACGAGGTCGAACCCCCAGGTCGCGAACAGCAGGGCCGCATCCTCTTCATGGTGGCCGTAGGTGCCGACCTCGCGCTGCGCGACGCTGCCCTGCGGCAGGTTGGGCGTCTTGGGCCGCCAGCGTTGCGAGCAGCTGTTGCGGCCGATGTCGGTATAGATGCCGGCCTTCAACCCCATGGCGTGCAGGCGATCGACGAACGGGCGCAGGCTGGTGCCGCCGTTGGCCAGCCTGGCGGAGGGATAGATGCCGGTGCGGACCGCGATCGTCCCGCCCTCGCGTCGCAGCCACCAGCCATCGTCGACATCGACATAGCGATAGCCCCGTTCGGCCAGCCCGAGCGTCACGAGGAGATCGGCCTGCGCCATCACCTCTGCCTCGCCGTAATCCATGTCGAAGACGTTATAGGGATTCCACCCCATCGGCGGCGTCGCGGCGAGGATGAGCGTCGCCCGCACCGCGTTCGACGGCGCGGCCGTCGCCGCGACCGGCGCCATTACGGCCGACAGGATCGCCGTGCCCCATGCCCATGCCTTCACGACCATCGCCTTCTTCCCCCCGCTTTCCATAGGATCGTATACGGACTTGTCCGCAGGCGATAGCCTCGGCTGCCATGGGCGACCGGGTTCGCGACGGCGGGACTGCGCCTGTCTTATCGCGCTAATACGGACCGTTGCGCGGCGCCCTCGCCTCCTCTACCGCTGGTGCGGAATTGAAGGAGCAAGGCGTGAAGCTGGTTCGGGGCGCATGGAAGCTGCTGGTGGCGATCAAGGACGGATTGGTCCTGATCGCCATGCTGCTGTTCTTCGGTCTGTTGTTCGCGGCGTTGAACGCGCGGCCGGGGTCCAAGGCGATCAACGCCGGCGCGCTGGTGCTCGACCTCAACGGCACGATCGTCGAGCAGCCCGAGGAACGCGCGCCGTTCGCCGCGCTGTCGGGCCAGCCCGTCGCCCAGCAATATCGCGCCCGCGACGTGCTGCGCGCGATCGACGATGCGCGCACCGACGATCGGGTGAAGGCGCTGGTGCTCGACCTCGACAGCTTCGGCGGCGGCTATCCCGCGACGCTGAACGAGGTCGCCGACGCGATCCGCCGCTTCCGCGATACGAAGAAGCCGGTGCTGGCCTATGCCACCGCCTATACCGATGCCGGCTATCGACTGGCGGCGAACGCCAGCGAGATCTGGGTCAATCCGCTGGGCGGCACGATCTTTACGGGGCCGGGCGGCAACCAGCTGTATTACAAGGGCCTGATCGACAAGCTGGGCGTCAACACGCACGTCTATCGCGTCGGCAAGTTCAAGAGCTTCGTCGAACCCTATACCCGCGCCGACCAGAGCCCCGAGGCGCGCGAGGCGAGCCAGCA
>CAYQPM010000262.1:0-2881 GCA_964419295.1 uncultured Stakelama sp. | reverse complement strand
CGACCGACATGATCCGCCCCATCTCGTCGAGCACGACGCGGCGTTCGGGCAGGTCCAGATCGAGCGGCTCGCGCGCATTCCGCGCCTTGGCCAGCGCACGCCAGCAATCCCACAGCGGCTTCAGCACGGTGTCGGTCAGCGGATGTGCCAGCGTCCCGTCGATCGCCGCCTGCGCATGTTCATAGGCTAGGTTCGCCGCGATCCGCACCCGCGCGCGGGAAAAACGCCAGCTCTCCAGCTTGCCGTTCTTCGCGATGCGCAGGTGGCAGACGAGCGCCGCGCGATCCTCTCCCTCCTTCAGCGAACAGACCTCCGCCGACAGGATTTCGGGCAGCATCGGCACGACGCGGTCCGGGAAATAGACCGAATTGCCGCGCCGCCGCGCCTCGCGGTCGATCTCCGATCCGGGTCGGACATAGAAGCTGACGTCGGCGATCGCGACCACCGCCTGCCAACCGCCGACGTTGCCGGGATCGTCGTCGGGCGCGGCCCAGACCGCGTCGTCATGGTCGCGCGCGTCGATCGGATCGATCGCCACGATCGGCAGGTGGGTGAGGTCTTCCCGGTCTTCGCCCAGCGGCTGCTCCGCGACCCGCGCCGCCTCGTCCAGCGTATCGCCGGAAAACACGTCGGGGATGCCCAGCTTGTGGATCGCGATCAGCGAGAAACTGCGCGGCGCGAACGGATCGCCCAGCCGCTGCACGACGCGGACGCTGATCCGCGGCGGTCGGCCGGTCATCTCGGTCATCACCAGATCGCCCGCCTCGGCGTCGCCGACGTCCGACACCGGAAATTCGCGTCGGTCCTTCTTTTCCACCCCGGTCAGCCAGAACCGGTCCCCGTCGCGGCGCAGCACGCCCAGCACCTGCTCGGATGCCTTGGCCAGCACCTTCATCGGATGCGCGATCCAGCCGTTACCCGCCTCTTCGGTCCGCGCCAGAATCCGCTCGCCGATACCCAGCGCGCCGCGTTTGCGCTCGCGCACCCGCAGGCGCGGCGGCGGCGTCTCCGCCTCCCAGCGTTCGGGCACCGCCCAGACGTTGCCGCCATCGTCCACATCGGCGATGCGCAGCACCGTCACCTTGGGCAGCCCGCCCATCTTGTGGAAGGCGCGGCCGGGGGCGCTGTCGATCAGCCCCTCGTCCGCCATGTCCTTCAACAGCGCCTTCAGCGCGATCTTTTCCTGCGCGGTCAGGCCGAACGCCTTGGCGATCTCGCGCTTGCCCGCGGGCACGTCCGAATTCTCGATGAAGTCGAGGATCTGCGCCTGCGTCGGCAGGCCGGGTCTGGTTCTCTTTATCACGATCGAGAGATAGGGAGCGGCGGGCGATCCGTCATGCCCCAACTTTGCGCGGACGTCGCGGAGCCGCTAAAGGCCCGCGTCATGCCGCCGATCCGCGTTTGTCCGCTCTACCGCTTCACCCCGTTCGATGATCCCGCCGCGCTCAGGCCGCCGCTGCTCGCGGCGTGCGAGGCCGCGGGCGTGCGCGGCACGCTGCTGCTCGCGCGCGAGGGGATCAACGGCACGATCGCCGGCCCGGACGCTGGCATTGACGCGGTGCTGGCGCACATCCGCGCGCTGCCGGGCTGCGCCGACCTGGACGTGAAGGACGCCCGCACCGACACGATGCCCTTCCACCGGACCAAGGTGCGCGTGAAGGCCGAGATCGTCACGATGGGCGAGCCGGCGATCGACCCCCTCGACGCCGGCCGTTACGTCGAATCGGCGAGCTGGAACGCGCTGATCGCCGATCCGCGCACCGTGCTGATCGACACGCGCAACGATTACGAAGTGGCGGTCGGCACCTTCGCCGGCGCCATCGATCCCGAAACGCGGACCTTCCGCGACTTCCCCGCCTGGTTTCGCGAACACCGCGACGCGCTGCTCGCCGGCGACAAACAGGTCGCGATGTTCTGCACCGGCGGCATCCGCTGCGAAAAGGCGACCGCCTTCCTCAAGGCGGAGGGCGTCGAGGACGTGTTCCACCTGAAGGGCGGCGTGCTCAAATACCTCGAGGACGTGCCCGCCGCGGAGAGCAGGTGGCAGGGCGAATGCTTCGTCTTCGACGAACGTGTCGCGGTCGGCCATGGCCTGGCGCCGGGCACGCACGGTTTGTGTCGCGCGTGTCGCATGCCGGTGTCCCCGCAGGATCGCACGTCCCCACTCTACGAAGAGGGCGTCACCTGCCCCCGCTGCCACGATGCCCGCAGCGACGAGGATCGCGCGCGCTACGCGGAACGGCACCGCCAGGCCCGCCTCGCCGACGCGCGCGGCGAAGCGCATGTCGGCCGACGCTATCAGGACGTGCCGAGGGACTGACGCGCCCGGCGCCGTTGCGGCGCTCAGGCGGCGGCGGTGCTTGTGCGGCGGCGGTGGTGGCGCTTATGCCAGCCACCTCGCCGCCCTCTCGTCATCCCGGCGAACGCCGGGACCCATGGACACGGTATCGGCGGACGTTGCGCGATCCACCAGCCGCTCGCGACCATGGGCCCCGGCGTCCGCCGGGGTGACGAAAGCAGGGCGGGATCACGAAAGACATCGACGTCCGGTTCACGGGCACAAGCCCCGTCCCCACATCCGTCATCCCAGCGCAGGCGGGGATCCAGACGCGCGGATTTCGCTTGAGCCGCATCGTCAGCGTGTATGGGTCCCCGCCTGCGCGGAGATGACGAAACGGCAACTGCAAACCTGCACCGCCGTCCACAACGTCACCCCGCGAACACCCCGCCTCAATAGGCCCGCGCCAGCAGCACCCGTTCCACCGCCGGTTCGCCGGTGAATACGCACACCCCCTCCGCCGCGCCGGCGTCGCTCGGCGCATTGCGGATCGTCAGCTTCAGCGCCTTCAGCCGCTCGACCACCGCGTCCAGCGCCGCGCCG
>CAYQPM010000261.1:0-2975 GCA_964419295.1 uncultured Stakelama sp. | reverse complement strand
ACGCCTCGCACGTCGCGATCATCGTCGCGCCGAGCAGCATGTTGTTCGCCATCTTCGCGGCCTGTCCCGCGCCATTCGCGCCGGCATGGATGACCGCCTTGCCCATGTCGGCGAGGAACGGCTTCGCGCGCTCGAACGCATCCGGCGTGCCGCCGACCATGAAGGTCAAGGTGCCCGCATTGGCCGCACCGATCCCGCCCGACACCGGCGCGTCGACGGCGGCAAGGCCCTTTGCCGCGGCCGTGTCGGCGACCCGGCGCGCGGTGGCGACGTCGATCGTCGAACAGTCGATCAGGATCGCCGAGGGTTGCGCGCGGCCGAATACCGCATCGGCATAGACCCCTTCGACGTGGGTGCCGGCGGGCAACATGGTGACGACCGCCTCCGCGCCGTCCACGGCCTCTGCCGCGGTCGAAACGGTCAGGCAGCCGGCGTCCTTCGCCTTGGCCAGCGCGTCGACGTTGAGGTCGAACGCGCGAACGTCGTGACCCTTCTTCGCCAGGTTCGCGGCCATGCCGCCGCCCATGTTGCCGAGCCCGATGAACGCGATTCGTGCCATGATTGCTCTTCCCTTACTGCCGGATCAGATCACGGCCGACGATCATCCGCATCACCTGGTTGGTGCCTTCCAGGATCGAATGGACGCGCAGGTCGCGCCAGAAGCGCTCGATCGGATAGTCCATGAGATAGCCGTAGCCGCCGTGCAGCTGCAGCGCGCGATCGACGACGCTGCTGCCGGTATCGGTCGCCAGCCGCTTCGCCATCGCGGCGAAGCGCGTCTTGTCGGGCGCGTTCGCGGTGACCTTGGCGGCGGCGATGTAGAGGAGCGCGCGTGCCGCCTCCAGTTCGGTCGCCATGTCCGCCAGCATGAACTGCGTGTTCTGGAAATCGGCGATGGCGGTGCCGAACTGCTTGCGATCCTTCGTATAGCGCACCGCTTCGTCCAGGCAGCGCTGCGCCCCGCCCAGGCTGCACGCGCCGATGTTGAGGCGACCGCCGTCGAGCCCCATCATCGCGATCCGGAACCCTTCGCCTTCGCCGCCGACCAGATTTTCGGCGGGAACGCGGACATTGTCGAACATCACCTGCCGGGTGGGCTGCGAATGCCAGCCGAGCTTGCGTTCGTTGGCGCCGAACGACACGCCGGGCATGTCCTTCTCGATCACCAGCGCCGAGATGCCCTTGGGCCCGTCCTCTCCGGTGCGGACCATCGTGACGTACACCTCATTCTCTCCGGCGCCGGAGATGAACTGCTTCGATCCGGTGACGAGATAGTCGCTGCCGTCCTTCACCGCCCGCGTCTTCAACGCGGCGGCGTCGCTGCCCGAACCGGGTTCGGTCAGGCAATAGCTGGCGAGCCGGTCCATCGTGACGAGGCTCGGCAGGTATTTGTCCTTCACCACCGCGCTGCCGAAGCGGTCGATCATCCAGGACGCCATGTTGTGGATCGAGATGAACGCGCTGGTCGAGGGGCAGCCATAGGCCATCGCCTCCATGATCAGCGCCGCCTCGAGACGGCCGAGCGCGATGCCGCCGCTGTCTTCGCTGACATAGATCGCGGCGAAGCCCAGTTCTGCCGCGGCCTTGATCGTGTCGCGCGGGAAGATGTGCTTTTCGTCCCATTCGGCCGCGTGGGGGGTAATCCGGTCGGCGGTGAAGCGGGCGGCGAGATCCTGGATCTCGCGCTGGTCTGCGGTCAGGTCGAACTGGTTTTCCATGTCTATCCTCAGGCCGGGCAGCGGCTGTAGCGGAACGATCCGGCGCGATCGGGCGAACCCTTCGCCTCGCGGACCAGTGTCTTGCCGTCGTCGAGCAGGGTGAGCGTGGTCGGTTCCGACCAGCTCTGGCCCTCGCCGCTCATCGGCAGCGCAAAGGCGATCTGCGAGGGCTGGGGCTGGCGGATGTCAGCCGCCGTGCCGCGCGATTCGTAGAAGGCAAGGCGACTGCCGGCGATGGTCAGCAGCCCCCTGGCATCGCCGCGGCTGGGATCGCAATCGTTCGGCACCATGCCCCATCGCCCCGCGAAGGCCGCAGGGATCGCGGCGATCGCGGAAGGGCTGGCGGTCGGCAGCGGCACCGGCGACACCGCAGCACCGTTTCCGGGGGGATCGAGCGGGACCAGGGTGTTCTGCGCATCCACGGTCAGGTTGCTGGGCGTCGGTTCGACCGCGGCGCTGCCCCCGCTCGATTCGTTGTTCGCCGACTCGCCGCCCGAACAGGCGGCGAGGGCGAGGGCGGCAGTGATCAGGATCGCGCGCATCGATATCGTCTCCGGGTCAGCCCATCGTCGGAATGACGAACGCATCCTGGATGCGGCTGGGTCCGCCATCCTCGCTGCCGGGCGACAGGGCCGATCCGTCGGGCCAGCGTTGCGTGATCGTCTTGACCTTGGTCCAGAACTTCACGCCCTCCATGCCGTGCTGGTTGGTGTCGCCGAACGCGCTGCGCTTCCACCCGCCGAACGTGTGATAGGCGACCGGCACCGGGATCGGCACGTTGATGCCGACCATCCCGACATTCACCCGCGCGGCGAACTCGCGCGCGGCATGGCCGTTGCGGGTGAAGATCGCGACGCCGTTGCCATATTGATGCTCGCTCGGCAGCCGCACCGCCGTCTCGAAATCGGGCGCGCGGACGATCTGGAGGACGGGGCCGAAGATCTCTTCCTTGTACGCGGACATGTCGGGCGTGACGCGGTCGAACAGCGTCGGGCCGACGAAGAAGCCGTCTTCGTGGCCCTGCAGGGTGAAGCCGCGACCATCCACGACCAGTTCGGCGCCTTCGTCGACGCCGGTCTGGATCCAGTTCTCGACGCGCTGCTTGTGCGCGGCGTTCACCACCGGACCATAATGCGCCTGATCGTCGGTGGAGACGCCGACGCGAAGGGCGGCTATGGCCGGGATCAGCTTTTCGCGCAGCGCGTCCGCGGTCCTGTCGCCGACCGGCACCACGACGGGCAGCGCCATGCAGCGTTC
>CAYQPM010000260.1:0-3007 GCA_964419295.1 uncultured Stakelama sp. | reverse complement strand
GCGCATCGTGGTGGCGATGTCGGGCGGGGTCGACAGTTCGGTCGTGGCGGCGCTGGCGGCCGCGACCGGCGCCGAGACGATCGGCGTGACGCTGCAGCTGTACGACCATGGCGAGGCGACCGGCCGCGCGGGCAGCTGCTGCGCGGGCCGCGACATCCGCGATGCGCGCGCGGTCTGCGACCGGCTGGGCATCGCGCATTACGTGTTCGACCACGAGACCCGGTTCAAGGAGACCGTCGTCGACACCTTCGCCGACGAATATCTCGCCGGCCGCACGCCGATTCCCTGCGTCCAGTGCAACACCGGGCCGAAATTCACCGATCTGCTGCAACTGGCGCGCGATCTGGGCGCGGATTGCCTCGCGACCGGCCATTATGTGCAACGGGTGATCGGGCCGGCCGGCGCCGAACTGCATCGCGGCGCCGACCCGGCCCGCGACCAGAGCTATTTCCTCTTCGCGACGACGCAGCCGCAGCTCGACTATCTCCGCTTTCCGCTGGGCGCGCTGCCCAAGTCGCGGGTGCGAGAGATCGCGGCGGAACTGGGGCTGGGTGTCGCCGCCAAGCCCGACAGCCAGGATATCTGTTTCGTGCCCGACGGCGATTATGCCGGGCTGGTCCGCAATCTGCGGCCGGAGGCCGATACCGCGGGCGATATCGTCGATTTGTCGGGCGCCCGGCTGGGCGCGCATCGCGGCATCATCCATTTCACCGTCGGCCAGCGGCGCGGGCTGGAGATCGGCGGCACTCCCGAACCGCTGTACGTCGTCCGCGTCGATGCGGCGGCACGACAGGTCGTGGTCGGCCCCCGCGCGGCGCTGGCCGTCGCGGGCGCACGGGTGAGCGGCCTCAACTGGATCGGCGGCGATCATGCGGGGCCGCTGACCGCCAAGGTGCGTTCCATGGCGAAGCCCGTGCCGGCGCGGTTGGATGGCGATCGGCTGGTCTTCGACGCACCCGAATATGGCGTCGCGCCCGGCCAGGCGGCGGTGCTCTATGCCGGCGAACGCGTGCTGGGCGGCGGCTGGATCGCCAAAACCGAGGCTGCGATGGCGGCGCAAGCGGCATGAACGTTTCGATCGAAGCGCTGCGGCTGGAGATGGAGGCCGCGGCCGCGGCGCTCGATTTCGAAACCGCGGGGCGGCTGCGCGACCGGATCAGCCTGTTGCGGGGCGGCGGCTCGGATGCCGATCCGACCGGGCTGGAACGCCAACGGCCGGGTGCGATGGGACTGGGGACGAGCCAGTCGCGCGTGGTGCCTCCGAAGGACTGGGTGCGGCCGGCGAAGCCCGACCCGATGACCAAAGGGCGCGGTCGATAGGGTCCGAAGGCATATCCGGAGCTGTCGCGCTGGTATATTTCGCGGATCGAACCCCCGCTTCCCACTGCTTTACGGCAGCAGGAACGTCCCCTCGATCACCGTGACGCAGGCACCGCCCAGGATCACGCGGTCGCCCTCCAGCGCGCAGGTCAGCAGCCCGCCGCGCTTGCTCGCCTGGAACGCGGTGAAGCGATCCTTGCCGAGCATCTCCGCCCAATAGGGGACCATGACCGCGTGCGCGGATCCGGTCACCGGGTCTTCGGGAATGTCGAAATAGGCGGTGAAGACGCGGCTGACGATGTCGGTCCGCTCGCCGCGCGCCGCGACGATCGCGACGATCGGCCCTTCCTTCGCCAGCGCGCGGTCGTCCTGCTTCACCGCGCGCACCGCGGCTTCGTCAGCGACCACGATCAGCGCATAGCCCTTCTCGTGCCACAGCGTCTCGATCGGCTCGACGCCGAGCGCGGCCACGATCCCGTCGAGCGCCTTGGGCTCCGGTGCCCAGGCGGGCAGCGCCATGCGATACCGATCGCCATCCCGCGCCACCTCGAGAATGCCCGCCTGCCGCGTCGCAAAGCGCACCCGCGTCCGCTCGCCATCCGACGACAGCACGAAATGGCCGCTTGCCAGCGTCGCATGGCCGCAGAGCGCCACCTCGGCCGCGGGCGTGAACCAGCGGAGGTCGAAGTCGGCGTCATCGCCGTCGTGCGGCACGATGAAGGCGGTTTCGCTGAGGTTGTTCTCGGACGCGATCGCCTGCAGCAAGTCGTCGGCAAGCCAGGTGGTCAGCGGCATCACGGCCGCCGGATTGCCGCCGAACGCCGCTTCGGCGAAGGCATCGATCTGGGCGAAGGGGATCCTCATAGCCTCTTTCCGAACCAGTGCGGCGTCACGTCCGCCTCGACGAGGGGATTGTCGGTATCGACATGACCTTCGGGATCGAGGTGGATCAGCACCTCGACCTTGGGGAACGTCTGGCGCAGATTGCGCTCGACCGACTCGACGATGTCATGCGCGGCGCCGACGGTCAGGTGCCGGTCGACCTCCATGTGGAACTGCGCGAAGTCGTGGCTGCCCGACCGCCGCGTGCGGAAATCGTGAATGCCCTTCAGGCCCGGCTGGCGCGCGGCGACATCGAGGAAGGCGTTGCGCTGATCCTCCGGCCATTCCTTGTCCATCAGCTGGTCGATCGCGTTGGACGACGCCTGAAAGGCGCCCCAGGCGAGCCACAGCGCGATGACGATGCCGAGTATCGGGTCGGCCTTGTGCCAGCCGAAATACTGGTCGAGCACCAGCGCGACGATCACCGATCCGTTGAGCAGCACGTCGGACTGATAATGGACGTTGTCCGCCATGATCGCGACCGAGCCGGTCTGGCGAATGATGCGCCGCTGATACCAAAGCAGCACCACGGTGGCGGCGATGGCGACGATCGAGACGCCGATGCCGAATTCCGCATCCGCGGTCGCGCCGTGCTGGCCCAGCGCGGTGATCGCGCGCCACGCGATGGCGGCGGCCGACGCGGTGATCAACGCGACCTGGAACAGGGCCGCCAGCGCCTCCGCCTTGCCATGGCCGAAGCGATGGTCGTGATCCGCCGGGGTCGCCGCGAGGCGGACGCCGTACAGCGTCACGAGGCTGGCGAGCAGGTCGAGCACGGTGTCGGCCAGGCTGCCCAGCATCGCGA
>CAYQPM010000259.1:0-3020 GCA_964419295.1 uncultured Stakelama sp. | reverse complement strand
TCAGCACCAGCCGGCTGACCCCCAGTTGCGGCAACAGCACCGGCAGGTTGGTGGCATAGAAACCGGAGAATTGCGGCTTGATGATGAAGTAATCGTCGCGGCGAGGCCGCAGCTTTTCGGTCAGCGCGCGGCCCGGCCCGTCCTGCGCCAGCGTTTCCTCGATCAGCCGGTCGCGTTCGGAATGCCATTGCCCGTTGTTGTCGTTGACGTAGATCACCGGCACCCCCGCGGCGTCCGCCGCCGCGCGCAGGGACAGGATCGGGTCGATCGTCGCCTCCGCCGGGTCCTTCATCCGCTCGCCGCCTTCGAAAGCGAGCGCGTTGATCATGTCGATGACGACCAGGGCCGTATGTCCCGGCGCCGGCGTAGCTTGCGTGTCGGCCATGCGGCCCTTCTAGCCGCTCTCCGCAACCAACGCCTTGATCTACGATGCGTTTCGAACGAAACGGGAACCATGGCCGACGCCGACCTGCCCCCTCCTCCCGACGCGGCGCCGCAGAGGAAGGTGATCCATATCGACATGGATGCCTTCTACGCCTCGGTCGAGCAGCGGGACGACCCGTCGCTGCGCGGTCGTCCCGTCGCCGTCGGCGGATCGCGCGCGCGCGGCGTGGTCGCGGCGGCGAGCTACGAAGCACGGGCGCACGGCGTCCGATCCGCGATGCCGTCGGTCACCGCGCTGCGCCGCTGCCCCGACCTGGTCTTCGTGCCGCCGCGCTTCGACGTCTACCGTGCGGTATCCCAGCAGATCCGCGGAATCTTCGCCGATTATACCGACGCCATCGAGCCGCTGTCGCTGGACGAAGCGTATCTGGACGTGACGGAGGACCGCCGCGGGCTCGGTTCCGCCCGGGCGATCGCCGACGACATTCGTGCGCGCATCGCCAGCCTTACCGGTCTGACGGCGTCGGCGGGCGTCAGCTACAACAAGTTCATCGCCAAGCTCGCATCCGATCAGAACAAGCCCGATGGCATCTGCGTCATCCCTCCGCACAAGGGCGCCGCGTTCGTCGCATCGCTGCCCGTCAAGCGCTTCCACGGCGTCGGGCCGGTGACGGCGCGGCGCATGGAGCAGCTCGGCATCCTGACCGGCGCCGACCTGCGCGAGCGGCCGCTGGCGTTTCTCCAGGCGCATTTCGGCTCCTACGCCGACTATCTGTTCGGGGCGGCCCGCGGCATCGACCATCGGCCGGTTCGTCCCGATCGTCCGACCAAGTCGGTCGGTGCGGAACGGACGTTCGAAACCAACCTGACCGACGCGGCCGAGCTGCACGCCGCACTCGGCCATGTCGCCGACGCCGCCTGGGTGCGGATCGACCGTTCCGGCGCGCGCGGACGGACGGTGACGCTGAAGCTGCGCCACGCCGACTTCCGCACGGTCACGCGCGCCCGATCGCTGCCGGCGGCGGTGCCCGACCAGCCCGCGTTCCTGGCGATCGGCCGCGAATTGCTCGACGCGCAATTGCCCGTGCCGGACGGCGTCCGCCTGCTCGGCCTGACGCTGTCGGGGATCATCGGCAGCGATTCCGACGCGGACGCGATCCAGCCGAGCCTGCCGCTCTGAGCGCACCCTCGACGGATTCACCATCTTGGTTTACGACCCGTTGACCAATCGGGTGGGGGAATGACGGTCGAGCCCTGGTTCATCGTGGCGATGATGTTGAGCCTGTCGGGCTATGGCATCTATCTGGCGGGGCTGCGCCGTCATCTGGTCGAACCGAGCCGCGCCTCCTGGCTGATCTGGGCGGTCGCGACGGGAGTCGAGGCGGCGACCTATGCCGCGGTCAATCCGGGCGAGATGCAGGGGCTCATCTTCGCGGTGTCGGCGATGGCGTGCCTCGTCGTGACGCTGGCGATGTGGCGGCGTTCGCGCTGGACGCGGCCGTCGCCCACCGAGACGACGTGCATGGCCGCCAGCCTCGCCGCGGTCATCCTGTGGCTGCCGCTGAAGGAGACGTTCTGGGCGCACATGCTCGTCGTCGCGGCCGTACCCCTCGGCTTCTGGCCGACATGGGTCAGCGTATGGGAGGATCGCGGCCGGGAACGGTCCCCGGCCTGGGGTCTGTGGACGCTGGGCGATCTGGCGACGCTGATCGTCGCGACGCGCAGCGCGGGATCGGGCATCGGCGAATATGCCTATGTCATGGTCGAACTGCTCTGCCACGCCAGCGTCTGGTTCATGGTCGGACTTGCGACGATCAACCCGCTGCGGTCGTTCGGGCGGCGCGAGGGGGGCCTGCGGGTGCTCGATGCCTATCTGCCCGCCAATCCCTTCGCAGTCGGCGAGACGCACCTCGGCAAGGCGGTGTTCGCGGCCGAGGGCTTTGCCGAAGGGCAGACCATCGTCCGGTTTTCCGGGCGGACCGTACCGGCTTCGCGACTGCCCCGGGGCCTGAGCGGCGCCGCGGACCGCTTCCTCCAGATCGCGCGCGACCGGTACATGGGGCCGTCGGGGCGGATCGACGACCTCATCAACCACAGCTGTTCGCCCAATGCGGGACTGCGCTTCACCGACGGCGGCGTGTTCCTCATCGCGCTGCGCGGGATCGTGCCGGGCGAGGAGATCGCCTGGGACTATTCCACCACGCTGGCCGATCGCGACTGGTCGATGGTCTGCGCCTGCGGCAGCCCCGATTGCCGCGGCGTGGTGCGCGCCTTCGCGCTGCTGCCGGCGGCGGCGCAGGCGCGGTATCGCACGCTGGACGTGGTCGCGCCGTATCTGGACGAGGTGGCGGTTCGGGCGGCGTAAGGGGTTCCGGGAGACGATAGCTCCACCGCTCGCCCGCCATTGCGCCCCGCGGCATCTTCCGCTAACGGCGGCGGCTTCCACCTTCATGGCTGGATGCTTGCGGGAGGGTGCCCCGGCACTCGTCTGGACCGCTAAACTTGAAACGAGAGTGACATGGCAAAGAAAATCACAGGTTACATCAACCTGCAGGTTCCTGCAGGCGACGCGAAGCCCGCCCCGCCGATCGGCCCGGCGCTGGGTCAGCGCGGCGTGAACATCATGGAATTCTGCA
>CAYQPM010000258.1:0-3041 GCA_964419295.1 uncultured Stakelama sp. | reverse complement strand
CGTTCTCGTCGCCGGGATACCAGTTCTGGACGGTCGAATATTTGATCTCGGCGTCGTCCATCGCGACCAGCTCTACGACCGCGGCGTGGAGCTGGTTTTCGTCGCGCATCGGGGCAGTGCAGCCTTCGAGGTAGCTGACGTACGATCCCTTATCGGCGACGATCAGCGTGCGTTCGAACTGGCCGGTGTTTTCCGCGTTGATGCGGAAATAGGTAGACAGCTCCATCGGGCAGCGCACGCCCTCCGGAATGTAGACGAAGGTGCCGTCGCTGAAGACCGCGCTGTTCAATGTCGCGAAGTAATTGTCACGCTGCGGCACGACCTTGCCCAGCCATTTGCGCACCAGATCGGGATATTCGCGGATCGCCTCGCTGATCGAGCGGAAGATCACGCCGGCCGCCTCCAGCTCCTTGCGGAAGGTGGTCGCGACGCTGACGCTGTCGAACACCGCATCGACCGCGACGCGCCGCTTCGGCTGGCCGTTCTCATCGAGGTCCTCGACACCCGCGAGCATCTTCTGCTCGGCGATCGGGATGCCGAGCTTTTCGTAGACGCGCAGGATTTCGGGATCGACCTCGTCCAGCGACCCGAGCTTCGGCTTCGCCTTCGGCTCGGCGTAATAATAGGCGTCCTGATAGTCGATCGGGGGGACGTTGAGCTTGGCCCAGTCCGGCGCCTCCATCGTCTGCCACAGGCGGAACGCCTTCAGCCGCCAGTCGAGCATCCATTCGGGCTCGTTCTTCTTGGCGCTGATGTAGCGGACGGTGTCCTCGCTCAGGCCCTTGGGTGCGAAATCCTGTTCGATATCGGACGAGAAGCCCCATTCGTAGGTCTTGGAAACGGCCGCATAGGCTTCGGCGTTCTTCGTGGCCATGATTACACCTGTTCGGGAATGCGGGCGGCGACCGGCGGAACCGGTGCGCGGGAAAGATGGGCGAGGCTGACCCCGGCGAGCGCGCCGCGGACCGCTTCGTTGACGACGCCCCAGTGCGGACGGACCTGGCAATTGCCCTCGATGGCGCAATCGTGGCGGCTGCCCTCGACGCAGGAGGTCATCTGGATCGGACCCTCGACCGCCTCGATGATGTCGGCGAGGCTGATCGCGGCGGCTGGGCGCGCGAGGCGGAAGCCACCGCCGGTGCCGCGCGCGGATTCGATCAGGCCGGCGCTGGACAGGCGGCTGACGAGCTTCTGCGCGGTCGGGAGCGGCACGCCGGTTTCCTCGGCGAGCAGCGTGGCGTTCGGGCGCGCCGCGCCGCCGCAATGGCGTGCGGCGGCGGACATCATCACGACCGCATAATCTGCCAGGCTGCTGAGGCGCATCGGCTCCGACGGGGTTGCTGCGGAGGTTTGTTGAGAACCGCTCGCAAATCGGATCAATCCGATCCGATTGCGAGATAGGCTTTTGTGCGCTGCGGTCAAGGTGGGGTGGTGGGATTGGGGCCTTGTTGCCCTTCTCCGTCATCCCCGCGGAGGCGGGGATCCAGACGCGCAGGTTTCGGATGGAACCGACAGGTCGGCGTTTATGGATCCCCGCCTACGCGGGGATGACGGACTGGCGCGGGGATGACGAAACAGTGGGGGACGACGAACCGGCGTGAGAGTGACGTACTGGCGCGCGGATGACCGAACTCGGCAGGATGACGGCGTACCGGCGTGCGCCCAGTCTTTGACCTCCCTTCGCCCCTCTGCGAAGAGCATCCCATGTCCTACGCCCTGCGCCCGCTGCTCTTCGCCCTCGATGCCGAGCGGGCGCATGCGTTGACGCTGCGGGCGCTGGCGATGCGTGCCCGGCTCCCCTATCCCGCCGCGGCTCCCAGCCCCCGTCTCGCGACCCGCATCGGCGCCCTCGCCTTCGCCAATCCGCTGGGCGTCGCCGCCGGGCTGGACAAGGACGGGGTCGCGATCGAGGGTTTGTTCGGGCTCGGCTTCGGCGCGGTCGAGATGGGTACGCTGACCCCCCTGCCCCAATCGGGCAATCCGAAGCCGCGGCTGTTCCGGCTGGTCGCGGATCGCGCGGTGATCAACCGCATGGGGTTCAACAACGGCGGGCTGGAGGCGGGCATCGCGCGGGCGGCGGTGGCCCGGCGCGGCGGCGGGCGGCTGGGCATCAACGTCGGCGCCAACAAGGACGCCAGCGACCGGATCGCGGATTACGTCGCGGGCGTCTCGGCCGCGGCGCGCCTTGCCGATTACGTCACGATCAACATTTCGTCGCCCAACACGCCGGGATTGCGCGACCTGCAGCACGGTGCCGCGCTGACCGATCTGCTCACCGCCTGCACCGCGGCGCGCGGGGACACGCCGCTGTTCCTGAAGGTCGCGCCCGACCTCGACACGGCGGCGATCGACGGGATCGTGCGGGCGGCGATCGATGCCCGGATCGACGCGATCATCATGGGCAATACGACCATCTCGCGCCCCGCACTACGCTCGCCGCATGCGGGCGAAACGGGGGGCCTGTCGGGCGCGCCGCTGGCCGCGCTCGCGCGCCAGCGGCTGGTCGACGTGCGCAAAGCCAGCGGCGGCGGCATCGCCCTGATCGCGGCGGGCGGCATCGACAGCGGCGCGGAGGCCTATGTCCGCATCCGCAGCGGCGCGAGCATGGTGCAGCTCTATTCCGCGCTGGTGTTCGAAGGACCGGGGCTGGCGCGGCGGATCCTCGCCGACCTCGACGCGCTGCTCGCCCGCGACGGCTTCGCCAGCGTCGCCGATGCCCTGGCGGCAGGTTGAGACGACAAGCGGGTTGCCCTCGGCGGGGCAGCCGTTAGGCTTTGCGGCGATGAAGACTATCCTGATCGCGCTCACCGCCGCGTCGCTGCCGCTGGCGGCCTGTGCCGCCCAAATGCCCGCACCGACGACCGGCGCAGCACCCACGCCCCGCTCCGCCGCGAAGGGCGTGCCGGGCATGGTCAGCGCCGCCGATCCGCGCGCCGCGGCGGCGGGCGTCGAGATCCTGAAGGCGGGCGGCAGCGCCACCGACGCGGCGATCGCGACGATGCTCGCGCTCAACGTGGTCGAGCCGCAAAGCTCGGGCATCG
>CAYQPM010000257.1:0-3055 GCA_964419295.1 uncultured Stakelama sp. | reverse complement strand
CGATCAGCACGCCGCCGAACAGCGCGACCGTCGCATAGACGAAGACGATGCCGCGGAATCCCCAGACATAGGTGTAGAGGTACGTCGACATCGCATAGCTGATCCCCTGCACCGTATAGGCGCATAGCCCGGCGAGCATCAGGATGGCGAAGGCGCGGTTCCTGACCGTCTGCGCCAGTTCGCGAAAATTCTCGGCCAGCGACTGGCGTTCGATCGGCGGGTTGGGCAGGTTCGGGATCTCGTCATGCGTGCCCCGCGCCGACACCAGGATCGCGACGCCCATCAGCGCCGCGCCGAGCAGGGAATAGCCGAAATAGCCGCTGCGGTTGAGCAGCCCGTTCGGGAACGCCGCGGTCGGCGCGAGGAAATAGAGGTAGGCGGACACCAGCATGGTCAGCCCGCCGGCCCAGCCGAACAGATAGCGCCACGCCATGATCCGCGTCCGCTCGTCGTAATCGGACGACAGTTCGGGCGTCAGCGCCACAGACGGGACCTCGTAACAGCTGACCGCGGTCCGCACGAGCACCGCGCTGACGAACAGCCACGCCAGCGTCGTCGGCTCCGCCACCGCGGCCGGCGGATTCCACAGCAAGACCCAGCCGACCATGATCGGCAGTGCCGACCCGTACATCCACGGATGCCGCCGTCCCCAGCGCGTCCGCGTCCGGTCGGAAAAGAACCCGACCATCGGATCGACGAACGCATCGATCAGCAACGCCATCATCACCACCAGTCCGACCGTCGCCGAAGGCAGCCCGACGACCTGGTTGTAGAACAGCAGCAGGAACGTGCCGAACCCCGCGTCCTTGACGCCATAGGCGACCGCGCCGAACGCATAGCTCGTCATCGTGCCGGTACGCAGGCGCCGTGCCGGCGGCGCGAGCGGAGACGCGGTGGCGCCCTGAATGGTAGCGTCCTGAGCGGTGGCGCCCTGAGTCGTGGCACCAGTCACCTGAACGCCTCCAATGCGGTCAGCAACGACGGCGCGCCCGGGTACCAGCTCGCGCGGGTGCCGATCGTCAGCCCGCCATCGACTAGGATATGCGTGCCGGTCACGAACGAGGCGTCGTCGCTGGCGAGGAAGGCGACCGCGGCGGCGATATCCTCGGACCGGCCGGCGCGGGGGATCGGCTGCGCCTGTGCGGCGGCGCCGGCGATCATGCCGTTCGCCTGTTCGCGCCGGGCGGCGTCTATGTCGAGATGCCGGGTGAAGATGTTCGTCGCGATGAACCCCGGCACCACCGCGTTGACGCGGATATTGAGCCGGGCGAGATCCGCGGCGGCCACCTTGGTCAGGTGCAGCACGCCCGCCTTGGCGGTGGAATAGGCGGTCGGCGCATAGCCGGTGCCGAGTGCCGACACCGACGACGTGTTGACGATCGCCCCGCCGCCACGCTTCGCCATGAGTGGCGCGGCATAGCGGATGCCGAGCGCGACCGAGCGGAGCAGCAGCGCCATCGTCGCGTCCCAATCGTCCGCCGCGATCGTGTCGATCGGCTCGCGCGCACCGCCGGCGCCCGCATTGTTGAAGACGATGTCGAGGCCGCCACCGGCGTCGGCGGTCGCCATCAGCGCCTCGATCTGATCGGCCCGGGTGACGTCGGTCGCGCAGAAGGCGATCCGTCCTCCCGATCCGGCCGCCAGCGCCTCGCCGCCCTCGCGGTCCAGGTCGCCGACCAGCACCTGCGCGCCCTCGTCCGCCAGCCGCAACGCCGTCGCGCGCCCGATTCCCGATGCGCCGCCGGTAACGACCGCGCGTTTTCCTGCAAACCGCATCCTGGCTCCTGACCGTTTTCGGCAATCATAGTATGGGGTTGTTGCCGGTCAACATGCCCCCTTTCGAATTTCGGGTTTGCAGCGGGAGCGACCTCGCTCTAACCCGTTCCGGTCTGCCCCCGCGCTCACCGACGGCGCATCGCAACGGAAGCACCATGGCCCTCGATCCCGAAACATTCGATGCGCTGATCGATACCCTTCGCCGCTTCGTCACCGAACGCCTGCGCCCACTGGAAGGCGATGTGGAGGCGGCGGATGCGATCCCCGACGCGGTCGTCGCAGAGATGAAGGACATGGGTCTGTTCGGCCTGTCGATCGACGAGGAATTCGGCGGCCTCGGCCTCGACATGGTCGAGGAATGCCGTGTCGGGATCGAGATGGGTCGCACGACACCCGCCTTCCGGTCGACCTTCGGCACCAATGTCGGCATCGGCAGCCAGGGACTGGTGATGGCGGGCACGCCCGAACAGAAGGCGCATTGGCTGCCGCGGATCGCCAGCGGCGAGATCATCACCAGCTTCGCGCTGACCGAGCCCGACGTCGGCAGCGATTCGGGTTCGGTGAAGACGCGGGCGGTGAAGGATGGCGACGTCTATCGCCTGACCGGGACCAAACGCTACATCACCAATGCCGACAAGGCGCAGCTGTTCACCGTCATGGCGCGCACCGGCGAGGAAAAGGGCGCGCGCGGCGTGTCGGCCTTTCTGGTGCCCAGGGACCTGCCCGGCGTCAGCATCGGCGAACCCGAGAAGAAGATGGGCCAGAAAGGCGCGAAGGTCGCCGACGTCCATTTCGACGACGTGCCGGTGCCCGCCGCCAATCGGCTCGGCGCGGAGGGTGAAGGCTTCAAGATCGCGATGCGCGTGCTCGATCGCGGACGGCTGCACATCAGCGCGGTCTGCGTCGGCGTCGCCGAGCGGCTGATCGCCGACAGCGTCGCCTATGCCGGTGGTCGCGTGCAATTCGGCCAGCCGATCGCCAATCACCAGCTTATCCAGGGCATGATCGCGGACATGAAGACCGAAGCGCTCGTCGCGCGCGCGATGGTGCTGGAAACCGCGGCGAAGAAGGATCGCGGCGAAGACGTCGTGCTCGAATCCGCTGCGGCCAAATATTTCGCCAGCGAGATGGTCGGCCGGGTCGCCGACAAGGCGGTGCAGATCTACGGCGGCGCCGGCTACATCGCCGATTACGGCATCGAGCGCCTGTACCGCGACGTCCGCCTGTTCCGCATCTACGAAGGCACCAGCCAGATCCAGCAGGTCATCATCGCCCGCGA
>CAYQPM010000256.1:0-3055 GCA_964419295.1 uncultured Stakelama sp. | reverse complement strand
TCAATGCGATGGGGGGCAGGGGCTGCATCTCCGTGTCCGCCAACGTCGCGCCGCGGCTGTGCGCGGAATTCCAGTCGGCGTGCCAAAGCGGCGATTACGCCACGGCGCTGGCGTTGCAGGACCGGCTTTATCCCCTGCACGACGCGCTGTTCACCGATGCGTCTCCGGGGCCGGTCAAATATGCGATGAGCCGCGTGCGCCGGGATTTCCCGACCGGCATTCGCCTCCCCATGACCTGGCCGTCCGAAGCATCGCGCGCGGCGGTGGACGCGGCGCTGGGTCATGCAGGGCTGATCTGACCGTAGCCGGCGAAAGGCCGGTCGAGGTGGGTCGACCGGGCAAACGCGTCGCCCGCTTCCCCTGCGGCACAACACGCCCTACATCGCCCGCAACATGGCACGCCCCAAACCCGCCGCCTTCGACAAGAAGAAGATCGTCGCCGAGAACCGCAAGGCGCGGTTCGAGTATAGCATCGACACCGTCTACGAAGCCGGCATCGCGCTCACCGGCACCGAGGTGAAGTCGCTCCGCTTCGGGGAAGGCAGCATCGCCGAAAGCTATGCCGAGGTGCGCGACGGCATCGTATGGCTGGTCAACGCGAACGTACCCGAATTCAGCCACGGCAACCGTTTCAATCACGAAGCCAAGCGGCCGCGCAAACTGCTGCTGCACGAACGCGAGATCAACAAGCTTCATGGCGCCGTCGCCCGTGAAGGCATGACCCTCGTGCCGCTCAGCGTCTATTTCAACGGGCGCGGACGCGCGAAGGTGGAGCTGGCGCTGGCCAAGGGCCGCAAGGATCACGACAAGCGCGCGGCGATCAAGGAACGCGAATGGAAACGCGAAGCCGGCCGCATCCTGCGCGACCGCGGCTGATGAAGGGGCAGGGGCCGGGCGCCGCACCCGGTCTGTGGCAGCGGAGCATCGCCTGGTGCCGTCGCAACATGCCGACGCGCGAATCGATGGAGGCGAACCGCTTGCTTCGCCCGGTCGCGCATCGCGTGCTGGAGCCGGGGCTCTGGCGTTTCACGCGCCGGTCCGTGCCGCGTGGCGTGGCGCTGGGCATGGTCGCCGGCTTCCTGTTTCCCGTCGCGCAGATCGCGATCGCCGCGGTGTTCGCCCTGCCGTTTCGCGCCAACGTGCCGATCGCGGCCCTCACCACGTTCATCACCAATCCCCTGACGACGCCGTTTCTCTGGTTCGTCGCCTATCGAATCGGCGCCTGGATGCTGCGCAGCGACGCCCCAGCCATCGCGCAACCGGTGACGCAGGCGGCGACGGGTTGGCTGCAATCCGTAACCGGCGCCTTCCACTGGCTGTGGGACAAGGGGCCGGCCTTCGGCCTCGGGCTCGTCGTGCTGACGGCGGCATGCGCGCTGATCGGCTATGCCGTATCCGCGCTCGGATGGCGGCTGTGGATCGCGCGTAAGTGGCGGCATCGTCATCAAATAAACCATGTTTGACGAGCCGTCTTAACTGGCTACAACACGCGCATCCTGAGTCTTGTTTTTCAAGGACATTCGATGCGCACACAGGTTTTCGCCGCTCTTCTGCTCGCCTCCGCCGCTTCCGGCGCCGTCTACGCCCAGACCGCAATTCCCGCCGCTGCACCTGCGGGCAAGCCGCAGCTCGGCGAGTTCGGCGTCGACGTCACCGCGATGAAGAAGACGGTCGTCCCCGGCGACGATTTCTACAGCTACATCAACGGCACCTGGATGGACCGGACGGAAATTCCGGCGGACCGGGCGAGCTGGGGCGGGTTCAACAAGCTTGCCGAGCTGTCGAACGACCGCACGCGCAAGGTGATCGAGGGCGCGGCGGCATCGCGCGCGACGTCGGGCGTTTCGCAGCAGATCGGCGACACCTACGCAAGCTTCATGGACGCACCGGCGATCGAAGCGGCGGGGGCCGCGCCGCTCAAGCCGTATCTGGCAAAGATCGCCGCCATCGCATCGCCTGCCGATGTCGCCCGCGCGTTCGGCGAAGCGACGATGCACGGCATCGACGTGCCCGTCGGCGCCGGCGTGCAGCAGGATCTGAAAAACAACACGCTATATGCCGTCTACCTCGGCCAGGGTGGCCTCGGACTCCCGGATCGCGACTATTACCTGAAGGACGATGCCAAGTTCGCCGAGGCGCGGACGAAGTATGTCGCCTATATCGCCGACATGCTGCGCATGGCCGGCCAGCCCGATCCGCAAGGGGCGGCGCAGCGCGTCTACGATCTGGAAAAGCAGATCGCCCAGGTGCATTGGGAACGAGCCGAACTGCGTCAGATCGAGAAGAGCTACAACCCGATGCAGGTGGCCGACCTCGCCACCGCGATGCCCGGCTTCGACTGGAAGGCGATGCTCGCCGCGCAGGGCCTGGGCGCACAGAGCCGCGTGATCGTCGGCCAGCCTTCGGCGCTGACCGGCACCGCCAAGATCCTCGCCGCGACACCGCTGCCGGTGCTGAAGGAATATCTGGCGTTCCACACCATCTCGAACGCCGCACCGCTGCTGTCGTCCAACTTCGTCAACACGCAATTCGCCTTCTACGGCACGACGTTGTCGGGCACCCCGCAGCTAAAGGAGCGCTGGAAGCGCGGTGTCGATCTCGTCAACGGCAGCCTCGGTGAGGCGGTCGGCCAGATCTACGTCGAACGGTATTTCCCGCCCGCCGCCAAGGCTAAGGCCGACGAACTCGTCCGCAACCTGATCGCGGCGATGGATATCCGGCTGTCGAAGCTCGAATGGATGGCGCCCGAAACCAAGGTGAAGGCGCGCGCGAAGCTCGCCGCGTTCACGCCGAAGATCGGCTATCCGGACAAGTTCCGCGACTATAGCGCGCTGCGCGTGGTGAAGGGCGACGTGCTGGGCAACGCCGATCGTGTCGCCGAATTCGAATACAAGCGCCAGCTCAACAAGATCGGCAAGCCGGTCGATCGCTCCGAATGGTTCATGACCCCGCAGACGGTCAACGCCTATGCCAACCCGCTGATGAACGAAGTCGTGTTCCCGGCGGCGATCCTGCAGCCGCCGTTCTTCGATCCGAACGCCGATCCGGCGGTCAA
>CAYQPM010000255.1:0-3079 GCA_964419295.1 uncultured Stakelama sp. | reverse complement strand
ACGCGGATCGCCAAGTTCAACGCGACGATCGACCCGACCAAGGCGGCGAACGGCACCGAGGATTTCCGCAACGAGCCCAACCAATACGGCTGGGTGGTCGAGATCGACCCGTTCGACCCGGCCTCGACCCCGCGCAAGCGCACCGCCTTGGGCCGGATGAATCACGAAGGCTGCGTCGCCGGGCGCACGGTGGCCGGCATCCGACCCGCTTTCTACATGGGCGACGACGCGCAGAACGAATATCTCTACAAATTCGTCTCGGCGACACCGTGGTCGGCAGCGGATGCGACGGCCACCAATCGCCTCGCGATCGGCGACAAATATCTCGATAGCGGCACGCTTTACGTCGCGAAGCTCGCTGCCGATGGCAGCGGACAGTGGCTGCCGCTGGTGTTCGGCACGGCACCGTTGACCGCCGCCAACACGGCCTATGCCTTCGCCAACCAGGCGGATGTGCTCACCCACGCCCGCCTTGCCGGCGACGCGCTGGGCGCGACGCGGATGGATCGCCCGGAATGGACTGCGGTCAACCCGGTCAATGGCGAGATGTACCTGACGCTGACCAACAATTCGTCCCGCACGGCGGCCAACACCGATGCGGCCAACCCGCGCGCCTATTCCGATCCCAAGATCGACGGACGCTCGGCGGCGACCGGCAACGCCAATGGCCATGTCATCCGCCTGCGCGAGGCCAGCGACAGCGAATCGACGACGTTCACCTGGGACATCTACGCCTTCGGCGCGGGCAGCGACCTCAACCCTGCCAACATCAACCTGTCGAACCTGGATGCGACCAACGACTTCTCGTCGCCCGATGGCCTGTGGTTCGCCCGGCCGAGCAATGTCGCCGGGCAGGGCAGCCCGCTGATGTGGATCGAAACGGATGACGGCGCCTATACCGATGTCACCAATTGCATGCTGCTCGCGGCGCTGCCCGGCACCGTCGGCGACGGTGGCACGCGGACGATCACCAACAGCCTGAACGGCGTGACCGCATCGCAGGCGACGCGGATCGGCAAGGCGCCGGGCACGTCGCTGAAGCGGTTCCTGGTCGGACCGAAGGAATGCGAGATCACCGGCATCGATTCGACGCCCGACGGCCGGGCGATTTTCGTGAACATCCAGCATCCTGGCGAAAACGGCAGCGCCGCCGCAATCACCAGCAACTGGCCGCAGAGCCAGGCGACGGGTACGGGCACCGGTCGTCCCCGCTCGGCGACGATCGTGATCACCAAGACGGATGGCGGCATCATCGGCCTGTAAGCCGATGATCTTATGGTGAAATCGGGAGGGGTTCGCCTCTCCCGATCGCTTCTGGCGGGGCGCCCTAACATCATTTTAATGTCTGACGTGGCAAGCGATCGACATGATGGCCGATCCCGCCTCGTCCCGTACCGCCGCACGCCGCCCGTGCCACGGTCGGGCGCGATGAAGACGCGCGATCCGCGGCGCAAGGTGCTGATCCGCGCGCGCATGCGATCGGGCGCGGAATGGGGCGACGTGCTGATCCACAACATGTCGTCGCGCGGTCTGCTGGCGGCGGCGAGCGTCGACTGCCGCCCGGGCACGGTGATCGAGATCCGGCGCGTCCACCACGTCATCGTCGGCCGGGTCGTGTGGCAGAGCGACGGCTATTTCGGCGTCCGGACCCAGGACGTTATCGACATCGACGGGATCGTCGCGGCCAAGCCGCCCGCGCACAAACCGGTGCGGGCCGGGGAGGGTGACGGCGATCGGCGCGCGGCGACCCGCCGGGCGATCCCGCTGGCCGAGCGCGAGGCGCGCAGCCGCCGCTTCGCGGCCGGTTTCCAATTTGCGGTGCTCGTCATCGCGATCGGCGCTGCGGCGGTGTTCGCGGCGCAGCGCGTCGGCGGCCTGTTGTCGCGACCATTCGCGACGATCGGCGCGCATCTCGACGGCAGCGCGACGGGCGGACAGACGGCGCACGACTGAGAGATCGGTCAGGGGAACCACAGGACGCCTGGGGCATTGCCGTGCTGCGTGAAGAATCCCCCTTAAGGTCCTGCCGAACATGACACTTGCTTCCTCTCCGGTCTGGTTCATTACCGGCTGTTCGACCGGATTCGGCCGCGAACTTGCACGATTGGTGATCGGGCGTGGCTGGCGTGTCGTCGTGACCGCGCGGGATGCGGCGCGTGTCGCCGATCTGGCGGAGGCGGCGAACGATCGCGTGCTGGCGCTGCCGCTCGACGTGACGGACGGGCATCAGATCACCGCGGCCGTCGCCGCGGCAGAGGATCGGTTCGGGCGGATCGACGTCCTCGTGAACAATGCCGGCTACGGCTATCAGGCGAGCGTCGAAGAGGGTGAGGAGGCGGCGATCCGGGCGCAATTCGATGCGAACGTCTTTGGCCTGTTCGCACTGACGCGCGCCGTGCTGCCGGGGATGAGAACCCGGCGGCATGGCCATGTCGTCAATTTCACCTCCGTCGCCGGGCTCGTCGGCTTTCCGGGGTCGGGCTATTACGCCGCGTCGAAACATGCGGTGGAGGGCTGGTCGGACAGCCTCGCGGCAGAGGTGGGGCCACTCGGGATCGCGGTCACGTGTGTCGAACCGGGGCCGTTCCGTACCGACTGGGCGGGGCGTTCGCTTCAGCAGACGCCGGTTGCGATCGTCGATTATGCGGCCACCGCGGGCGCGCGGATGGAGACGACGAAAGGGTATAGCGGCGAGCAGCCGGGCGATCCGGTGCGCGCCGGCGAGGCGATCATCGCCGCCGTCGGCATGGACCAGCCGCCGCGCCATCTGGTGCTGGGCCGGTTCGGGTTCGACGCGGTGACGGGCAAGCTGCGCGAGCGGCTTGCGGCGATCGAGGCGCTGCGCGATGCGGCGCTGGGAGCCGACTTTCCGGAATAGCTGAAGGCGCTCGCCCGGGCGTCGGGCGAGACCTTGCCTCATCTCGAATGCACAAATGAAAAGGGCCGGGATCGCTCCCGGCCCTTTCCAACGTCTTGAAGGCTACGGTCGCTTACGCGCCGGCGACTTCCGTCGTGTCGACGCGGATGCCCGGGCCCATCGTCGAGCTGACGGCGACCTTGCGGACATACTTGCCCTTGG
>CAYQPM010000254.1:0-3096 GCA_964419295.1 uncultured Stakelama sp. | reverse complement strand
AGACCTTCAAGGTCTATCGCTACGACCCCGACACCGCGGAAAATCCGCGCTACGATACGTTCGAGATCAACCTCGACGAATGCGGGCCGATGGTGCTCGACGCGCTTATCAAGATGAAGGCGGAGCAGGACAGCTCGCTGACCTTCCGCCGGTCGTGCCGCGAGGGTATCTGTGGGTCCTGCTCGATGAACATCGACGGACGCAACGGCCTCGCCTGCACCACCGCGATCGAGGACGTGAAGGGTGAGGTGAAGATCACCCCGTTGCCGGCAATGGACGTGATCAAGGATCTGGTCCCGGACTTCACGCATTTCTATGCGCAATACAGCTCGATCAAGCCATGGATGCAGACGGTCAGTCCGCCGCCTTCGGGCAAGGAGCGGCTCCAGTCGCCGGAGGATCGCGCCAAGCTCGACGGCCTGTACGAATGCATCCTGTGCGCTTGCTGTTCGACGTCGTGCCCCAGCTATTGGTGGAACGCCGACAAGTTTCTCGGGCCCGCGATTCTGCTGCAGGCCTATCGCTGGTTGGCCGACAGCCGCGACGAGATGACCGGAGAGCGGCTCGACCAGCTCGAGGATCCGTTCCGCCTGTATCGCTGCCACACGATCATGAATTGTGCGAACACCTGTCCCAAGGGACTTAACCCGGCGAAGGCGATTGCCGAGGTCAAGAAGATGGAAGCCGAGCGCATATTGTAAGGATCGTGACGGACGCTTCCTCGCCGGTCTTCAGTTACGAGGACGATGCAGACCTGCCGGGCTGGAAGCGTTGGCAGTTCCGGGATGCGACGCGCTACAACACCTTCATCGAACCGCTTCATGTTCGTGTGGAAGGCGATATCGCCCGCGTGCGGATGTTGCCCCGGCATGAGCATTCCAACATGCGCGACAATGTGCATGGGGGTGCATTGCTCGGGTTCATGGACGTCGCCCTATTTGCCGCAGCGCGGGGCTTCGGCGTGCTGGGAGCCGGTGGCGCGGTGACGCTCGACCTGTCGGCGCAATTCATCGGCGGCGGGATGATCGGAGAGCCGCTGGAGGCCCGGATCGAATTGCTGCGCGAGACCAGCCGGATGCTGTTCCTGCGTGGTTTGGTGGTGCAGGAAGGCGTCCCCACGATCGCGAGCTTCACCGGCACGCTGCGCAAGTCGACGCCGCCGCCATCTCTGCGGTAATCATAAACGTCACCGCAATCGTCGTCGTCTAGAGCCGCGCTCCAGAGGTCATTGCGCGGCGGATGTTTAGGTGCCCCGGCTCTTGGCCTTCGTTTCTGGCCTAACGGGCTCAGAGACATTTACCGGGGCCCGAACGCGCGCTTCGAGTGCTTCCGACATCAGGAAAGAACGGGAATGACCAAGGTCCTCGCCGCCTATGACGCCCTCGTCGCTGCGGGTGAACTCCGCCCCGATGCCGAACAACGCGCCGCTGCGATCCGCCTGGACGCACTCGCCGTCGAATTGGAAGCGCCGAAGAAGCAGGGTCTGCTCGCCCGCCTGACCCGCCGGTCCGCCACCGCGCCGTGCGGTGTCTACATGTTCGGCGACGTCGGTCGCGGCAAGTCGATGCTGATGGACCTGTTCTTCGCCAACGTCGGCATCGCACGCAAGCGGCGCGTCCACTTCTCGGAGTTCATGCTCGAAGTGCACGGTCGCATCGCGATCGAGCGGCGCAAGGAAGCGGGCGATCCGATCGCTCCCGTCGCCGCCGCGCTGGGCGAGGAGACGCGGCTGCTCGCGTTCGATGAAATGATGGTGACCAACTCGCCCGATGCGATGATCCTCAGTCGCCTGTTCACCGCGCTGATCGAGGCGGGGGTGACGATGGTGACCACATCGAACCGGGCGCCTGCCGATCTCTACAGGAACGGCCTCAATCGCGAACACTTCCTGCCGTTCATCGCCCTGATCGAATGGCGCCTCGACGTCGTCACGCTCAACGGCCCGATCGACTACCGCCGCGATCGACTGGGGCAGCAGAACACCTGGCTCGTTCCGAATGGGCCGGACGCGACCGCCAACCTTTCCGCGGCCTTTTTCCGTCTGACCGATCACGAGGTGACCGAACCGATCCCGGCCGAAGACCTGTTCGTGCAGGGGCGGACGCTTCACGTTCCCAAGACACTGAAGGGTGTGGCGGTCTTTTCGTTCAAGAAGCTGTGCGGTGAGGCGCGGGGGGCGGCCGACTACCTTGCCGTCGCACGCCGCTACCATACCGTCATCCTGGTGGGCATTCCGCGACTGGGTCCGGAAAACCGGAACGAGGCGGCGCGGTTCGTCGCTCTCATCGACGCGCTCTACGAGCATAAGGTCAAGTTGCTCGCCGCCGCCGACGCAGAGCCGGACGCGCTCTATCCACAGGGTGACGGACGCTTCGAGTTCCAGCGGACGGTCAGCCGACTGGAAGAAATGCGCTCGGAGGACTATCTGACGCAGGGCCATGGCAGCGCTTAATGCACTTGCGAACCGTTATCAACTAAACTGTTAACGGCTATGCTTTAACGGTTGCCGGGCGCGCAAAAGGGGCGTAGGCGGCGTGGCCAATCACGACCTGCCTTGACGGAGATGGATTGAATGGCTCGCAAGAAGATCGCGCTGATCGGCGCCGGCAATATCGGCGGCACGCTCGCGCACCTCGCGGCGCTCAAGGGCTTGGGCGACATCGTCCTGTTCGACGTCGCCGAAGGCGTTCCCCAGGGCAAGGCGCTCGACCTCAGCCAGTGCGGTCCGGTCGAGGGTTTCGACGCGACGATCACCGGCTCGAATGATTATGCCGACATCGCGAACGCCGACGTCATCATCGTTACCGCCGGCGTCGCACGCAAGCCCGGCATGAGCCGTGACGATCTGCTCGGCATCAACCTCAAGGTGATGAAGGCGGTCGGCGAGGGCATCAAGACCAATGCGCCGGACGCTTTCGTGATCTGCATCACCAACCCGCTCGACGCGATGGTCTGGGCGCTGCGCGAATTTTCCGGCTTGCCGCACCACATGGTCGTCGGCATGGCGGGCGTGCTCGACAGCGCGCGCTTCAGCCACTTCCTCGCCGACGAGTTCAAGGTGTCGGTGAAGGACGTCACCAGCTTCGTGCTCGGCGG
>CAYQPM010000253.1:0-3111 GCA_964419295.1 uncultured Stakelama sp. | reverse complement strand
CCGCTGTCGTCGTCGGCGACGCGCGCGCCCTATCACAAGCCCGAAAACCCCTATGCCGAGGCACAGGCCGCGACACTGGACGATATCGCCCGCGCGCAGGACGATTACGCCAGCGCCGCGACCAACGCGATCCGCGCCGGCTTCGACGGGGTCCAGCTGCACGGCGCGAATGGCTATCTGATCGATCAGTTCCTGCGCGACGGCACCAACCTGCGCGACGACGATTATGGCGGCAGCCCGGAAAACCGCATCCGCTTCATGCGCGAAGCGGTGGCCCGGGTGATCGACGCGATCGGCGCCGGCCGCACCGCCATCCGCCTGTCGCCGAACGGCGAGACGCAGGGCGCCGACGACAGCGATCCCGCGAGCGTCTTCATTCCCGCGGCGGCTGCGCTCGACGCGCTCGGCATCGCCTTCCTCGAACTGCGCGAGATCGGTCAGAACGGCACCTTCGGCAGCACCGACGTGCCCAAGCTCTCGCCCGAAATCCGCAAGGTCTTCAAGGGCCCGCTGATCCTCAACCAGGATTATGAGCTGGCGGAGGCGCAGGCCGACCTCGACTCCGGCGTGGCGGACGGCATCGCGTTCGGCCGCAAATATATCGCCAACCCCGATCTGGTCGAACGCTTCCGCACCGGGGCGCCGCTCAATCAGGACGATATGAAGACGTGGTATTCCAAGGGACCGGAAGGCTACATCGACTATCCCGCGCTGGAAACGGCAGCGGCGTGACGCCAGTCTCCCTCTCCCCGCGGGGAGAGGGAGCTCGCTACCGAAGTTCCGGCACCAGCCGCTTCAGGTCCGCCGGCGCCAGCCGCCGCACGTCGAGCGCGTCGACGCCGGCGACCAGTATCTCGCCCAGGCGGCGTTCGCCGGTGTCGATCACGATGCCCTCCGCCGTCGACCGCAGCGCCGCCCAGGCGACTTCGCGGACGGCGATGCGCTTACCGTCCTGCTTCATCGCCGCGACGCGGCCGGCCCGATCGATCGCCAGCGCGCCGCCACCATCGGCACCGACCACCGCGCCCTGCGTGTCGAAGCCGGGGATCGCCTGTTCCGCTGCCGCAGCCGCTTCTTCCGGACCGGCGATCCGCGCCTTGCGGCGGCGGCGCAGCATCAGCCCGACACCGGCGAGCGCCAGCACGGCCAGCGCCGTCGCCCCGGCGGCGATCGCATAAGGGGTTGCCATCATGCCGGGTTCATCGTCCGCCGGCGAGCGCGTCCAGCGTCGGTCGGATGCCCGACAGGTCATAGCCCGCGTCATACGCCTGCGTCACGAGCAGTTCGGGATTGCGCCCGGCCTTGGCGGCGGCGAGCGCCCACAGGTTGCAGCTGCGCGTGCCCGATCGGCAATAGGCGAGCACCGGTCCCTCCGCATGCGTCAGGGCGCCGGTCATCGCGTCGATCTGCGGATGCGAGAAGCCGGCGTGCGTGATCGGGATGGCGGTGTAGGACAGCCCCGCCGCCTCTGCCGCGGTACGGATCGCCTCGCCGGAGGGCTGGCCCGCCTCTTCCTCGTCGGGGCGGTTGTTGACGATGCCGACGAACCCCGCCGCCTTGATGGCGGGCATGTCGTCCGGCGTGATCTGGGGAGCGACGCTGATGCTGTCGTTGATGGTGCGAATGTCGGCCATCCGGTGCCGTTACGCGATCAGCCGTGGCGCGTCAGCTATTTTGGTCGACTTCGGTTGAGTTTGCGCCATGCCCCTGAAACCGGCCCCGATCAGGCGGCTTCGCGGATCACGGCCAGGAAGGCGTCGCCATACGCCTCCAGCTTGCGCGCGCCGATCCCGGACAGGTGCATAAGCGCCGCGCGGCTCGCCGGGCGCTGCGCCGCCATGTCGCGCAGCACCGAATCGTGGAAGATCACGTAGGGCGGTACGCCCGCCTCCTTCGCCAGATCGCGGCGGCAGGTACGCAGCGCCTCGAACAGCGGATTGTCGGCCGGGTTGCTCGCCGCGCCGGCGTCGCGCTTGCGGCTGCGCGTCGGCTTCGGCGGCACGACCAGCGTCACGCGCGCGCCTTCCTTCAGGATCGGCCGCGCCCCCGGCCCGAATTCCAGCCCGCCATGCGCATTGGTCCGCAGCGCATCGCGCAGCAGCAGCGCACGCGACACCGGCTTGATCAGCGCCGCCTCCTCGCCTTCGACGATCCCCCAGACCGACAGCGATTCATGGCCGCGGTCCACGCTGCGATCGGTCGACTGGCCGAGCAGCACCTGTTCGATATAGCCGGCGCCGAACAACTGCCCGGTGCGGAACACTGCCGACAGGAACTTGCATGCGGTCTGCGTCGCGTCGACCGCGTCGGGGGATCCCAGGCAATTGTCGCAATTGCCGCAATCCTCCAGCCGGTCCTCGCCGAAATGTTTTAGCAGGATGCGCCGTCGGCAGCCCGCGGTTTCGACCAATGCGCCGAGCGCCGCCAGCCGCGTGCGCTCGCCCGCCTGGCGATCGGGCTCGACCTCGCCGATCCGCTGGCCCGCGCGGGCGAAATCCTCGGCGCCCCAGAACAGATGTGCCACCGCCGGGTCGCCGTCACGCCCGGCGCGCCCGGTCTCCTGATAATAAGCCTCGATCGATTTGGGCAGGCCGGCATGCGCGACGAAGCGCACGTCGGGCTTGTCGATCCCCATGCCGAACGCCACCGTCGCGCAGATCACCATGTCCTCGGACGCGACGAAATCGGCCTGGTTCTTCTGGCGGATGTGCGCGTCGAGCCCGGCGTGATAGGCGCGCGTCGGCCGGCCGGTGCGCGCCAGCGCCTCCGCCAGCTTCTCGGTCGCGGCGCGGGTTTGCGCATAGACGATCCCCGGTCCGGGAGTCGCTGCGATGACGTCGGCGATCTGCTTCGACGTGTTCGCCCTGGGGCTGATCGCATAGCGGATGTTGGGCCGGTCGAAGCCCGAGACGATCAGGCCGTCCTGCGGAATGCCGAGCTGTTGCAGGATATCGCGCCGCGTATGCTCGTCCGCCGTCGCCGTCAGCGCGAGGCGCGGCACGTCGGGAAAGGCGTCCATCAGCGGCGCGAGCAGGCGATAGTCGGGGCGGAAATCGTGCCCCCATTCGCTGACGCAATGCGCCTCGTCGATCGCGAACAGGCTGAGCTTCG
>CAYQPM010000252.1:0-3130 GCA_964419295.1 uncultured Stakelama sp. | reverse complement strand
AGCATGGCTACCCGCTGGAAGACGAGAATGGCCGGCGGAGCCGCCGGTGGCGCCGCAACGCCGCGATGAACGGCGACGACGATCTGGAAGCGGAGCGCAAGATCATGCTGCTCACCAACGAGAACGATAAGCTGACCGGCCAAGTCGGCCGTCTGGAGGAACGGATCGCCGTCCTCGAACGCATCGCCACCGATCCCGCCGAGCGAACCGCCCGCGAGATCGAAGCGCTCCGCGACCGCTGAGGGGAACGAGACCATGCTACCCGAACATTTCTTCTGCATGTTCCTCGGCGCGATGATCACGCTGACGGTGCAATGGTACGGCCGCCGCAAGGTGCGGCAGGCCACCCTCGCCCCGGATCTGGAGGCGCGCCAGAACATCGATCTGCTGGATGCGGAGAACGCACGGCGCATCGGCCAGATCGACCGGCTTCAGGAGCGACTGGCGACCGTCGAGAGCATCGTGACCGACCGTTCGCATCGCCTCGGTCACGAGATCGAACAGCTCCGCGTCCGTTGAGAAAGGCCAGACGATGTCCCCCTTGTTGATCCCGATCCTCGGCATCTGCTGCGGCCTGCTCGCCATCTTCGGCGGCGTGTTCATCCGCCCCTGGTTCAAGCTGCAGGAACGCCGGTTGGAGATCGAGGCGACGAAGGTCGCCGAAAAGGCCGCGCAATATGCGGCGCAGACCGAACGGCTGGAGGACCGGGTACGCGTGCTGGAACGCATCGTCACCGACCGCGGCGTCGACCTGGCGGAGCAGATCGAGGGCCTGCGCGACGAGCGCCCCGCCCTCGGCCGCCCGCCGATCAACTGACCGCCCGGGAAGGAAAAGGCAGATGAATCCCGCAGAAATGGTCGTCGCGATCGTGGCACTGGTGATGATCGCGGTCGTGTTCCGCGCCCGCTTCGCCGCCCACGCCCGATCGGATCCGGCGCCCGCCGCGACGAACGAGGACACGCTGCGCCTCGCCTATGAAGTCCAGCAGCTGAAGGAGCGCATCCAGGTTCTGGAGCGCGTCATCACCGACGACCGAAGCACTGCCGATCTCAGCCACGAGATCGAGCAGCTGCGCGACCGCTAGAAGGAGGCGGACCATGATCGATCCCAACGTATACGTGACCGTGTCGCTGTCGTCGCTCGCCGGGCTGGCGATGGTGACCACCGCCGGCCTGTCGGGCTGGCGTGGCTGGCTGGCGCTGAAGCATCAACAGCTCGACGCGACGCAGGACGCGATGCCCCCGCTGCCCTCGGCCGGGTCGCGCATCGAGATCGCCGACCTGAAGGAGCGCATCAAGAAGCTGGAGGCGATCGCCGCGGGCGTCGATCTGTGACGCCCGCCGACCGTTGCGCCCGCTGATCCGCAGGACGGCGTACGGAGTGGGCACGCTCCCGCCGGCGCACAGCACCCGGCGCCGGTTGCCCCCCTTCCCCCGCATCTGTACCGCATCGCCATGACCAGCATCGCCGACATCCGCGACGAATACGACTTTCTCGATGCCGACGATCGCTATCGCCTGCTGATCGACCTCGGGCGGGGGCTGGAGCCGATGCCGGAGCCGCTGAAGACGGAGGCCACGCTGGTCCGCGGCTGTTCGGCGTCGGTCTGGGTCTATCCGACCCGTCGCGACGACGGCACGCTGCACTTCCTGGCCGACAGCAACGCCGCGATCACCAAGGGGATCATCGCGCTGGTGCTGCTGACCGTGCAGGATAGCGCGCCGGCAGCGATCCGTGGGACGGATATCGAGGGCGAACTGGCGCCGTTCGATCTGAAGAACCAGCTAAGCTCCAACCGGACGCAGGGCATTCCCAACATGATCGCGCTGATCCGCGAAACCGCCGCGCGCTACGCGTAGCGGCCCCCTTACCAGACGCGTCAGGAGCCCCGCGCCACCGCCTCGGCCCCGTCGCGCGCGATACCCGGAACCCGCTCCAGCCGCGCCGCGAGTTCGGCGACGTCGGCGCCTTGCGGCACCACCAGCCACTGGCCCGGCACCCGCGCATCGACCAGCGCGACCGCACCGCGTGGGCACAGGCCCAGGCACCGCGTCTCGACCACGCCGAGCGCCGCCTTGCGCCCCTTCTTCAGCCCCAGGATCCTGCGCAGCACCTTGGCCAGCGGCGAACGTCGCTTGCGCCCGAAGCCGCCATCCAGCTTTTTCGAACATTTGCCGCAGACCAGCACGGCGCCCTGCCAGTCGCTGCGAACCTGTTTCAGGTCGGGCGCCACTCGCGCCGCTCCTCCGCCGACCGCAGCACCTCATAAGCGGCCTGCACCGTCTGGAAACGGACCGCCGCATCGGCGTCGCCGGGGCGGACGTCCGGGTGGTTTTCCTTGGCCAGCTTGCGCCACGCCGTCTTGACCGCCTCGAACTCGGCATCGCCGTCGAGGCCCAGCGTCTCCAGCGCGCGGAATTCGTCGCGCGACCGGCTGCCGTCACCGGGACCGCCCCAGGCGTAATGCCCGGCATTGGCGTAGCCCGACGCGGTGCGGCTCTCCGACGCCTCGCGCTGCGCCGCCTCTTCGGCGCTCAGGCCCTCGAAATAATTCCAGCCGCGATTGTATTCACCCGCATGGGTCGCACAGAAATACCAGCGATCCGGGCTGTTCGGCGATTTCGGCGCCGGACAATTCCCCGGTTCCTCGCAGCCATGACGATCGCACAGCCGCACGGTCGTCGCTTCGCGGCTCGACCCATAGCCACGCCAGCGGGGAAAACCCCAGTCGTTCGATCGGGAAGGCGTGCGAGACATCGTCGTCCACATAAGCGCTGGGCGGCGCGACGCAACGGGCAACCCCCGCCGCGTTTAATGTCAGAGGGTCTGTAAGCCGGGTTCTGTCCACCTCCCGCAAGGGAGGATAGGCGACCATTCCTCTAGGACGACGCTTGCACGCCGCCTCCAGCAACCAACCCGGGCGACGAGCTGAAACGAAGCCCATATGCCGCCCCTATTCGGTTTTGCTCCCGGTGGGGTTTACCTTGCCGCTGTCCGTTACCGGCAGCGCGGTGCGCTTTTACCGCACCCTTTCACCTTGACCCGCCCAAAGGCTTATCCCGAAGGATGGGGCCGTCTGCTCTCTGTGGCACTGTCCCTGGGGTCGCCCCCGCCGGGCGTTACCCGGCA
>CAYQPM010000251.1:0-3152 GCA_964419295.1 uncultured Stakelama sp. | reverse complement strand
TGTCGATCGTCCGCAACGTCGTGCCGCTGGTCAAGAAGTTCGGCGACTTCCTCGGTTCGGGCCTGTCGGGCGTGACGATGTGGCTCGAACATTTCGGCCTCAGGATGCCGTTCACGATGAAGCATCACCCCGATCACGAGACGCTCTGGCGCAAGGACATGGTCAAGCCGCCGGTCTATCCCAAGGCCGATGGCGTGCTGACCTTCGATCGCCTGTCGTCGGTGTTCCTGTCGAACACCAACCACGAGGAGGACCAGCCCGTCCACCTGACGCTGCGCGACCCGAACGTGCCGGTGGAATACGACCTGCCGATGTACGACGAGCCGGCGCAACGCTATTGCCCCGCCGGCGTTTACGAGATCGTCGGCGAAGACACCGGCGACCCCAAATTCGTCATCAACGCGCAGAATTGCGTCCACTGCAAGACGTGCGACATCAAGGACCCGACCCAGAACATCAACTGGGTCGTGCCGGAGGGCGGTGGAGGCCCCAATTATCCCAACATGTAAGGGCCTGCTGCCGAACGTGATCCTCGCCGCCGCCGGGGCGATCGCCGCCATCGTGCCGGCGGGGGCGGACACCGCGAACGTCGCCACCTATCTCAACGCCCGCGCGGCCGACGGCGCCGGACAGGTGGACAGCGCCGCCGCCGGCTATGCGCGTGCCCTTGCGGCGGCGCCCGCCAACCCGGTGATCGCCGTCCATGCCTATCGCCTGGGGCTGGCGGCCGGCGATATCGCGCTCGCCACCCGCGCCGCCGCGGTGCTGAACGGCACCGCCGATGCGCCCGGGGATACGCCGCTGCTCCCGCTCGCCATCGCTGCCGCGGCCAACGATCCGGCCGGCGCCGGCGCTGCGATCGATGCCCTGGCGAAGACACCGCTGGCGTTCCTGACGCCGTCGCTCCGCGCGTGGCTCGCCTTCACGCAAGGCGGCGATCCCGGCCCGTCGATCGCTGCCGCCAACGCCGCGAAGAACCCGGTCGCGCAGCGGCTCGCCGCCGAAACCGCCGCACTGTTGCAGATCGCGCGCGGCGACACCGCCGGTGGCCTCGTCACCGTGCAGACGCTGCGCGAGACCGGGTCGCCGATCGATCTGCGCCTGTCCGCCGCGCAACTGCTGTTCGGCAAGGGCGAGGCGGAGGTCGCGCGCGCGCTGCTGACCGGCAGCGACCCGGTGTTCGCCGCCTTGCGGGCCGGCGTTCCCGCGCAACCGACGCTGGCGTTCGGCGTGTCGCGGCTGCTCGGCCGCGTTGCCGGCGATCTGGCCGATCAGGATGCCGCGCCGCTGTCGATCGCGCTGTCGCGGACCGCGCTGATCGCCAGCCCCGGCAACGACCGCGCCCGGCTGCTGCTCGCCGCCGCCATCGCGCATGAAGGCGGCACCGCGCGCGCGCTCGCCGTGCTCGACGGCGTGCCGGCGACCAGCCCCTTCGCCCGCGCCGCCACCGACGCGCGACTGACCATCCTCGACGGCGCGGATCGCGACGACGAGGCGCTGGCGCTCGCCCGTCAGGGCGCCGAGCGGCCGGACGCGACGCAGGCGGCGCGGCAGGCCTATGCCGATCGCCTCGTCAACGCCGGCCGCTTCGCCGAGGCGGCGGACTGGTATCGCCGCATCGTCGCGGTCGCCCCGACGGAATGGGTCGGCTGGATGCAATATGGCGGCGCGCTGGAACAGGCCGGTGACTGGCCCGCCGCCCGCGTCGCGTTGCAAAAGGCGGTGGCGCTCGCGCCCGCGGAGCCGCTGGTGCTCAACTATCTCGGCTATGCCCAGGCGACGCGCGGCATCGACATGCGCGCCTCGACCGCGATGCTGGAGCGGGCACGGGCGTTGAAGCCCGACGACGGCTCGATCGGCGATTCGCTCGGCTGGGCCTATTATCTTGGCGGCGATGTCGCGCGGGCGCTGCCGCTGATCGAAAGCGCGGCGGCGGGCGATCCGCGCAATGCGGAGATCGGCGACCATCTGGGCGATGTCTACTGGACCGTCGGCCGCCGGTACGAGGCGCGCTACGCCTGGCGCGCGGCCGCGCTCACCGCACCCGCGGCGGACGAAGCGCGGATCGCCGGCAAGATCGCGCGCGGGTTGCCGGCACGATGATCGTCGAACGCGCGCCGGCGAAGATCAACCTCGCGCTTCACGTCCGCCATCGCCGCCCCGACGGATATCACGAACTCGAAACGCTGTTCGCCTTCGCCGCCGACGGGGACACGATCACCGTCGTGCCGGCGGAACGCGACGGCTTCCGCATTACCGGCCCCTATGCCGCCGCCCTCTCGCCGACGTCCGACGGGGCAGGGGAGGCCGCTGCGGACAACCTCGTCGTCAGGGCGGCGACGGCGTTCCGCGCTGCGTTCGGGATCGCGCAATGCCATGCGATCACCCTCGACAAGCACCTCCCGATCGCGTCCGGCATCGGCGGCGGGTCCGCGGATGCCGCGGCGACGCTGCGCGCGCTGGCCCGGCTCCACGGCGTGGCGCCGGTCGATCCCCGCCTGTTCGTGATCGCGGAGCGACTGGGCGCCGACGTGCCCGCCTGCCTGCTCGGCCGGACGACGCTGGGTACGGGCAAGGGCGAATCGCTGGTGCCGCAGGAAGGGCTGGCCGGTACGCCGCTGCTGCTCGCCAATCCGGGCGTCGCGGTCGGCACAGCTGCGGTGTTCGCGCGGTGGGACGGCGTGGATCGCGGCGGCATCGCCTCCAAGGGCGACCTGCTGTCCCGCGCGATGGCGGGGCGCAACGACCTGCAAGCGGCGGCGCTGTCCATCGCGCCGGCCATCGCCGGGGTGGTCGAGCGTCTCGCGCCCGGTGCGATCCTCGCCCGGATGTCGGGCAGCGGCGCGACCTGCTTCGGCCTGTACGACGACATTGCGGGCCGCGATGCCGCCGCTGCGCGCTGCCGCAGCGAGGGATGGTGGTGTCTCGCGACGACCCTCACCTGAACTCGGGGTAATATCGAAAGGTCGGACGGCATCGCCGCCGGAACGCGAATAATGTGCGTTCCTCTCTTGTTCTTACGGAACAAAGGGCGTACATGCAGAACAGACGCGTTGCCCCGCGCACGCGCTTGCTCTAGCGAGGAACCTCCCGATGGCCGCCAATCTGAAAGTGATCGACACCGGCATGGCAACCGCAACCACCGACCGGCA
>CAYQPM010000250.1:0-3165 GCA_964419295.1 uncultured Stakelama sp. | reverse complement strand
GCGACGATCGCCGAAGCCGAAAAGCTGTGGCACGCCGTCGATCGCCCCAACCTGATGATCAAGATTCCCGGAACGCTCGCGGGCGCTCCGGCCATTTCGGCGACGATCGCCAAGGGCATCAACGTCAACGTGACGCTGCTGTTCGCGCTGGATGCGTATATCCGCGTTGCCGAAGCCTATGCCACCGGGCTGGAGGAGCGCGTGCGGCAGGGCCAGCCGATCGATCGGATCGCCAGCGTCGCCAGCTTCTTCGTCAGCCGCATCGACACGATGGTGGACAAGGAGATCGATCGCCGCATCGCGGACGGGGACGCCGATGCCGAAACGCTGAAGGGCCTGCGCGGCAAGGTTGCCATCGCCAATGCCAAGATGGCCTATCGCTGGTTTCTCGATTTCGAAAAATCGGAACGATGGCAGGCACTTGCAGCCAAGGGCGCACAGCCGCAGCGGCTGCTGTGGGCGTCGACCGGCGTCAAGGACAAGGCCTATCGCGACACATTGTACGTCGATACGCTGATCGGCCGCGACACGGTGAACACGATGCCCCCGGCGACGATGGATGCGTTCCGCGAGCGCGGCACCGTCGGCGACACGCTGAACGAAGGCATGGACGAGGCGCGGCAGGTGATGGCCGAGGCCGATCGGCTCGGGCTCAACCTGACCGGCGTCACCGACACGCTGGTGGCGGAAGGCGTTGCCTCCTTTGCCAAGGCGTTCGACGACCTGCTCGGGTCGATCGCCGCAAAGCAGCCGGCGGCATAAGGCAACTGGCCCGCGGCACGTGCGACGCTCGTGGCATTCCGCAATGCCCTTCGCCGAACGGCCGCCGGCTGCGGCGCAAGGCGATCGCCGCACGGTGCGCGGTGCGCGTTCGTGCGACTTTTGTGACTTTCCGGGGCGCAACATCCGGCGCGCTGGCGGGTTTCACCCGCATCACGCATTCCTCTCCACAGGACATCCAGCATGAAGATCGGACTGATCGGCCTCGGCCGCATGGGCGGCAATATCGCGCGACGCCTGATGAAGGCGGGGCATGAGGTCGTCGCCTACGACCGCAGCGCCGAGGCGGTCGCCTCGCTGGCCAAGGATGGTGCGGAGGGTGCGGCTTCGCTCGACGAGATGCGCGGCAAACTCGGCAGCCCCGCGATCTGGTGGGTGATGCTGCCCGCGGGTGCTCCGACCGAAGAGACGATCGCAACCATCGGCGAAGGTGCGAGCGACGGCGATGTCATCATCGACGGCGGCAACACCTTCTACAAGGACGATATCCGCCGTGCGAAGGGCCTCGCCGAAAAGGGCGTGCACTATGTCGACGTCGGTACGTCCGGCGGGGTCTGGGGCCTCGAGCGCGGCTATTGCATGATGATCGGCGGCGACGTCGAAACGGTCGATATGCTCGACCCGATCTTCGACGCACTGGCGCCCGGGCTCGGGACGATCCCGCGCACGCAGGGCCGGGTCGCGGGCGAGGTCGATGAGCGCGCGGAAAAGGGCTATATCCATGCTGGCCCTGCCGGGTCCGGTCACTTCGTCAAGATGGTCCACAACGGGATCGAATATGGCCTGATGCAGGCCTATGCCGAGGGCTTCGACATCCTGAAGTCGAAGAACAGCGACAAGCTTCCCGAAGACGAACGCTTCGACCTCAACATGACCGACATCGCCGAAGTCTGGCGGCGCGGCAGCGTCATCTCCTCATGGTTGCTCGACCTCACCGCCATTGCGCTCGCCAAGGATGAGCAGCTGGAGCATTTCTCCGGCAGCGTCGCCGATTCGGGCGAGGGTCAGTGGACGATCGACGCCGCGATGGAGGAAAAGGTGCCCGCCAACGTGCTCACCGCCTCGCTGTTCGCGCGCTACCGCAGCCGGATCGAGCATACCTATGGCGACAAGGTGCTGTCGGCGATGCGCTTCGGCTTCGGCGGCCATGTCGAGATGCCGCAGTGAGCGGTGGCACGATCCGGCTCGTCGTGTCGGATATCGACGGCACGCTGGTCGACAAGCAGAAACAGCTGACCCCCGACACGACGGACGCCGTCCGCCGGCTGGAGGAGGCCGGGGTCGGCTTCACCGTCATCAGCGCCCGCCCGATGTCGGGGATCATGCCGATCGCCGACACGCTGGGCATCGATGACCCCATGGCGGCGTTCAACGGCGGGATCATCTTCCGGCGCGACGGCAGCATCGCGGAGCATCACCTGATCGACGGCGGCGTCGTCCGCGGCGTGATGGCCATCGCCGCCGATGCGCCGGTCGACGTCTGGGTCTTCGCCGACGATCGTTGGTATGCCTCGACCGACGTCGGCGAACATGTCGCGCACGAACGACTCGCGTCCAACCAGGACCCGGTCGTCACCCAGGATTTCGACGAACTGCTCGATCGTGCCGACAAGGTCACCTTCGTCAGCGACGATCACGCCATGCTCGCCGATCTGGCGGAGCGATCCAGGGCGGCGCATGGCGCGAACGCCACCATCGCCCAGAGCCAGGTCTATTACCTCGACGTGACCGCGCTCGCGGCGAACAAGGGCGACGGTCTGGTCGCGCTCGCCAAGGCGTTCGACCAGCCGCTGGATGCGGTGGCGGTCCTCGGCGACCAATATAACGACGTGCCGATGCTGGAACGCGCCGGCCTCGCCATCGCGATGGGCAACGCGCCCGATCCGGTGAAGGCGATCGCCCATCAGGTCACTGCCGCCAACGACGCCGACGGCGTCGCCCATGCGATCGACACGATCATCCTGCCACGTACCGGAGCCCCTGCATGAAACAACTGGTTGCCTTCGACCTCGACGGAACGCTCGCCGAGAGCAAGCAGCCCTTGCAGGCGCCGATGGGCGAGGCGCTGGCCGATCTGCTCGGCGTCGCGCACGTCGCCGTGATCTCGGGTGGCGACTGGCCGCAGTTCCAGAAGCAGGTGGCGAGCCGGTTGCCGGCTCGTGCCGACCTGTCGAAACTGTGGCTGATGCCGACGACCGGCACCAAGCTGTACACGCATAAGGATGGTGCGTGGACATCGGTCTATGCCGAGCTGTTCGATGACGAGACCAAGGCCAAGATCCTGAAGGCGTTCGATGAATCGCTGGAAGCGACCGGGTTCAAGCCCGAGGAGACCTGGGGCGAGCGGATCGAGGATCGCGGCAGCCAGATCACCTTCTCCGCGCT
>CAYQPM010000249.1:0-3173 GCA_964419295.1 uncultured Stakelama sp. | reverse complement strand
ACAGCGCCAGCGCGATCAGCACCGCCATCTGCCCCGCCAGATTGCGCGGCCACAGCCGGACCGTCACGATCCGCCGCTCACAGGCGCGTGACTTCCGCGGCCAACGTATAGCCGCCGCCCCAGACGGTCTTGATGATCTCGGGCGCCTTCGCATCGGTCTCGATCTTGCGCCGCAGACGGCTGACCTGGTTATCGATCGCGCGGTCGAAGGCCGCCGCCTCGCGCCCCTGCGTCAGGTCGAGCAACTGGTCGCGGGTCAGCACCTGGCGCGGCCGTGTCACCAGCGCGAACAGCAGGTTATATTCCCCCGTCGACAGCGGCACGGAAACGCCTTCGCGATCCACCAGCGCCCGTTCGCCGGTCTTCAGCACCCAGCCGGCGAAGGCATAAGAGCCGCTTTCGGGCGCATGCTGCCGCGCGCCGCCCGCGGTCAGCCGGCGCAGCACAACCTTCACCCGCGTCGCCAGCTCGCGCGGCGAAAACGGCTTCACCACATAATCGTCCGCGCCCATCTCCAGCCCGACGATCCGGTCGGTCTCCTCCGCTTTGGCGGTCAGCAGGATCACCGGCGTATCGCTGGTCGCGGCGATGTGGCGGCACAGCGACAGGCCGTCCTCGCCCGGCATCATCACGTCGAGGATGACGAGGTCGATGGCATAGGCGGCGAGGCGGGTCCGCGCGCTTTCCGCATCGGCGGCTTGCGTGACGCGAAAGCCCTGCTTGCCCAGATATTGCGCCAGCGGCTCGCGGATCGATCGCTCGTCGTCGACGAGCAGCAGGTGCGGCATGTCTCCCATCGTGTCGGCATTAGACATGGGGATCGCTTCCTGCAAAGCCGGGCGGGTCGGTGCCCGCCCGGATGTCGGCAATGCGCCGGGATCAGTTCGCCGAAGCGGGCGGCGGTGGCGGCGGCATGTCGCCACCGCCGCGCGGTCCGCGCATCGGCCGACCCGCCGCCATTTCCGCCGCGTCCAGCTTGCCGTCATGGTTGGTGTCCAGCCGGTCGAAGCGGTTGCCGGCGCGCTGCAACGATTCTTCGCGCGTCGTCACGCCGTCGCCACCACCTCCACCGTTGCCGCCGCGCATGCCGCCACCCGCGCGGGGTGCCTGACCCTCGCCGCCGCGCCATTGCGCGCGCATCGCCTCACGCGCCGCGTCGCGCTCGTCCGCGGTCAGCTTGCCGTCCTTGTTGGTGTCCATCGCGGTGAAGCGGGCATCCGCCTCAGCGATCATTTCGGCACGGGTGACGACGCCGTCGTGATTGGCATCGGCGCGCATCATGCCGCCACCCATCGCCGGCGGGGCAGGGGGCGCGGGCGGGACCGCGACCTGTGCCGCCGCACCGGTGGCCAGCAGGCCGCTTGCCGCAATGACCAAGCTCAAGGGAATTCGCATCGTCCAGACCTCCGCGGATAGGGTCGATCCCCACCTGTGATCCGCTCTATCGCAGGCGCATGTCGCATCCATATGTCCGGACCGGGACGGAATGTCGCAATTTGTCGCACCCATTGCGAGGCTGGGCGATCAGGCGAAGACGGCAACGCTCTGCATCTGTTCGGCGACGGGTGTGCCATCCGCCGCCCAGATGCCCATCTGCTGGCTCGAATTGCCGGCGCGGGCATAGTCGCTCGCCGCGCGCAGCAGCCACCAGCCGTCCTGCGTCACGGGCGCATCGCCCAACAGGTTGAGCTGCCACGTCATCGAACTCACCGGCGCAGGGCCGCCGAGCAGCTTGAGAGCGGCCGGCGGCAGACAGTCGGCGACAGCCAGCAGCTCGACCATCGGATGGATGCCGCCGCGTTCCTTCAGCCTTACCCAGCGCAGCCATTCCGCCGGACCGGCGTCGCGTCCCTCGACCAGCTCGAAATTCTGCGTGAACGGCACCGCCGCGATACCGCGCAGCACGCGATCGTCGGGGCCGGGCGGAGCCAATGTCGGCGCCGATCCGGTCCGGTGATCGAGCCGCGATTCGACCGTTCCCATGAACACGAAGGTCGCGCGCAGGCCCAGCCCGGCGTCGCTCTCCACGTCCGCCTGCACGAAGGCCGCATTACGCCCGCGTCGCAGCCGCTGCGCCCGGATCGTCACCGGCCCGCTCAATGGGCCGATGAAGGCGACCAGCGCCGATCGCAGCGGCGGCAGGTCCGTGTCGGACGCCATCGCCGCATGCAGCGCCAGCGCTGCGGACAGGCCGCCATAAGCCGTCCGCCCTTGCAGCCAGCCATCCGGGATCGGCCCGCGCCAGCCGTCGTCGATCGGCTCCAGCCCCTCGATCACCGCCGCCAGTGACGTCATGCCATCGCTCCCACCCGGTCGCGCAGCTCGCGCTTCAGCACCTTGCCGATCGCGCTGCGCGGCAGCTCGTCCAGCCGGTGCAATGCTGCCAGCCGCTGCGTCTTGCCGAGTTGCGCGTTCGTCCATGCGAGGATCGCCGCGTCGTCGGCGCCCCCCTTCGCCACATAGAACCCGACCGGCGTTTCGCCCCATGTCTCAGACGGCACGCCGACCACCGCGCAATCGGCGACCGCTTCATGCCCCGCGAGCACTGCCTCGAGGTCCGATGGATAGATGTTGAACCCGCCCGAGATGATCAGATCCTTCTTGCGGTCCATCAGGATCAGGAACCCGTCATCGTCGAACCGCCCGACGTCGCCGTGCCGGATATAGCGCCTGCCTTCCGCGTCGTGCCATTCCGCCTCGCGCGTCGCGGCGTCGCGGCCGTGATAGCCGGTCATCATCGTCGGTGACTGCCCGACGACCTCGCCCATCGCGCCCGCCGGCACCTCTGCCCCGTCCTCATCGATCAACCGGATCTCATGGCCGGGCAGGGGCTGGCCGACGGTATGAAGCTTGCCCGGGTATGCGGTCGCGTTCAGCCCGCACGATGCACCGCCTTCGGTCATGCCGTAATATTCCACCAGCAGGCCGGGCCAGCGCGCGACCACATCCGCTTTCAGCGCCGCGGAAAAGGGTGCGCTCGTGCTCGTCTTGAATCGGAAGCTGGACAGGTCGAATGCGTCGAAGTCGGGCAGCGCCATGATCCGTTGATATTGCACCGGCACCAGCATCGCATGCGTCGCCCGATGGCGCTCGGCCAGCGTCAGAAACCCGCGCGCATCGAACTTCCCCATCAGCACCGCGGTGCCGCCCCAGCCGAGCGTCGGCAGGAAGCT
>CAYQPM010000248.1:0-3180 GCA_964419295.1 uncultured Stakelama sp. | reverse complement strand
TGGTGCCCCTGGCCGGACTCGAACCAGCATGCCTTGCGGCGTTCGATTTTGAGTCGAATGCGTCTACCAATTTCGCCACAGGGGCAGCGAAGGGTCGCCGGGTAGCGCCTCGGGCGGCAGTTCGCAAGCGCCTATCCGCTGCTGCGGCCGTGGCCTGATCGGCTTAACCCATGTCGTTGCATATGCGGGCCGGACTGTGCTGTCTTTGCTGCAATTCGGATCATCGTGAGGCCCGGGCATGATCGCCGAGCAGGAAACTCTGCTGGAAATGCTGACCCGGGCGCTGGCGCATGCCGACGTGGACGGCGATACATTGATTGCAGCATTGTTGAGCCAATGCATCGCCCTGCTTGAGGACCGCGAATCTGCGACGCATTGATCGCCACGCCTTGAGCCCCGCCTCGACTGGTCAGTTCGTCGGCGCTCGACGGCGGTAACTGAGCGCTTCGGCGACGTGGACGCGCGCGACGCGCTCGCTGCCGGCCAGATCCGCGATCGTCCGCGCGACGCGGAGCACACGCGTGTAGCCGCGCGCCGACATCCGCATCGCCTCGGCCGCCTGGGCCAGCAGCGCGCGCCCCGCATCGTCGGGGGTGGCGACGCCGTCGAGCAGCGCGCCATCGGCCTCTGCATTGGTGCGGGCGGCATGGTCGGCATACCGCGCCGTCTGGATCGCGCGAGCGGCTGCGACGCGTGCGCCGATCTCGACCGAGCCTTCGGTGGGCGGCGGCAACACGAGGTCGGCAGCACTGACCGCGGCGACCTCGACGTGCAGATCGATGCGATCGAGCAAGGGGCCTGACACCTTCGCCTGGTAATCGGCAGCGCAGCGCGGTGCACGCGCGCAGGCGAGGCTGGCATCGCCCAAGTGACCGCAACGGCACGGGTTCATCGCGGCGACGAGCTGAACACGGGCCGGGAAGGTGACGTGGGCATTGGCGCGCGCGACGCTGACCACGCCGGCCTCCAGCGGCTGCCGCAGCGAATCGAGGACGCCGCGCTGGAATTCGGGCAGTTCGTCGAGGAACAGCACGCCGAGATGCGCCAGGCTGACCTCGCCCGGCCTGACCTTCAGTCCGCCGCCGGTGAGCGCCGCCATCGACGCGCTATGATGGGGGCTGCGGAACGGGCGGCTGCGCGTCAGCCGGCCCCCGGCGAGCGTGCCGGCGACCGACTGGACCATCGAAACCTCCAGCGCCTCGGCGGCGTCCAGCGGCGGCAGGATGCCCGGCAGGCAGGAGGCCATCAGCGACTTGCCCGCGCCCGGTGGACCGACCATCAGCAGATTGTGCCCGCCCGCCGCGGCGATCTCCAGCGCGCGCTTGGCGACCTCCTGCCCCTTGACCTGCATGAGGTCGGGGCCGTGATCGAGCCGCTCGACCACACCGGGGAGCGGCGGTGACAGCAGGCTGTGGCCCTTGAAGTGGTTGATCAGCGCGAGGAGGTCTGGGGCGGCGAGAACCTCGACCGATCCGGCCCAGGCGGCTTCGGATCCCTGGGCGGACGGACAGACCAGGCCCTTGTTCTCTGCGGCGGCATGCAAGGCGGCGAGCAGGACGCCGGGCGAAGGGGCGATGCGGCCGTCGAGGCCCAGTTCGCCCACGACTATGTATTCGGACAATGCCTCTACGTCGATCACGCCCATCGCGCCGAGCAGGCCGAGGGCGATCGGCAGGTCGAAGTGAGACCCCTCCTTCGGCAGGTCGGCGGGCGACAGGTTGACCACGATGCGCTTGGGCGGGAGCGCGAGCCCCATGGCAGAGATGGCGCTCCTGACCCGCTCGCGGCTTTCCGCCACCGCCTTGTCGCCGAGACCGACGACGATAAAGGCCGGCAGACCGGCGATGAGCTGCACCTGCACCTCGACGCCCCGTGCCTCCAGCCCAAGATAGGCCGCCGTCCGGACGATCGCGGCCATAGCGTTTCCCTGTTCATCCACGCGTCACACCGCGGTCATAGCGATACCCCTAACGTGACTTCAGGTCCGTTTCGAACATTTAATTGCCGTCTTGCGAAAGCAATACACCAGTCCCACGTGAGGTTGCATGAAGGATCGTCACCCAATCAGCCGCATCGCCCAGCTGATCCTCGGCGGGTTGCTGATCCTGGGCGCTGCCGTGGTCGGGCCGCTGCCCGGACCCGGCGGCATTTTCCTGTTCGCGGGCGGACTGGTGCTGATCCTGCGCAATTCGCGCCTCGCGCAGGTGCGGTTCGCGCGGGCCAAGCGGCGCTGGCCGCGGATCGGCGGGCTGGTGGATCGTACGATGCGCCGGCCCAGTGCATTGCGGCGCCACGCGCGCGACAAGCAGCGGGCCTCGCGTTGACTTTCGCGATCTCCGTGGGTAAGCGCAGCCCAACAAGGCCGTCCCGCGTGGCGGCCGTTTTCTATTCAGACGATCAGGGAATGAATCATGAAGCGGACCTTTCAGCCGAGCAACCTGGTGCGTGCACGCCGCCACGGCTTCCGCGCGCGGATGGCGACGGTCGGCGGCCGGGCGGTGATCCACGCGCGCCGAGCGCGTGGCCGCAAGAAGCTGTCGGCGTAATCTCGACGCTTACCCGCCGCCGCGATTTCCTCGCGGCGAATGCGGGGCGTCGTGCGCCGATGCCGGGATTCGTCCTGCTGGTGCACGATCGCAAGGATGGTGATCCGACCATGCGCGTCGGCTTCACCGTCACCAAGAAAGTGGGTAACGCCGTCGTCCGGAACCGCATGAAACGGCGGTTGCGGGCGTTGGCGCGTGAGCTGTTGCCCACGGGCGGCATTGCAGGCGCCGATCACGTGCTGATCGGGCGGGACGGCGGGATCGAACGCGATCATGCGTTGCTGAAAGCCGAATTCGGCAAGGCGTTGAGCAAGATCGCGCGCGGCGAGGACTCGCCGGCACGACCACGCGGGCCGCGAAAGCCCAGACGGTGATCGCCCGGTTGCTGATTCTGCTCGCCCGCGGCTGGCAGTTGGGTCCGTCGGCGGTGATGCCGCCGACCTGTCGCTACCAGCCATCCTGTTCCGCCTATGCAATCACTGCACTTCGCCGCTATGGCGCGGCCAAAGGGGGCTGGTTGGCGGTGAAGCGGATCGCGCGCTGTCATCCATGGGGCGGGTACGGACCCGATCCCGTCCCTTGAGCTACGACGGGGCAAGACCTTGAACAAAGAACGCCAGAATTTCGTCCTGTT
>CAYQPM010000247.1:0-3181 GCA_964419295.1 uncultured Stakelama sp. | reverse complement strand
TCGCGGTTGCCGGTGAAGCGGCGCTGCACCGTCTTGATCGGCATCACCACCACATCGTCCTGATCGCCGAAGCCGCCCTGCCCGCGCGTGCTGAGCGCGCCGATCACGTCGCAGCTGATGTTCCCGAGCCGGATACGCGCGCCGATCGGGTCGCCGCCGCGGAACAGGTTCTGGCGGACGGTATTGCCGATCAGGCACACCGCCTTGCCCGCTTCCTGTTCGGCCGACGTCCAGTAGCGGCCGGCGACGAGCGGCCACGGCTGGACGGTGAGGAACGCGCTGGTGGTGCCGTTGATCGAGGTGGACCAGTTCGCCCCTTCGTAGATCGCGGTCGCCGACGCGCTCGCCTGCGGCGCGACCGCGGTGACGCCGGCGATCTGGTTGGCGATCGCCTCGACATCCTCGGGCTTGAAATTGGGTGGCTGCGGCCCGCCGCCGCCGCGCCCGAAGCCCTGACCGGGACGGATCTGGAGGATGTTGCTGCCGAGCGCGGAAATCTGCTGCTGCACTGCGGCGGTCGTCGCCTTGCCCAACGTCACCATCGTGACGACCGCGCCGACGCCGATGACGATGCCGAGGATCGTCAGGAACGAGCGCAGCAGGTGCCGCCGGATCGACCGCAGCGCGAGGATAAGGGTCGTGCCGAGCATCTAGGCCTCCACCGCCGCACTGGTCACCGGTTCTCCGGGCCGATGCTGCGCCTCGATCCGTTCGACCAGACCGTCCTTGAAGTGGATTACGGTGCGGGCGAAGGCGGCCATGTCGGGTTCGTGGGTGACCATGAGCACGGTGATGTTGCTGTTGCGATTGAGGTCGGTGAGCAATTCCATGATCTCGACCGAGCGTTCGGAATCGAGGTTGCCGGTCGGCTCGTCGGCGAGCAGCACGTCGGGTTCGGTGACGATCGCGCGCGCGATGGCGACGCGCTGCTGCTGGCCCCCCGACAATTCGGCGGGCGTATGGTCCCACCAGCGGTCGAGCCCGACCTTGGCGAGCGCCGCCATGCCCAGTTCGCGCCGCGTCTTCTTGTCCTCGCCGCGATACAGCAGCGGCAGCTCGACGTTTTCCAGCGCGCTCGTCCGGCTGAGCAGGTTGAACCCCTGAAACACGAAACCGAGGTAGCGGCGGCGCAGCAAGGCGCGCTGGTCGCGGTCGAGCGATTCGACATGGTGGCCGCGGAACAGGAAGGTGCCGTCGGACGGCACGTCGAGGCAGCCGAGGATGTTCATCGTCGTCGACTTGCCCGACCCCGACGGCCCCATCACCGCGACGAAATCGCCTGCCTGGATGTCGAGATCGACACCCTTCAGCGCCTGGAACTGCGTCGCGCCGGTCCCGTACACCTTGGTGACGGCGCGCATCGTGATGATGGGATCAGGCATGGGCGCCCGCGTTCATAGCGCGCGTGCCCGCCGGCGCGGGGACGACGAGCGGGTTGCACGCATCACTGGCCACCGGCTGCGCCCGCTCCGCCCTGGCGGCGCGAACCGCCCGCGCCGCTGCGCCGCGCACCGCTGGCCGCGCTGTCCTTGCCCGTAGAGAGCTGGCCGGTGATGACCTGCTGTCCCGGCTTGAGGTCGCCGCTCAGCACTTCGGTCATCGTGCCGTTGCTGTCGCCCGTCGTCACCTGCACCGGCTGCGGCTTGCCCTCCGCATCCTTGACGTAGACGGTCTGGCTGGCCCCGCGTGCGAGCTTGGCGGTGCGTTCCGGCCGGTTGCGGCCGGGCCGGAAGGTGAGCGAGCCGGCGATACCGCCGCTCGACCCGCCCGCCCCCGCCGCGGTGGGCTTGAAGCGCAAGGCGGCGTTGGGGACGAGCAGCACGTTCTGCTTGTCCGACGTCACGATGTCGGCGGTCGCGGTCATGCCCGGGCGCAATTGCAGCGTCGGGTTCTCGACGGTCAGGTCGGCGGCGTAGCTGACGACCTGTCCGGTCGTGGAGGTCGTGGTGGTGGTCGTCGACGACGCCGCGCTGACCGTCAGGTTCGATCCCAGATCGACGCGGCTGATCGTCGCCGGGAAGGTCTTGCCCGGAAAGGCGTCGACGGTGAAGTTCGCCTTCTGGCCCAGCTTGACCTCGCCGACGTCCGCTTCGTCGACGGCGACCTCCAGCTTCATCTTCGACAGATCCTCGGCGATGACGAACAGCGTCGGCGTGCTGAACGATGCCGCGACGGTCTGGCCGGGATCGACCTGCCGCGCGAGCACGACGCCGTTGACGGGCGAGCGGATGATCGCCCGTGCGCGCTGCGTCTGGCTCTGCGCCAGCGTCGCGCGGGCGGCGGTGACGTTCGCCTGCGCCACCTTCAGCGCGGCGATGGCACGCTGGTAATTGGCGCGCCCGGTCTGCAATTCGGTGCCGGAGGGCACGCGGCCTCCCGACAGTTTGTACACCTCTTCGAGGCGGGCGAGCTGTGCCCGGCTTTCGGCGACGGTCGCCTGGGCCTGGTTGACCTGCGCCTGATTGGCGGCGATCTGCGCCTGTTGCTGGCGGATCTGGTCGTCGATCTGCGCGGGGTCGATCAGCGCCAGCGGCTGCCCCGCCGTGACGCGATCGTTCACGTCGACCACCACCTTGGTGACGAGGCCGGACAGCTGCGAACCGACGGTCACCTGGTTGGTCGGCGCCAGCTTGCCGGTCGCCGAGACGGTCACCGTCAGATTGCCGCGTTCCGCCGGCTGGGTCGAATAGCCGGCGTCGGGCTTCGGCCCGAAACAGCTTTTGAGCAACAGCGCGAGCAGCACCACGCCGATGGCGACGAACACCCATTTCAGATAGCGCCGCCAGACGGGCACCGGCTTCACGCCCAGGAAATCGTCGATCGGTTCGGCCATCAGCGGGTCTCGCCCTCGGGAGTTGCGGTTGCGCCGGCGGAGGGCGCGACCGGGATGACGTTCGGGTCCCAGCCGCCGCCGAGCGCATTGTACAGCGCGATCAGCGCGGTCGCCTGATCCGAGCGAGCCTGGGTGAGGCCGTTCTGCGCGGAGAGCAGCGCCGCTTCCTGCTGGTTGAGCGTGGTGAAATCGGTGAGGCCGCTGCGATACTGGCTACGCGCCAGGATCGCCGAGGCGCTGGACGCATCGAAGGCGATGCGGAACTGCGTCTCGCGCTGGCGGGCGGTGTCGAGCGCGACGATCGCATTCTCGACATCCTCCAGCGCGGTCAGCACCGTGCCGCGATAA
>CAYQPM010000246.1:0-3194 GCA_964419295.1 uncultured Stakelama sp. | reverse complement strand
CGGCGGCGCGCAGCTGGTCGTGCATCAGCGCGATCAGCGGCGACACGACGACGCATGTCCCCTCCATCATCACCGATGGCAGCTGGTAGCAGAGCGACTTGCCGGCACCCGTCGGCATCACGCCGAGCGTCCGCTCGCCCGCCAGCACCCGCTCGACCACATCCGCCTGCACGCCGCGGAACGCAGGGAAGCCGAAGACGCGCGACAATGTAGGCAGAGGATCGGGGAGCATCACCGCGCCATGTAGGGGCGCCACTACCGCACGTCGAGCCGACCTACCTTTGTTAGCGAAGATGCTAATTAGTGCTTGTGCTAATTAGCGATCGCGCTAAATAGGCGGCATGGACAAGGCTTTCGACGCACTGGCGCACCCGACCCGCCGCCGCATTCTCGAGCTGCTCAAGCGCGGCGGCATGAGTGCGGGCGATCTGGCCGATGCGTTCGACGTGTCGAAGCCGACGATGTCCGGTCACTTCGCCAAGCTCCGCGCCGCCGGGCTGATCCAGGGTGAAAATCGCGGCACGAGCACGGTCTATACGCTCAATCTCTCTGCGCTCGAAGAGGTGATGATGGGCTTCATGAACCGGTTGAAGGTGGGCGCGAGCGCGGCAGACGAGCAGGAGGAACAGGAATGACGTACCGGCGGACGACGATCGCATCGATCGTGACAGTGGGCGTGTTGGCGGGCATCGGCACGGTGGCGCTGCAGCGGCTGCCCGCCGGCACGCAATTGCCCGTGCACTGGAATGCGGCAGGGCAGGCGGATGGTTTCGCCGATGCGAGCCGCGCGCTCTATATGCCCGCTGTCCTGGCGGCGGTGCTGAGCGTCGTCTTCGCGATCCTGCCCTCGATCGAGCCGTTGCAGCAGCGCCTCGGTGCCAGCGCGCCGCTGTACCGTACCGCATGGGGCGGGCTGCTCGGCATGCTGCTGCTGACCGAGGTGGTGATCGCGGCACCTGCGCTGGGCTTCTGGCTGCCGGCGACGCTGCACCTCGCGGCCGGCGGCGTGCTGCTGATCGCGATCGGCAATGTCCTGCCCAAATCGCGCCCCGGCTTCTTCGTCGGGATCCGCACGCCGTGGACGCTGACCGATCCCGAAAACTGGATCGCCACGCATCGGCTCGGTGCGCGAACGATGATCCTGGGCGGCGCGACGATCGTCGGCGCGGCGCTGCTGCCGATCGCTCCGGGCGAGCGTCAGGCCCTCGTCCTCGGCGGCATCGCAATCGCCGTGATCCCGCCGCTGATCTTCTCGTGGTGGTTCTGGCATCGCCAAAGGTATATCTCGGACACCAACGTGCCGCCGAAATGACATGATGCGCCGCTCTTCTGTGCCCTCATCACGAGGAGAGCGGCAGTGCGACATGTGGCGGCGATTGTGGCGGCGATGCTGCTGGTAAGTGCCGCCGAACCGCCGGCCGAGCGCGTGGTGAGCGGAGACGGTATCATCACGGCACGCGTCGCGGGGCTGTCCGTGCGGATGCGCATCGATCCTGCCGCCCCCGCGATGCCGCTGATCGATCGGGCGATCGCCAGACGAGCCGGGCTCAAACTGACCGGAAGCTGGGGCGTCGGCATCGGGTATTCGGTCGGCGACACCGGTGTGATGACCCGGACGCAGGTGGTGCCGGTCGATCTGGGCAACCGTCCTGCAAAACGTCGAGTCGGCTGGGCCGGGCGATCCTTCGCCCGCGACGTCGAGGCGAGCGCCGGGCCGGCGGCGTTCCCCGAACCGATCGTCCGTTTCCAGCTGCACGACGCCCGCCCGGACGAAACGACGACGACCTTTCGCGCCACCCACGACAGCGCGCTCTTCGGCCTGTTCGGCAACTTCGGCTCGACCTTCGCCACGATCATCGTCGGCGGTCAGCCGATGCGACTGCGCCTCGACCCTCATCATTCCCGGTCGCTGGCGACCGCAGGCGCGGCGGTCCGACTCGCCGCGGCGCAGGACGGCGTCGTCACCGGCGCTCCGGTCCAGACCGAAATCTTCTTCGGTATCGAACGTCCGGTCCGCACGCTGACGCTGCGCCGGCCGCTTGCAGTCGGCGCCTTGCGCATCGCCACGCTCGGCGTCCGCACCAGCGATGCCGGCAACGCCGCGTCGATCCGCGAGGGCGACGTGCCGCCGGCGGCCCCGGACCCGGACGAGATCGTCGTGACCGCGAAGGGCAAGGCCCGCGACGTGCGCCGGGACACACTCTCACTCGGCGCGGATCAGTTGCGGCGATGTTCGTCGATCGTCTTCGATAAAATTGCCGAGACGGTCGCGCTGACCTGCACCGGATGAACGCGTCGAAACGTTGACGCGGCATGAGCAACGTCACCGACAATCGCGCCGCGGGGCGCTTCGAACTCACCGAGGGTGGGGAAACCGCCATTGCCGCCTATCGGCGCGAGGGCGATGCCATCGTCTTCACTCATACCGAAGTGCCGCCGGCGCTGGAGGGGCATGGCGTCGGGTCGCGGTTGATCGCCGGCGCGCTGGCGCAGGTGCGTGCGGCGGGGTTGACGGTGGTGCCGGCCTGTTCGTTCGTCGCGGCCTATGTACAGCGGCACCCGGACGCGGCGGACCTCGCCTGACGAGCGCCCAGGCCGCTGCTATTCCGCCGCCAGCGCGCCTTCGCTCGCGCCGGGGACGTCGTCTTCATCCTGCTCCTGCGCCTGTCGGGCCCACATTTCGGCGTAAAGGCCGCCCAATCGCAGCAGCTCGCCGTGCGTGCCGCGTTCGGCGATGCCGCCATCGTCCAGCACCACGATCTGGTCGGCATGCACCACCGTCGACAGGCGGTGCGCGATGACGATCGTCGTGCGCCCGCGTTCGATCGCCTGCAAGGTCGCGACGATATCCGCCTCGGTCCGGCTGTCGAGGGCGCTGGTCGCCTCGTCGAGGATCAGGACCGGCGGATTCTTGAGCAGGGTCCGCGCAATCGCGACGCGCTGCTTCTCGCCGCCCGAAAGCTTCAGGCCGCGTTCGCCGACGCGGGTGTCATAGCCCTCGGGCTGGCGTTCGATGAAGCCGGCGATCGCCGCTCCCTGCGCAGCGCCCTCGATCTCCGTCCGCCCCGCGCCCTCGCGGCCATACGCGATGTTGTAGCCGATCGTGTCGTTGAACAGCACGGTGTCCTGCGGCACGATCCCGATCGCGGCGCGCAGGCTGGCCTGGGTGACGCGGCGAATGTCCTGTCCGTCGA
>CAYQPM010000245.1:0-3195 GCA_964419295.1 uncultured Stakelama sp. | reverse complement strand
AGTGAAGCGGCTCGCAATCTATTGCGGCTCGGCGACCCCCGCCGACCCGGTCTATGTCGAATCCGCGCGCCAGGTTGGGCGGACGTTGGCGGAGCGCGGGATCGGCGTGGTCTATGGCGGCGGGCGGCTGGGACTGATGGGCGCGGTGGCGGACAGTGCGCTGGCGGCCGGCGGCGAGGTGATCGGCATCATCCCGCAGGCGCTGGTCGATGCCGAGGTGGCGCATCGCGGCTGCACCGAATTGCACGTCGTCGGCACGATGCACCAGCGCAAGCAGGCCTTTACCGATCTGTCCGACGGCTTCGTCAACCTGCCCGGCGGCACCGGTACGATGGACGAATTATGGGAAGCGCTCAGCTGGGCGCAGATCGGCTATCACGCGAAGCCGGTCGGGCTGCTCAACGTGGCGGGCTATTACGATCATCTGATCGCCTTCTATGCGAAGATGGGCGAGGTTGGCTTCCTGCGCCCGCAGCATCAGGGCATCCTGCTGATCGACGATGCCCTGGACGGATTGCTCGCACAGATGGCCGCGCACGTGCCGATCGAGACGATCACCAGGATGAAGGCCAGCGATTTGTGAGCGTCCGGCCGCGCGTTTCGCGATGAGCGAAGGCCCCGTCCTTCCCAGCCGCGACGCGATCGTGGCGACCGCGCAGGAATCGATCGCGCGCGGGTCGAAGAGCTTCGCCGCGGCGAGCAAGCTGTTCGACCGGCGGACGCGCGAGCGGGCGTGGCTGCTCTATGCGTGGTGCCGGGCGTGCGACGACATCGCCGACGGGCAGGATCATGGCCACGATATGAGCGTGGTGGAGGATGCGCCGGCGCGGCTGGCGCAGATCAGCGCGATGACCGATGCGGCGCTCGCCGGGCAGGTCATCGGCGATCCGGCCTTCGATGCATTGCGCATCGTCGCGGCGGAAACGCACATGCCGCCCGCCTTTGCGCGCGACCTGATCGCCGGCTTCGCGCTGGATGCGCGCGAATGGCGGCCGCGGTCGGAAGCGGACCTCTACAAATATTGCTACCATGTCGCGGGCGTCGTCGGCTGCATGATGGCGGTGGCGATGGGCGTCTCGCCGGACGACGACGCGGTGCTGGATCGGGCGTGCGACCTCGGCATGGCGTTCCAGCTGTCGAACATCGCGCGCGACATCGAGGAGGATGACCGGGTCGGTCGCTGCTACGTACCCGAAGAGTGGCTGGTCGAAATGGATATCCCGCCCGGCCAGCATATGAAGCCGCCGTTCCGGTCGCGCCTCAGCGTGCTCGCGCGCAGGCTGGCGGAACGCAGCGCCGAGTTCGAGGCGAGCGCGCGGATCGGCACGCCGGCGCTGCCGTTTCGATCGGCCTGGGCGGTGCTGTCGGCGGCGGACATTTACGGCGCGATCGGCCGCACCGTCGCCGCGCTCGGCGACCATGCCTGGGACCACCGCGTGACGACGTCGAAGCTGGACAAGGTGAAGTTCATCGCGCGGTCGGCGATCGCGGCGGCGCAGCGGCGGACCCTGTATCCGCCCGAACCACGCACGATCGCATGGGTGCGCCCGGGGCGGTCCGCCGGATAGCATCGCCTTATGCTCAACGGCGGGGTAACCATCGTCGTTAGCGTCTCGCGCATCCGCACGGCGCTATCCTTGCCGCATGACGATGCTTTCCCTGCGCCTGTCGCGTGCCCTGTCGAAGGGGCGGGCGGGGCATGCCGAGCCGCAAAGCCGGGCGAAGCTGCTCGCCAGCCTGCTGCGCAAGCGCGCCGCGGCGCATGCGGCGGGCGCGGAGGAGCTGGAGGCGTTGCTGCGCGACCAGATCCTGTGGTCGCTGCCGATGCAGGGCGGGGAGCGGACCCCGCCCGTCGCGCCGCCGGAAGACCCCGGTTCAGCCGAGTAACGGTTCGCCGCGATACGGCTTGCGATGCATGCGCCGCGCCAGCCACACGCCGGCCAGCGGCGCGGTGACGGTCGCGGCCTGCATCCACACCGGGTGCGGGATCGCGACGAGATTGGCGCTGCCGCCCGCGATCAGCAGCGCACCGACGATCCACGCCGCTGGCCCCCAGTCCGACACGCGCAAGGCTAGCCAGGCACCGCAGAACGCCCCGGCGAACCACCCGCCGACGACGATCAGCTTTTCAGGCAGCGGGATCGCGTCCATCACCGCGGCGACGTCGGCGCGGCTGGCACTCTCCCAGCTTTCGGGGATCGGGTAGAGCGCCTGGGCGATCCATTCGAACAGGAAGATCGTCGCGACCGCCGCGATCGCACCCAGCACGACCCCGAGTATCCGGCGCATCCAGCGCGCCTTATGCATCATCCCGTCCGCGCATCAAAAACCCCCGACCGCAAGCCTGCGACGGGGGCGATGATAGCAAGCCATGGACGATCGGCAATCAGGCGCGGGGTTTGCCTGCTTTGGCCTGGGCGAGATACTGGCCGTTGGTGCGGCAGTTCGCGGCGACGACCGGATAATCGACATCGGTGTTGCGCATCAACGCGGCGGGCATCGCGGCGCGGCACTGTGCCAGCGTGGCGTAATGCGCCGGTTCGACGCGTGCCTCGGCGCAACTCGCACTGGCATCCGAACAACCCATGATCGCCATGACGAAGAACAATGGTTCCATGTTTCGTCTCCCGTTCCGAGCAGTAAAATCGACGAACCGCCTTTCTTGTTCCATCAACCGCTTTCATGAGGGATTGACCGACCTTACATGTCGCACGTGCCCCCGATGACCCAACCCGCCAGCGCCGAGCGCCCGTTACTGCCGACGCTGCGCCGTTTCCTGCCCTATCTGTGGCCGGCCGATGCGCCGGCGTTGCGGCTGCGCATCGTCGGGGCGATGACGCTGGTGGTGCTGTCCAAGCTGGTGCAGGTGTACGGCGCGCCGTTCGCGCTGCAGGGCGCGGTGGATGGCATGGCCAAGGGCGACCGCTCCGCGACGACGCTGATCCTGGCGCTGGTGATCGGGTACGGCGCGGCGCGGTTCGGTTCGGTGCTGTTCGACAATCTGCGCAATGCGGTGTTCGAACGCGTCGGGCAGGATGCGACGCGACGGCTGGCGGCGAACGTGTTCCGCCATCTCCACCAATTGTCGCTGCGCTTCCATCTGGAACGGCGCACCGGCGCGGTCACCAAGGTGGTCGAGCGCGGCACCAAGAGCATCGATACGATGCTGTATTTCCTGTTGTTCAACATCGCGCC
>CAYQPM010000244.1:0-3197 GCA_964419295.1 uncultured Stakelama sp. | reverse complement strand
GGAAATAGCGGTCGTGCGTCACGAGGATGACGTTGCCGGTATATTCCTTGAGGTAGTTTTCCAGCCACGACACGCTTTCGGCGTCGAGGTGGTTGGTCGGTTCGTCGAGCAGCAGGATGTCGGGCTTTTCGAGCAGCAGCTTGCACAGCGCGACGCGGCGCTTTTCACCGCCCGACAGCTTCGACACATCGGCATCGCCCGGTGGGCAGCGCAAAGCTTCCATCGCGACTTCCAGCTGGTTGTCGAGCGTCCAGCCATCGACGGCGTCGATTTTGGCCTGCAGATCGCCCATCTCTTCCATGAGCGCATCGAAGTCCGTGTCGTCCTTCGGATCGCCCATTTCGGCCGAGATCGCGTTGAAGCGGTCGACGAGATCCGCGACCGGACGTACGCCGTCCTTGACGTTGCCCATCACGTCCTTGGTAGGATCGAGCTGCGGCTCCTGCGCCAGATAGCCGACGCGCACACCGTCGGCGGCCCAGGCTTCGCCGGTGAAATCGGGGTCCATGCCCGCCATGATCTTCATCAGGGTGGATTTGCCGGCGCCGTTCGGCCCGATGATCGCAATCTTCGCCGACGGGATGAACTGCAGATGGATGTTGTTCAGCACGGGCTTGTTGGCGCCCGGGAAGGTCTTGCTCAGACCCTTCATGACATAGGTGTACTGGACGGCCATGGTCGGCGCGCGCTCCTGATCGATAAGACGGAAGTTCTCCTCCGCGCATGTAGCGAGCGCGACCGCCGGGTGCAAATGGCTGGCGCTTGTGCTGGACGCTCGCATCGCTCACACCGCCGCTATCGCATCACGACAAGGGGATTGACCCAATGACACGCCTCGCCCTCGCCCTGCTCGCGCTTGCCACGTCAACGGCAGCCGTGGCGCAACGGTCCGCGCCGCCCGTCCCCGCTCCCGTCGATGCCAAGGTCGCCGCACTGCGCGATGCCGCACTGAAGGACGATGTCGCCTATGACATCGTCGAAGGCCTGACGACGGAGGTCGGGCAGCGGCTGGCGGCGACCGATGCGGAAGCGCGGGCCCGGACCTGGGCGGTCGCCAAGCTGAAGGCGCTGGGCTTCAGGAACGTGCATGTGGAAACCTACCAGATGCCGGTCTGGCTGCGCGGCGACGAAACGGCGGAGGTCGTCGCCCCGTTTCCGCAGAAGCTCAAACTGGTTGCGCTCGGCAATTCCGGCGCGACTCCGGCGGCCGGGCTGACCGCGGCCGTGGTGGTGTTCAAGACCTATGGCGACCTCGCCAACGCGGCGCCGGAGAGCGTGCGCGGCAAGATCGTCTATATCGGCAATGCGATGCACGCGACGCAGGACGGGTCGAGCTATGGCACCTATGGCGTCGCCCGCTTCGTCGGCCCGGCGCTGGCGGCCAGCAAGGGCGCCGCGGCGGTCGTGATCCGCTCGATCGGCAGCGACCATCACCGCAATCCGCATACCGGCGGCACGAACTTCCCGGCCGGCATGGCGCCGATTCCGGCGGCCGCCCTGTCGGTGCCCGACGCCGAGCTGCTCGAGCGGATGGCCGAACGCGGCAAGCCCATCACGCTCAAGCTGGTGCTGACGCCGCGCTTCGCGGGTACGGGCACGTCGGGCAACGTCATCGCCGAAGTCCCGGGCAGCGATCCCAAAGCCGGCATCGTGCTGATCGGCGGACACCTCGACAGCTGGGATCTGGCGACCGGTGCGATCGACGATGCTTCGGGAGTGGGGATCACCACCGCTGCGGCGAAACGCCTGCTCGACGGCCCCCGCCCCCGCCGGACGATTCGCGTCGTTTGGTTCGGCGCGGAGGAGCCGGGCGGCTTCGGCGGGAAGGACTATGCGCGCGTTCACGGCGGCGAACGCCACGCCACGGCACAGGAAAGCGATTTCGGTGCGGATCGCGTCTGGCGGTTCGAAGTCAACCTGCCGGACAGCGCCAAAGCGGTGGCCGATCGCCTGCAGAGCGCGCTCGCACCGCTGGGCATCAGCCGGGGTGCCGGCGTGGGCGGCGATGGCACCGATGTCGGCCCGACGCTGGCACTCGGGGTGGCGGCGGTCGACCTCAACCAGGATGGCACACGCTACTTCGACACGCATCATACACCCGACGACACGCTCGATCGGATCGATCCGGAACAGCTGCGCCAGAACGTCGCGGCCTGGACGACGATGCTCGCCGTCGTGGCCAATGCGCCCGAGGATATCGGCCCGGTGGCACCGCGTCGCTAGGGCCGGCACGGGGGCCGCACATGACCGCTGGATGAATTTGGTGATTGACCGGGGGAAGTCGTGCGGTATTTGGGCTGTCTCGCGACGGCGATCGGGCCGGCCGCGAAATTTGCTTTGCTTGGGAGCAATTGAATGAAGAAGATCGCTTTCGTTCTCGCTGCCGCCGGCCTGATGTCCGTCGCTGCCTGCTCGAAGTCGCCTGAAGCTGCCGCCGTTGAGAACAACGCGGACATGCTGGCCGACAACATGGAGGCGCAGGCCGACAACATCGACGCGCTGGCCGACAACACCTCGAACTCGACCGCCGAAGCCGTGCTCGAGAACAAGGCCGACAACATCAACGCGGCTGCGGACAACGTCCGTGACGCGGCTGAAGAGAAGGCAGACAACATGTAATCGCGCGGCGTCGGGTTCGCCCGACGCGCCGATCATGCAGTCGCAAGATCAAAGGGGCGTCTCCGCAAGGGGACGCCCTTTTTCATGGACGGACGCATTTCGCGTCGATTGCGCCAAGACAGCTTTTTCTTTGGCCGTCGCTGCGCTAGCGAGCGCTTAGGTGGGGCCTGTAGCTCAACGGTTAGAGCTGGCCGCTCATAACGGCTAGGTTGCGGGTTCGAGTCCTGCCGGGCCCACCATCCCTCATCGACCCATGGTCGGAATGCGCTGCACAGCGGAACGCGGCGTGCGGCCGTCATGCAGGTGGACGCAACCGCACCCATCACCGGTCAGCGGATTGTGTGTCGGCGATTGGTGGATGTGCGTACCGGAGCATTGCATCGATCACCGACGTCGATCGGTCAGCTTCCTGATGCCAGCACACCAAGCTGAAGCCCCATGACGCCCGCCGACCGCATCGAGGTGGGTTCGGCAGGGCCGGGTCGATGTTCATCATATGTGGTCGGGGAGACAGGATTCGAACCTGCGACCCCCTGGTCCCAAACCAGGTGCGCTACCAGCCTGCGCCACTCCCCGAC
>CAYQPM010000243.1:0-3211 GCA_964419295.1 uncultured Stakelama sp. | reverse complement strand
AGACGAACTCGCCGTTCCACTTCAGCGCCGATGCGACCATGTCGTCGATCAGGCGATGTTCGTAGACGATGCCGGCTTCCTTGAACTTGTCCTTGAACTCGGCCTCGAACACCTCGGCGAACAGGTCCTTGAAGCGGCCGTCATAGGCCTTCAGGATCGTGTTCTTGGTCGACAGGTACACCGGCCACTTGAGATTGAGGCCGTAGTGCATCGACGCGCGCGCGAAGTCGCGGATCGAATCGTCCAGGTTGTACATGCCCATCGCGACACCCGACGACGGGAACTGGAACACCTCTTCATCGATCAGCGTGCCGTCGTCGCCTTCGAACACGAGGCGCAGCTTGCCGGGGCCGGGAACGCGGAAATCGGTCGCCTTATACTGGTCGCCGAAGGCGTGACGGCCGACGACGATCGGGTGGGTCCAGCCGGGGATCAGGCGGGGAACGTTCTTGATCACGATCGGCTCGCGGAAGACGACGCCGCCCAGAATGTTGCGGATCGTGCCATTGGGCGACTTCCACATCTTCTTCAGGCCGAATTCCTCGACGCGCTGCTCGTCGGGGGTGATCGTCGCGCACTTGACCGCGACGCCGTGCTTCTGGGTCGCCTTGGCGGCCTCCACGGTCACGCGGTCTTCGGTGGCGTCGCGATGCTCGATGCCGAGGTCGTAATAATCGAGTTCGATGTCGAGGTAGGGCTTGATCAGGCGCTCGCGGATCCATTCCCAGATGATCCGGGTCATCTCGTCGCCGTCGATCTCGACGATCGGGTTCTTCACCTGAATCTTGGCCATTTTCTCGTCCTATGGGAGGGGATTTTGGCGATGCGTCTAGGCACAAGCGGGCAGGGGATCAACCGTCGCCCGCACGCTTCGGGCGGCTTATCGTTGTGTTGCATGAACGACACGGTTAAACCCCGTGGTTATGCCATCGTTAGAAAAGCCCCCCCACACGCCGCTCCCCACGACGACGGTCAAGTGGCGCTTCCCCTCCGTCCACCCGGAAGGGCACAAATACGCCGCCATCGCGCTCGGCATCACGTTGCTGGCGACGATCGTCACCAAGGTGCTGTTCTGGCCGCTGATCGGCGTCGTCATCTGGGTGCTCACCTTCTTTCGCGATCCGATCCGCACCACGCCCGTCGGCGACGGCCTGATCATCGCGCCGGCCGACGGGCTGGTGACGATGATCCAGAAGGTGGCGGTGCCGCGCGAACTGGTCGGCGAACTCGGCGAAGCGCCGCTGACCCGCGTGTCGATCTTCATGTCCGTGTTCGACGTGCACATCAATCGCACCCCAATCGCCGGCACGATCCGCGAGGTCGTCTATATCAGCGGCAAATTCCTCAACGCCGATCTCGACAAGGCATCGGACGAGAACGAGCGCCAGCATATCGTCGTCGAAGGGCGCGATGGCCGCCGCATCGGCTTCACGCAGATCGCCGGCCTGGTCGCCCGCCGGATCGTTCCCTTCGTCAAGCCGGGCGACATGGTCGCAACCGGCCAGCGCATCGGCCTGATCCGCTTCGGCAGCCGCGTCGACGTCTTCCTGCCCGATGACATCATTCCGCAGGTGACGCTGGGCCAGCGTTCGATCGCGGGTGAAACCGTCATCGGCCGTGTCGGCGGCGTCCCGATCACCGGCATGGCGCAGTGAGCGGCTTCGGCAACGGTTCGGAGAACCCCGACCCGTCGATCGGGTCGTCGGCATTCGGCGAACGTCCGCGGCGACGCATGCCGCGCGCGCCACGCGGGCTGCCGCTGCGCGCGGTCGCGCCGAACGCGGTGACGGCCCTCGCTTTGTGTTCCGGCCTCAGCGGCGTGCGCTTCGCCATCGCCGGCGATTGGCAAAGCGCCGTGACGATGATCATGGTCGCCGGGGTGCTCGACGGCCTCGATGGACGCATCGCCCGGATGCTGCACGGCGAAAGCCGATTCGGCGCTGAACTCGACTCGCTCTCCGACGCGATCTCGTTCGGCGTCGCGCCGGCGCTGATCATGTACCTCTGGTCGCTTGCCGCATTGCCGCGGATCGGCTGGATCAGCAGTCTCATCCTCGCGGTCTTCTGCGCCTTGCGGCTCGCGCGGTTCAACGCGAAGATCGATGAGACGGATCAGCCGCACAAATCCGCAGGCTTCCTGACCGGGGTGCCCGCGCCCGCGGGCGCCGGGCTTGCGATGCTGCCGATGTACTTCTGGTTCTGGACAGACCAGCCGGTCTTCAACTCGCCCTGGCTGGTTGCCCCCTGGGTCGCGTTCATCGCCCTGCTGATGGTGTCCAGCGTGGCGACCTTCTCATGGGGTTCGCTGCGTCTGCGGCGCACGGTGCGGTTCGAGGCGATCGCCGGTGTGGTCCTGCTCGGCGCCGCGCTCGTGTCCGCACCATGGCATACCCTGAGCGCGATCTGCCTCGGCTATCTGCTCACCATCCCGTTCAGCGTGGCGAGCTACGCCCGCGTCAAGCGGCTGCGCGCAACCGGCGAACGCCCGCGGGCACCGGAGCCGACGCCCAGCGCCTGACGGCGATCCGGCGTTCGGCGAGCGCGAGTTCGGAAAGCGGGGTGAAGGCGGCTTCGACGTTGCCCGATGCGAGGCGGACGATACGCTGCCATTGCGGCGCGACCGTCGCGACGATCACGCCGGCCGCAGCCAGGAACGCACCGACGAACACGAGAACACTGACTGCTGCAACCATCGAACCAACTCCCTAGCAGGTGCGCGAGCAACCTGTGGATAACTCGCTAAACCAATGATTTGTCAGTGAGTTCCATACGGGTTCCATTTTTCCCACTTCGGACCTAAGAATTCAGGATTAAAGTGAGTTAGAAACCGCCGTCCACTGTCTGGACGTCTTATGTTCCATTCCTGTTCCAGGTGTCAAGCGTCGTTCGACGTTTGTTCTTCGGTGGCCGGCTGCCTTGCATTTCCCGCCACCGCGCGCTAATGGCGCGCCCCTCAACCCCGCATGGGAAGCATCATAGCCCGGTGCGCCGTTCCGCAAGGATCGTCGTCATCCGCTTCCCAGAGGCTCAACCGGAAGGAATTATCCTATGGCGGCACCCGTCGTCACCATGCAGCAGCTCATCGAGACTGGTGCGCACTTCGGCCACCAGACGCACCGCTGGAACCCGAAGATGAAGCCCTACATCTTCGGCGACCGCAACGGCGTCCACATCCTCGACCTGTCGCAGACCGTGCCGCTGTTCGCGCGCG
>CAYQPM010000242.1:0-3243 GCA_964419295.1 uncultured Stakelama sp. | reverse complement strand
ACAAGTTCACGCGCATGATGCTCGACCAGGGCCTGCTCGCGATGGTCGGCAAGGCCGAGCGCGGCCCCGCCGCGACCGAGGCGATCGCCGAGGCGCGATCGGCCTATCTGATGGCGGTGGGCGGCGCCGCCTATCTTGTGTCGCGCGCGATCAAGGGCAGCAAGGTCGTCGGCTTCGAGGATCTGGGGATGGAGGCGATCTACGAATTCGAAGTGGCCGATTTCCCGGTGACGGTCGCGGTCGACAGCGAGGGCCAGAACGTCCACCAGCTCGCCCCGCTGGTCTGGCGCGAGAAGATCGCGCGCGAGGGGTTGCTGGTAGGGGCATGACAGGATCGGGATCGGTTCGATAAGTGCGACGATCGCCGGTCTGACGATGATGGCGGCGGCGATCGCATCGGGCAGTGATCTGCCGCGCGTCGTCGATGGCGGCTGGTTCGATGCAGCCGGCAGCGAGATCGTGTTGCGCAAGCAGGCGTTTGCCTGGACCCCGATCGTTCCGGGTGATCGGCCGCTTGCCGATCTCGTCACGCTGTTTGATGCGGCGTGTCTTCGGGTGGAGATCGGCTCCGCGGCCGCTCTGCCTGCCATCGAGGCGCGCCGCGACTGGGGCTTTTCCTATTTGGATGCGGACGCCGGCACGACGCCGGGTGCAAGGCTGGACGGGTGGCAGGCGTCGGACGTGACGCTGACGTCCCAACCCGCGGCGTGGCCCTTGGCGGAGTGCAATCTCCTGGCCGCGCGATCGACGGCGGACACGGTCGACGCCGTCGCCGCGCTGCTTACCGCACGATTGGGTACGCCACCGGCCAGAACCACGGCCGCGCGGGTCGACAACAAAGCTGCCGGGACCCTGCTGCGCTGGGACGTGGCAGGACCGACGGGTGCTCCGCGCCGGATCTACGCCTCGCTGACGATACGGAGCGGCGTGCGCTATCTGCACCTGGGGGTGACGGAACCGCGCAGGGCCGTTCGCGGCTGAGCCTCGGTCGCGTCGGAACCCGGGCGCGCGTTCGGGCGAACAGCCGCTGGCGGGGACCAAGATAAAAGATGGGGCATGAATGAGAAGAGGGTGCCGGGCGCCTCCCGGCGACCCGACACCCTCCAAACATGGTCAGCGGCCGGAGAGCTCCAGCCCGGGAGACCATGAGGCCTCTGCAACCCTCGTCATGCCGTTGATTGGGGGAGGATACCCCCCGGCAGACATCAAACGGGTCCTAGAAGCGAGTCCCCCGAACGAACTGAACCGACCCCCTTGCTGAACCATGAGACATCGGATCACCTCCTTTCGCTTGTGTTAGCCAAGTGGCCGGTAACCCGGCCACACCCGCAATGTGCGCATGCACGGCGGGACATGCAAGACTTGAAATTAGCCGCATCCTGGACGAGGATTCGCCCCCCGCCGCAGGGCCGATCCTAGCCGCGGCAATCCTCGGTCACGCGCTCGATCTCCGCCCAGGCGGGCACCACCAGCCGCGGCGCACCCGCTTGCTCGACGACGAAATGCCCGCGGCTGAAGCCCATGGCGTCGAGCAGGCCGTCGTCGGGTGCGAGCGCGGCGGCGGCATAGGCGGGGGTGCCGCCGGTCGGCTGCACCGCAACGGCGCGCGTCATGCTGCTGGTGCGGATCGTCAGCGGCGCGGCATCGGCGCCCGCCACCGAAAGATACATCTGACGTCGGCCGAAATCGCAGCGCAGCGTCAGCCGCGCCTCGCCGCCCGCCGGGCCGAACAGCGCGAGGCTGCCGCGATCGTCGCGGCGATAGGTCCAGGTGCCGGGCGTCAGCGGCCAGTCGCGCCAGTCGCTGCTCGTCGGCAGCGGCGCCGGCGCGGGGCGTGGCTGGACGTAGCGGGTCGGTTCCGACGCGGGAGGCGGCGCCGCGGGCTGCGGTACGCAGGCGCTGGCGGCGAGAAGCAGGGCGAGGATAGGAAGGGCGCGCATCGATCGGCTTATGGGGGAAGGGCGCGGATGCCTCAACCCGCGGCGGCGCACGGTGCGCGTGGAACCGGCGCGGCTGCCGGGCGGTTCACCGGCGTAGGAAACAGGAGTATCCGATGTCGACCGAAGCCCAGTCCACCACCGCCACCCAGCTGCTCGTCCAGTCGAACATCGCGCATTCGCTGAAGGTCGAGAGCCGGGACGGCGACCAGGTCGGATCGGTCTATGCGCTGATGGTGCACAAGGGCACGGGCCGATCGACGCATGCGGTGCTGAGCCTGGGCGGCTTCCTGGGCATGGGCAAGAGCTTCTACCCGTTGCCGTTCGAGCTGTTGCAGTTCGACTCGGTCCGCGACCTGTACGTCGTGACGATCGATCGCCGCATCCTGGAGGGCGGGCCGAGCTGGGCAAACAATGCGCCGGTGTTCGACCAGGCCTATGCCGATCGCGTCGCGAGCTATTACGGCGTCAGCAGCGCCAACCTGACCACCGGCTGAGGAGCAGTGACGATGACCGACAAGAAGGAAGGCCTGGTCGACGCGATCGTCGAGGACGCGATGGAAGATCCGGACGCGCCCGAAAAGGGTAACACCGACGTGCCGCAGACCACCGGGAACGAACCGGTCGCGCCTGAACGGTAAGCGGCGGACGACCGGACGGACAGCGTGGCGGCCCATCGCGCCGCCGCGCCACCTTCGCAAGCAGCGCGCTTACCGGCCGCGACGGCCGCCCATGCGCATCTTCGATTCCTTGCCGTAGCGGGTCTTGCGGGTGCCGGGCTTGCCCTCGTTCGAGCGGCCCATGATCGGCGCCTTCTGTTCGTCCACCGGCAGCCCGAGTTCCTCGTTCTCGAGCTGGCGGATCTCGTCGCGGAGGCGGCCGGCGGTTTCGAACTCCAGGTCCGATGCCGCCTTGCGCATCTGCTTTTCGAGGTCCTCGATATAGGCGCGGAGGTTGTGGCCGACCATGTGCGGCCGGTCCTCGTCGATCGGGATGGTGACCTGATCGCCCTGGCTCACGTGCGCGATGATGTCGCCGATGTTGCGCTTGATCGTCGTCGGCGTGATGCCGTGTTCGCGGTTATATTCCTCCTGCTTCTCGCGGCGGCGCGCGGTCTCGTTCATCGCCCGCTCCATCGATCCGGTGATCCGGTCGGCGTAGAGGATGACGCGACCGTCGACGTTGCGCGCGGCGCGGCCGATCGTCTGGATCAGCGACGTCTCGGAGCGCAGGAACCCTTCCTTGTCGGCGTCGAGGATCGCGACCAGCCCGCATTCGGGAATGTCGAGCCCCTCGCGCAGCAGGT
>CAYQPM010000241.1:0-3244 GCA_964419295.1 uncultured Stakelama sp. | reverse complement strand
TCAGCGCATCCTCGATCTTATAGGCGAGGATCGCCTCCTTCAGCTTGCGCGTCGGGGAATATTCGTTGCCGATCAGCAGGTTCTTGGCGACCTGCTGGGTAATCGTCGATCCGCCCTTGGCGCGTCGCCCGCTGCCGAACTTGCGCGCATAGTCGATGACCGCGCCGCCGAGGCCGGGATAATCGACGCCGTGATGCTCGAAGAACGTCTTGTCCTCCGCCGCCAGAAAGGCGCGGACCAGCAACGGCGGATATTCGGCATAGCTCAGCTCGACGCGCCGTTCGCGGGCGTAGGACTGGATCGGCGTCCCGTCGATGCCGCGCACGTTGGTCGGCAGCGGCGGTTCGTAGGTGCGAAGCTGATCGACCGAGGGCAGGGCGCGCAGGATCGTCGCCCACAATATCGCATAGCCGACCAGTGCGAGCACCGCGAGGATCGCCAGCGCCTTCACCCACCAGCGCGACCAGTTGCGACGGACGAGCCCGCGCACGCCGCCGGAATCGCGGAACACGGTGAATCGGGTGGTGCGGGGAGTTTCGGACGCCATAGAACTGGGATCGGCGTGTAGCAGGTTCGCGAGGGCTTGCCACCCTGCGCAGGTCGCGATCGTGCGGGTCGCGACGACGGGCGGGGCAGCGGCCCGCTCACCCCCGGTTCAGCCGGCGATCCTACAGCACGATGGCATGTCGCACCGCCACCATTTACCCGTGACCTGCCTGGCGGCCGGGCCTATGCTGCACGCCGTGCCAGTGTCCCGTCGGTCCTTCCGCATCAAGAGCCTCGTCGCCGCCGTTAGTGCGGCCACGCTGCTGCTCGCGCAGCCCGCCTATGCCCAGTCCATCCTGCGCGATGCGGAGACGGAGGCGATGTTCAACGACATGTCGGCCCCGCTGGTGAAGGCCGCCGGCCTGTCGCCGCGCGACGTCCGCGTCGTGCTGATCAACGACGATTCGATCAACGCCTTCGTCGTCGGTGGACAGACCGTCTACGTGCATTCCGGCCTGATCCAGGCCGCGGTGAACGCCAACCAGGTGCAGGGCGTGATCGCACACGAACTCGGCCATATCGCCGACGGGCACGTCGTGCTCGCCGACGCGGGCATCAAGCCGGCGATGCACATCACGCTGCTGTCGATGGTGCTCGGCCTGGCCGCGGTGGCCGCGGGCGCGGGCGAAGCGGGCGCGGGCCTGATGGCGCTCGGCCAGTCCGCCGGCATGGCCAAATATCTTTCGTTCAGCCGTACGCAGGAAACCACCGCCGATGCCGCCGGCGCGCGCTTCCTCACCGCCGCCGGCGTGACCGGCAAGGGCATGCTCAGCTTCTTCAAAACGCTGCAGCAGCAGGAATATCGCTACGGCGTCGAGAATATCGATCCGTTCATGCAGACCCATCCGCTGTCGGGCGAGCGGATCGCGCATCTGACCGCCGACCTGCAAGCGTCGCCCGCTTGGAACACGCCGCCCGACCCGGCGCTGGAGGAACGGTTTCGCCGGGTGAAGGCGAAGCTGGAAGGTTATGTGATGCCGCCCGAACGCACGCTCAGGGACTTTCCGGACACGGACGGCAGCATCTACGCGCATTACGCCCGCGCCTATGCATGGCATAAGGCCGGTTATCCCGACAAGGCGGACGCGGAATCGAGAGCCTTGCTGAAGGCGAACGGCAACGATCCCTATTTCCAGGAGATCCGCGGCCAGATCCTGCTGGAAGCGGGCCGCCCCGCCGACGCCATCGCGCCGCTGCGCGCGGCGACGGAGGGGACGCGCAACAACCCGCTGATCGCGACGACCTTCGGTCATGCGCTGATCGCGACCGAGGACAAGGCGAACTATCCCGAAGCGATCAAGGTGCTGCGCGTCGCGACCGGGCGCGACGACGAAAATCCCTTCGCCTGGTATCAGCTCGGCACCGCCTATGAACTGACCGGCGACACGGCACGTGCGGCGCTCGCCACCGCGGAGCGCGCCAGCATGACCGGCGACCATCGGACGGCCGCGCAGAGCGCGCGCTACGCGATGGCCAACATTCCCGCCAACACGTCCGACTGGATCAGGGCACAGGACATCGCGATGGCCGCCCAGAACGACATGGACGACAACCCGAAGAAGTATAAGAAACGGTGACCCGCTCAACCCTGCCGCTGATCGCGGCGTTCGGTGCCGTGATCGGTGCGGGCGCCGTCTGGAGCTACGGCCGCTATGCCGCGCCGGGCGGCGCGGATCAGGCGCGGATCGAGCGTGTCGTCCACGATTACGTGCTCGCCCATCCGGAGATCATTCCGCAGGCGATGCAGACATTGCAGGACCGCCAATCGGGCGAACTGGTCGCCGCCAATCGCGATGCGATCACCACGCCGTTCGGCAGTGCCTGGGCCGGCAATCCGAAGGGCGACGTCACGCTGGTCGAATATTTCGACTATAATTGCGGCTATTGCCGCGCATCGCTGCCGCTGATCGCCGACCTGCTGAAGCGCGATCCCAAGCTGCGGATCGTCTATCGCGACTTGCCCATCCTGTCCGATCAAAGCCGCGTCGCGGCTCGCGCCAGTCTGGCCGCGGCGCAGCAGGGCAAGTTCCAGGGCTTCCACGACGCGCTATATGCAGCGGGCCCGGTCAGCGAAGCCTCGATCCAGGGCGCCGCGGCAAAGGCGGGGGTGCAACTCGCCGGCACCGATACCGGTGCGGTCGACGCCGAGATCGCCCGGAACATGCAGACCGCGGCGAAGCTCGGCATGAACGGAACGCCGAGCTGGGTGGTCGGCGACCGCATCCTGTCCGGCGCCCTGCCGATCGAGGAAATCGAAAAGGCGATCGCCGCCGCACGCGGCGCCTGACACGACGATATAGATGCGTGCAGCAGGTTGATCGCTGTTCGCTGGCGAGCGGCCGGTCCGAAGGCGCGCATGCAGAATCGCGACCCTTCCGGTGAGTGGATCGCGTTCGGCGACGCCCGGAGCGAACGCCCCGCTTTCGACGCACCGCACACCCTCCCGGCCGCGGAAGCGGTGAGGTCGCGGGGAGCGCGACAGCAAGCCTGCGTGCGCGGCCTCGCCTTGGTGGGACAGCGTAACGCTTGCATGCGGTCACGGAGCAGATTAGTGGCTCACCTCGGCCAAGTCGGAATTCCGATCCGGAATATCTCGGAACGGAATGACTGAACGGCGAGAAAAGCGGCGCATTCCGCCGCTTCGCGGGTGTAGCTCAATGGCAGAGCAGAAGCTTCCCAAGCTTACGACGAGGGTTCG
>CAYQPM010000240.1:0-3271 GCA_964419295.1 uncultured Stakelama sp. | reverse complement strand
GCACATCGAACTGGCTGCGCGGATCCTCGAACGCGGGGAACCCGCATTCATATTCCGACAGCTTCTGTTCGGTGGGTTTGTTGGTTCCGGTCGCCCGAGCGACGACCATGGGCAGGAACACGAACGTGCTCGATAGCGCCAGGGCGATACCCAGGAACAGCAGGATCGGCAGATATTGCGACAGATCGAACAAGGGGCTTCTCGCAAGTGCGAAGGACGTGGGGTCGCTTTAGGCCTGTGGGGTGGCACGGGCAAGGCCGCGAGCGTGTGAGAATCACTCGCAACTGAGCGCCGACGGGACGCGGTTTGCCTACGACTCTCACCTACCCCGGCTGCTGCCCCCTGCCATTCCGTCGGCAGAGGGACAGCCGGCCGCCTAACGCAGCGCGCCCGCCAGCAGCTTGTGCAGCTTGACGTGCAGGCCGTCGTTGGCCGCGAGGAATTCGTTGCGCTCCATGGCGCGATCCGCGCCGCGGAAGTCGGTGACATAGCCGCCGGCTTCCTTGACCAGCAGCATGCCCGCCGCGGTATCCCAGGGCTTGAGGCCCGATTCCCAATAGCCGTCGAACCGCCCCGCCGCGACCCAGGCGAGATCGAGCGCCGCCGCGCCGAAACGGCGGATACCCGCGACTTCGGGTGCGATCGCACCGAAGATGCGGCTCCACTGGACGAAATCGCCGTGGCCGAGGAAGGGGATGCCGGTGGCGATCAGCGCCTCCGACAGGTCGCGCCGCGCCGACACCCGCAGGCGCTGGTCGGTGAGCCACGCACCCCGCCCCTTTTCCGCCCAGAAGCTTTCGTCGGTGAGCGGCTGGTAGACGAGCGCGGTGGTGATCTCGCGCTTGCCCGCGGGCGTCGGCTCCTCGACCGCGATCGAGATCGCGAAATGGGGCATGCCGTGGAGGAAGTTCGACGTGCCGTCGAGCGGATCGATGATGAAGCGCGGCTTGTTGGGATCGCCCGCAACCTCGCCGCCCTCTTCCATCAGGAAGCCCCAGTCGGGACGGGCGCGGCTCAGCTCCTCGTAGAGCGTCTGTTCGGCGCGCTTGTCGGCGATCGACACGAAGTCGGCCGGGCCCTTCCGGCTGACCTGGAGGTGCTGGACCTCGTTGAAATCGCGGCGCAGCGCCGTACCCGCCTTGCGGGCGGCGCGTTCGATGACGGTGAAGAGGCCGGAATGGCTGGGCATGGGATGTTCTCTTTACCCCTCTCCCGTCGGGAGAGGGAGGGGCCCGCCGCCGTCGGGCGGTGGGAGGGTGAGGACGGATAAGGGCCCTGCCCTCACCCGACCTCGCTGCGCTCGGCCACCCTCTCCCACCGGGAGAGGGATCGAAGGTCAGTCGGCGCGACGCACGTACGTCTGTTCGTAGACGTCGACGACGATGCGCGTACCCGCGCCGATATGCGGCGGCACCATGACGCGCACGCCGTTGTCGAGCACCGCGGGCTTGTAGCTGGACGAGGCAGTCTGCCCCTTCACCACCGCGTCGGCCTCGACGATCATCGCCTCGATCGTGCTGGGCAGTTCGACCGAGATCGGGCGTTCGTCATAGAGTTCGAGCACCACGTCCATGCCGTCCTGAAGGAAGGCCGCGGCATCGCCGAGGATGCCGGCGTCGAGCGTGATCTGTTCGTAATTGTCCTTGTCCATGAACGTCAGCGCATCGCCGTCGCGGAACAGGAACTGGAAATCCTTGGTATCGAGGCGGACGCGCTCCACCGTCTCGGCGGAGCGGAAGCGGACGTTGTTCTTGCGACCGTCGATCAGGTTCTTCATCTCGACCTGCATGTACGCACCGCCCTTGCCGGGCTGCGTGTGCTGGATCTTGACGGCGCGCCAGATGCCGCCCTCATATTCGATGATGTTGCCGGGACGGATGTCCACGCCGCTGATCTTCATGGGTCTGAACCTACTGGAAAGAGCAAGATGGGCGCAGCTGGAGCGCGCCCGGTGGCGGACCCTTTACCGTTACCGCCCGCGCGCGGCAAGCATGGGGAAGGGATCGACGTCCTCGCCCTGATACCAGCGCTGTGCCGGTTGCATCCGCTGCATGCCGAAATGCAGGTGGTAATTGCCCGCGCCCGCATCGCCGGTATCGCCCACGAAGGCGATGGGCTGTCCGGCCCGCACCGGCTGTCCCTCGGAGAGGTTGGGCACATAGCCGGCGAGGTGCGCGTAATAATAGATCCAGCGGCGATCGGGCGAACGGATGTAGATGGTGGTCCCGCCGAGATTGGACTGGAACAGCTTTTCCACGCGTCCCGCCGCCGCCGCCAGTACCGGGGTTCCGCCGGGTGCGAGGATGTCGGTGCCGTGATGCCCGCGCGTGCCGCCACCGCGCGGATCGTTCCAGCTGTCGACGATCGATTCGCGTCGAACACCGGCGACGGGCACGGTCAGCGGACCGTCGTCGTCAGCCGGGGCGGAACGGGGAACCGGCCGATCGAGGCGTGCGGCGATGCGCCGGGATGCGGTGCCGAAGCTGGTCATCGACACGAACGCGGCAACGACCAGCACTATGCCCGCGAGGATCGCCCAGCCGAGGCGGCTCACGATCGCCGGTCCGCTGACGTCCGGGCCGCCAGCCGGGCGCGGGACCCGTCCTGGGTCCCGGTCGGGGCGACGGCCCGGATCACGCCTGGAACACCGCCTTGGTCCCGGGCTTGATCATCTGCGCCAGCCGCGCCGCGTCCCAGTTGGTCAGGCGAATGCAGCCATGGCTTTCGGTCCGGCCGATCAGTTCGGGATGCGGCGTGCCGTGGATGCCGTAATGTTCCTTCGACAGGTCGAGCCAGACGACGCCGACCGGGCCGTTCGGACCGGCAGGCAGCAATTCCTTGTCGTCGCCCTTCTTGGCATCCCAGAACAGCGCGGGATTGTAATGGAATTTCGGGTTATAGTCGGCGCCGTAGATCTTCCACGTGCCGAGCGGCAGCGGATCGTGTTCCGACCCCATCGTGGCGCTGAACTGGGCGATCAGATGATCGTCCTTGTCGAGGACGCGGAGCACCTTGTCCGATTTGTCGACGACGACATGATCCGCCGTCGGCTGGTTCGCATCGACGTTCAGCATGGCGAGCGTCTGGCGCCAGTGATCGGGCAGCTTGGCATCGTAATCGCGCGAGGCGGGGAGCGCATTGGGAACGACGATCGTATTGCCGACCTTCAACCGGGTGGTAGGCGAATTGAGCGCGATCAGCACGGCGGGTTCCGTATGGAACATCTCCGCCAGCTTCTCCATCGGCGTCGCATAGCCGAGGCTGGAAAGCT
>CAYQPM010000239.1:0-3315 GCA_964419295.1 uncultured Stakelama sp. | reverse complement strand
CGATGCCGCGTCTGCGTCCGTCCTGCGCGGACGCCCCCTCAGGCGATCGTGTTGAACTTCTCGAACGGCGGGCGGGGCGAGCGGGCGAAGATGCTGGCCGGATCGCCATGACCCAGGGTCGAGATGAAATTGGTGCGCACACCCGGCTGGTCGGCGAAGAACGCCTTATCCACGGCGTCCTGGTCGAACCCGGACATCGGTCCGGTGCCGAGCCCCAGCGCGCGTGCGGCGATGATGAAATAGGCGCCCTGCAACGTCGAGTTGCGGAAGGCGGACGCCTCGCGCAATTCGGTGTTGCCGTCGAACCACGCCTTGGCATCGACGTGCGGGAACAGCTCGGGCAGATGCTCGTGGAATTCGACGTCCATGGCGACGATGACGCTGACCGGCGCCTTCAGGATCTTGGGGCTGTTCTGGGCCGAGGTGCAGGCGGCAAGCTTCGCCTTCGCCTCGTCGCTGACGCACCACACCAGTCGCGCAGGCAGCTGGTTGGCCGAGGTCGGGCCCCATTTCATCAGGTCCCAGATCGCGTGCAGCTGATCCTGCGTCACCGGTTCGTCGGTATAGCCGTTATAGGTCCGGGCCTCGCGAAAGATCTGGTCGAGCGCGGCATCGGGAAGCACGTCGGTCATCAAACGGCCCTTACTTCGGTGACTTCGGGAACGTAATATTTCAGCAGTTGCTCGATGCCCTGCTTCAGCGTGGCGCTGGACGAGGGGCAGCCGGCGCAGGCGCCCTGCATGCGCAGGAACACCTTGCCCTTGTCGAAGCCGCGATAGACGATGTCGCCGCCGTCGTTCGCCACTGCCGGGCGCACGCGGGTGTCGATCAGTTCGCGGATCTGCGCGACGATCTCGGCATCGGCGGGGTCGTCGGTCGTCACCTCGTCGTCCGCCGCACTCGGCACGCTGAAGCCGGCGCCGCCCTGGCGGAACAGCGGCATGTTGGCGGCGAAATGATCGAGCAGGATCGCGAGCACGTCGGGCTTCAGGCTGTGCCATTCGACCCCCGGCGCGGCGGTGACCGAGACGAAGTCGCGCCCGAAGAACACGCCGGTCACGTCGCCCAGCGCGAACAGCATGTCGGCGAGCGGGCTCGCCTCCGCTTCCTCGGGCGTGGCGAAATCGCGCGTGCCGGCGTCCATGACGATCCGGCCGGGCAGGAACTTGAGCGTCGCCGGGTTGGGCGTGGTTTCGGTCTCGATCAGCATGACGTGCATGTGGACCGTGGCGGCGGGTGGATCAAGCGTGGGCCGCGAAAGGGATTGTTTCCAGCCCTCACACATTCCTCACCGCGCCGGGAGGATCAGGCCTCCAGCGCCCGTACCGCCGCGTTCCAGCGGGCGATGTTGGTGCGCGCTTCCTGCACGAAGGCGGATCGGCGGACGATGTTCAGGAACAGGTCCGCGACCCATTTGCCGGGATTGCGCAACGGGCGCTCGAACTGGACGAGCAGCACGACGCGGGTGCCGTCGGTCTCGTTCCACACCTCGTGGTCGTAGGTGTCGTCGAACACCAACGTCTCGCCCTCCGCCCAGCGGACGACGCGATCGGCGATGCGCATGCGCACGTCGCCGTCGCGCGGCACGATCAGGCCCAGGTGACAGGTGATCAGCCCCTTGGTCACCCCGCGGTGCGCAGGGATGTGCGTGCCGGGCGCGAGGATCGAGAAGAAGGCGCTGTTGAGGCCGGGGATCGCCTCCACCAGCGCGCGGGTGCGCGGGCAGCGGGCCAGATTGTCGTCGATCGGATAGCCATAGCCCCACAGGAAGAACGAGCGCCACTTGCCCGCCTCCGCAATGGCGCGATGATCGGGGGAGATGGTCGCCAGGCTGGGCGCGGCGTGACCGCGCAGCGCGACGGCGGCCGCCTCGTCGCGGATCGCCTGCCAATGTTCGCGCAGCGCGGCAGTCCAGGCGAACGCACGGACGTCGAGCACGGGATCGTTGGCGACCAGCGACGACGATGCGATCAGCCGGTCGAACGCCCCGCGCAAGTGCTTGCCGATGCGGATGATCAGCGGCCGGCGACCGGCGGGTTCCGGCGGCAGCGACGGGGCCGGTTCCGACAGCGACGAGGGTAGGGACGGGGGTAGGGACGGGCCCGGCGTCGCGGGCACCAGCGTCAGGCCGGGCGCGCCGCGCGCCGCCGTGCCGTCGCCCGATTCCCGCCACATTGCGGGTGCCGCTTCGTTCATGCCGACCGTCATCGCCCATCCATCGTCGAGTCGTACCGGTCGCACAGGCCACCGGTCGCTCCGCCGATCCTTCGCTACGCGCAGGCTGGGGCGAAAACATGACGGAATTGCGGGGCAATAGCGGGGATCGCTGGCAGCACCGGGTGGGACGCGCTAGAAGCGGAGCCTATGGCGTTCCTCACCCGCGCATTCGCGCCCGTACTCGTTCTCGCCCTCGGTTCGGCGGTCCTCGCCCAGACGAAGGCTCCCGCACCTGTTCCAGCGCCGACTGTCAAGGTCGATCCCACCGCATGGCTCTACAAGGGCAGCGACCTGCCGCACGATCCGGCCTGGCTGTTCGGCACGCTGCCCAACGGGTTGCGCTATGCGGTGCGCAAGAACGGCGTGCCGCCCGGCCAGGTGTCGATCCGCGTCCGCATCGATGCGGGATCGCTCAACGAGCAGGACAGCGAGCGCGGCTATGCGCACTTCATCGAGCATCTGTCGTTCCGCGGATCGGAATATGTGCCCGACGGCGAGGCCAAGCGTGTATGGCAGCGGTTCGGCGCGACCTTCGGATCGGACAGCAACGCATCGACCACGCCGACGCAGACGCTGTACAAGCTCGACCTGCCGTCGGCGACCGACCAGACGGTGGACGAAAGCCTCAAGATCCTGTCGGGGATGATGGAGGCGCCGGCGCTGACCGACGCCGCGGTCGCCGCCGAACGCCCGATCGTGCTGGCGGAACGGCGCGAACAGCCCGGCCCGCAGGTCAAGCTGCAGGACAAGATGAACGGCCTGTTCTTCGCCGGCCAGCCGCTGGCGGATCGTTCGCCGATCGGCACCGTCGAACGGCTGGAGGCGGCGACCGGCGCCAGCATCAAGGCGTTCCACGACCGCTGGTATCGTCCCGAACGCGCCGTCGTGATCATCTCGGGCGACATGGATGCCGCGCTGCTCGGGCAGCTCGTCGCCAAGCATTTCGCCGGGTGGAAGGGGCAGGGCGCGAACCCCGCCGATCCGGACTTCGGCAAGCCGGATCTGCGGCAGCCGACCTCGGCGACGCTGGTCGAACCGGGCCTGCCGCCGCTGGTGATCCTGGGCGTGGTGCGGCCGTGGCAGTACAATGACGACACC
>CAYQPM010000238.1:0-3315 GCA_964419295.1 uncultured Stakelama sp. | reverse complement strand
GATGCGCCGCCGCGACGTCGCGCAGCATCGCCTCGGTCATCAGCTTCGACATGCCGTACGGATTGATCGGCACCGTCGGGTCGCCCTCCTGCACCGGCACCTTCACCGGCGTGCCATAGGTCGCCGCGGTGGACGAGAAGATGAAGTGCGGAACGCCCTCGACGACGGCGCTTTCCAGCAGCGCCCGGGTCGCCGCCGTGTTGTTGCGGTAGTATTTGAGCGGGTCGCTGACCGATTCGGGTACGACCACCGATCCGGCGAAGTGCATGATGGCGCGAACGTCATGCTCGCGGATCGTCGCGCGGACGCGGTCGTCATCGGCTACGTTCGCCTCGACCAGCGTCGCACGCGGATCGACGGCCCAGTCGAAACCGGTGACCAGATTGTCGACCACCACCACCTGATAGCCCGCGTCGAGCAGCGCGAGCACCGCATGACTGCCGATATAGCCGGCGCCGCCGGTCACCATCACCTTGCCATTCAGCGGCATCGTCTGTCTCCCTGTCCTTTCGGGCGCCCTAGCGCCTTCCTACATGAAGGCAAAGGAGACATGTGATGACGGATTATGTGACGCTGGCGGGCGGCTGCTTCTGGTGCACCGAAGCGGTGTTCAAGGACGTGATCGGCGTCGACAGCGTGGAGAGCGGCTATATCGGCGGATCGGTGCCCGATCCCACCTACAAGCAGGTGTGCGGCGGCGACACCGGCCATGCCGAAGCGATCCGCATCGGCTACGATCCCGCGCAACTGCGCCTCGGCGACCTGCTCGACATCTTCTTCGCGACGCATGATCCGACGCAGCTCAACCGGCAGGGCAACGACGTCGGCACGCAATATCGCTCGGCGATGTTCCCGGCGGACGAGGCTCAGGAAGCCGAAATGCGTGCCGCCATCGATCGGGCGCAGGCGGAATCGTCCAGGCCGATCGTGACCACGGTCGAATCGATGAGCCGATGGTATCCGGCCGAAGGCTATCACCAGGATTATTGGGAAACGTCGGGGCGCTCCAACTCCTATTGCATGGCGGTGATCCCGCCCAAGCTGCAAAAGCTGCGCAAGAGCTTTGCGGCACGGTCGAAGGCGGCCGTGGCGTAACGCGATCGCGGGTCATCCCGGCAGACGCCCGGATGACCCGACCGATCGGTTCGGAAGCCTATACCTTTCGCGCCAGCGCCTTCTTCAGCCGGGCATGCGCGGCGGCCTTGATCTGGCAGACGCGCGCCGAACCGACGCCCAGCACCTGGCCGATCTCCTCGAGGTTCAATTCCTCGACATAATACAGCTGGATCACCTGCGCCTCCCGTTCCGGCAGGGCGGTGATCGCGGCGATCAGCGTGTCGCGCAGATCGCTTTCGGCCAATTGCTCGAAGGCGTCGGGCGTATCGTCGGCGAACCAGGGCAAATCGTCCGAATAGACGTCGTCCATCGATTCGAACCGCACCGCCTCCGCCGTCTCATAGTCGGCGCGCAGCTTTTCGATCGTCACGCCGAGTTCCGTGGCCAGCGCCGCCTCGTCGGGCGCACGGCCGGTCGCGGTCGTCAGGCTTGCCACGGCGGCATGATATTGCCGCCGGCGGCGCATCGCGCCGCGCGTGGTCGTCGCCTGACGACGCAGTTCGTCGATCATCGCGCCGCGCAGCCGCGTCTGCAGATAGGCACGGAACTGCGCACCTTGCTCCGTCGCCTGTCCCACCGCCTCGACCAGCGCGACCAGGCCGATCTGCACCAGATCCTCGACATCGACGATCGTGCTCATCGACCCGTGCACGTGCCAGGCGATGCGGCGGACGAGAGGCAGATGCTGCCGGATCAGCGCCTCCTGATCCCCGCCGGGTCTTTGCCGCGGCGAATAGGTGAGCGGCTGCGTCGGAGCGAGCACGGCGGTGCCGATCGGCGGAATCATTCCGGCGGGCGCGGGCTGGGCGTCGGTGAACGCCAGCTTCATCGGTTCGGCGCTCATGCCGCCAGCGCCTGCTGCGGCTGCGATCCGCCGATCACCGCGACGACCTCGACCGCCTTCTCCTCGGGAACTTCGAAGAACGACAGCACCGGCGTGTCGGGCAATACCGTCTTCACCAGCTTGCGGATGGCGACGCGGATCGCGGGCTGGACGACGAGCGCGAAGGGCTTGGCCTCTGCGATCAGCGGCTGTGCCGCCTGTTGCAGCGCATCGACGATGCGACGGCCGAGATCGGGCTCGATCACATGGCGGCGCGACTGGTCGGCGCGCGCTGCCTGGCCGAGCAGCCCTTCCAGCTGCCCCTCCAGCGTCATCACGCGCAACGGCTCGCGCACGCCGCACAGCTTCTGGATGATCAGCGGGCCGAGTTCGGGCCGGATCAGTTCGATGATCTCCTCGGCATCGGCGCTGCGCGTGGCGGCGACCGAGATCGCCTGGGCGATACGACGGAATTCCTTCAACGGAATGTTCTCCGCGAGCAGGCCCTTCAGGACCTGGGTGAGGGTGGTGAGCGGCAGTGGGCTGGGGGTCAGCGATGCGACGAGGTTGGCGGCGCGTTCCTTCAGGCCGTCGAGCAGCGACTGGACCTCGTCGGGTCCCAGCAGGTCGGTCGCGTTTGCGCCGAGCATGTGGTTGAGGTGCGTCGCCATGACCGTGCCGGCGTCGACGACGAGGAAGCCCGCGCCGGTCGCGGCATCGGCATCGCCCGCGGCGATCCAGGTGGCGTCGAGCCCGAAGGTCGGATCCTTCGCCTTCTTGCCGGCGAGGTCGCCATACGCCTGGCCGGTGTCGAGGGCGAGCATCTCGTCGGGGCTGACCTGGTCTTCGCCGACGACGACGCCGTTGATGAGGATGCGATAGGTATAGGGCGCGAGGTTGATGTCGTCGCGCACCCGGCATTGCGGCACGACGAAGCCGAGGTCGCGGGACAGCTGGCGGCGCACGCCGGTGATCCGGCCCATCAGCGGTGCGCCGCGACGCGGATCGACCAGCGGGACGAGGCCATAGCCAATGTCGAAATTGACCTGCATTCCGTCGGTCACCTCGTCCCAGCCGATCTTGGACGGATCGACCGGTTCCTCGGCGATGGCGGGCAGGTCTGCGACAATCGGTCGGCGTTCGATCTGGCGCAGCTTCCAGGCGGTGAAGCCGGCGATTGATGCGGCGGTGAGGATGACGACGTGCGGCATGCCCGGCAGCAGGCCGAGCAGACCGAGGATCACCGCGACCGGCGTCCAGGTGCGCGGGGACCCGAACTGGCCGCCGATCTGGCCGGCGAGGTCCTTGTCCGACGACACGCGGGTGACGATCGCGGCGGCGGCGATCGACAGCATCAGCGACGGCAGCTGCGCGAC
>CAYQPM010000237.1:0-3345 GCA_964419295.1 uncultured Stakelama sp. | reverse complement strand
CCCCGCGGAGGCGGGGATCCAGACCGGCTGACCTTGCGGCTCTATCAGCAGCGTCGGCGTTTATGGATCCCGCCTGCGCGGGAATGACCAGGATCGCCCGGCGGCACACACCAGGACCGCCCGGCGCGCGATCTCAGCCGCTCAGCTTGCCCGCTGCGACCACCGGGCCGGTCGGCAGGCCGGTAGGCGAACCGCCGGCGGGTTCGATCGAAATCGCCAGCAGCGTTTCCGCCGCCATCGCCGGGCGCAGGTTCGCGGGCACGATCATCCGGGCATGCGCGCTGGCCGGCATCACGCCCAGCGACCGCGGTGCCGCCTTGCCCTGGATCGCCCAGACTTCGGCGGAACGGCCCGCCGGCACCGCCACGGCGCCCTCGATCCGCACCTCGCCGCTCGACGGATCATAGGCGGCGGCGATCGGTGCACCCTTGTCGGTCGGCGCGATCGCCGCGATCAACGGCGCGGGGGCCGCGACCGGCACCGGGATGCGCTGCGGCGCGGGCGCCGGCCGCAGGGCCAGCATCGTCGTCAGCGCGAGCAACAGGCAGGCGGCGATGCTCGCGCCCAGCGCCAGCATCCGCCAGCGGCGATCGTTGTCGTTCGCCGGCACGACCGGTATCGGCTCGGCATAGCGTGCGTCCAGCGCCGCCTCGATCCGCGTCGCGACATCCGCCGGCGCTTCGACGGCGGGCCAGCCGGCGAACAGCGCCGACAGCCAGTCGCGCCAGCGCTCGACGTCCGCCGCAAACGCGGGTTCGTCGACCAGGCGGCGCAGCGCCACGTTGCGCTCGGCGCCGTCCAGCAGCCCCAGCGCCAGTTCGGCGGCGGTCATGTCCGGGCCGGCGTCGATGCCGGGTTCGTCAGGCGTCTGCATCGAGACACCCCCGCAGTGCGAGCAAGCCGCGGCGGACCCAGCTTTTCATCGTCCCCAGCGGCACCGCCTGGCGTTCGGCCAGCTCGGCATAGGTCAGCCCGCCGAAGAAGGCGCTGCGGATCGCGCTGCGCTGCCGGCCTTCGATGCCCTGCAGGCAATGATGCAGCCGCGCATTCGCCTCGTCGGCCAGCATCACGTCGTCCTGCGCCGCGGCGCCGTCGGCGATGTGATCCGCCTCCTCGACCGGGACGACGCGGCCACGCGCCTGCCGCCGCCGCCAGTCGATCGCGCGGTTGCGGGCGATCGTCGCCAGCCAGGAAATCGGGCTCGCCCGGCCGGGCTGATACGCGCCGGCGCGGTTCCAGATGGTGAGATATACGTCGTGCAGCACGTCCTCGGCGCCTTGTCTGTCTCCGCAGATACGCAGGCAGATCCCGAAAAGCTTCGCGGACGTCATCCGGTACACTGCACGGAATGCGTCGCGATCCTCTTGCCCGGTGCGGATCAGCGCCTCGACCAGCGCCGCACGGGCAGAATTGAAGGTGTTTTCATCGGTTCGTAACACAGGCACAAACGCTAACGACACTTTCCGGGCCACGCAATATGCCGCTGCAAAGACTCACGGCAGTAATTTGGATCGGTCTCTCCGTACCTTTTTTTCTTTGCCGCTCCGCATCTTTACGATCCCTCCGAACGTATCTGCCTTGGTTAACCGTGGTCGATCCGTCCTGTGGCGCACCGATGATGGCTGACGCCGACAAACGTGAGGGAGGTTGCCGACGATGACCCAGACGGATCAGATTATCGAGGCGTTCGACGCCCGTGCGAGGCGGCGTGAAGAACGTCGCGGTTTCTTCAAGAACGTGATGGGGGCCGCCGCGGTGACCGCCGCCGGTGCCGCAGCGATGTCGATCGCCAGCGAGGCACAGGCGCAGACCACCGGCCCGTCCGAGGTCGACGTCCTCAACTTCGCGCTCAACCTCGAATATCTCGAGGCGCAATTCTACAGCTATGCCTCGACGGGGCAGGGCCTTCCCGCCAATCTGCTCACCGGCGGCGTCGGTACGCAGGGCGCCGTCCAGACCGGCACCGGTGTCGGTTCGGCGCGTCAGGTGGTCTTCACCGATCCGGCGATCGCCGCCTATGCGCGTGAGATCACGCAGGACGAGATCGCGCACGTCACCTTCCTGCGCGCCGCGATCCGCGGCACCGGCACCAGCGACGCGCTGATCGCGGCACAGCCTGCGATCAACATCTCGGGCGCCACTGGCGGCGCCTTCGCCGCCGCTGCCGCCAGCACGATGCCGGCGCTGACAGGCTTCGATCCCTACGCCGATGACAACAGCTTCCTGCAGGCTGCCTTCATCTTCGAGGACGTCGGCGTCACCGCCTATAAGGGTGCAGCCGGCGCGCTCATCAACAACAAGGTCTATCTGGAAGCGGCCGCCGGCATCCTCGCGGTCGAGGCGTATCACGCCGCCATCGTCCGCACCGCGCTCTATGCGCGCGGCGCGACCCTGCCGGCGCTGCGCTCCAACACCGATGCGATCTCGAACCTGCGCGATTCGGTCGATGGCACCACCGACCTCGACCAGGGCGTCTCGCCGACGACCGTGTCGGGCCAGACCGTGTCGAACATCGTGCCGCTCGACGTCAACGGGCTCGCCTTCAGCCGTACCCCGGCGCAGGTGCTCAACATCGTCTACCTCAATCCCCGATCGGTGACCGCGGGCGGGTTCTTCCCCAACGGCATCAATAACAGCAACACCGCGATCCGCTCCAGCGGCGCGAACTGAGGGGAGCGATCACCATGACCCACGAAACATCGATCCTCGAGATCATCGAAAAGACGACCGCCCGCCGCAATGCGCGCCGGGCCTTCATGAAGACCGCGGCTGGCGGCGTCGCTGCCGTCGGCGGCCTCTCGCTGCTCGCCGCCTGCGGTGACGACGGCGCGATGTCGACGCCGTTCCCGACGCCGACCCCGACACCCACGCCGACCGCGGTCAGCGTCGACGTCGCCGTGCTGAACTTCGCGCTCAACCTCGAATATCTCGAGGCGCAGTTCTACAGCTATGCCGCATTCGGCACCGGCCTGCCGGCCTCGTCGCTGACCGGCACCGGGACACAGGGTGCGGTCATCACCGGATCGGGTGCGGGCTTCCCGCGCGCGGTCGATTTCAGCGGCGATCCGCTGATCGGGCAATATGCGCGCGAAATCGCCTATGACGAGATCGCCCACGTCAACTTCCTGCGTGCCGCACTCGGTTCGATGGCGGTGGCACAGCCGGCGATCAACATCTCCGGCACCGCGGATGGCGCCTTCTCGGCGGCGGCGCGTGCGGCGGGCGTGATCACGGGCACGTCGGCGACGTTCGATCCGTATCTCAACCCGACCAACTTCCTGCTCGGCGCCTATATCTTCGAAGACGTCGGCGTCACCGCCTATAAGGGTGCATCGCCGGTCATCT
>CAYQPM010000236.1:0-3359 GCA_964419295.1 uncultured Stakelama sp. | reverse complement strand
GGCTACGCGCCGTGACCGGATTGAGGATACGTCCGGCCGCGCAAATCGCCAGCATGCGGCGCACGCGGACCACGCCAGTATAGGCGTCCACGGCGACCTCGGCAAAATGGGCACCGACGGTCTGTTGCGCATACTCCTTGCTCAGGTTGCCATATTCCATGACATCCTCGGCGACGATCTCGCCGTCCTTGGCGGCATCGGAAAGCGGGACCGAACGGCCAGCCGAACTGACGCGCCCGTCCGCGAACGTCACGTCGGTCGTGTTGAAGCCCATCCGCTGCGCCACCAATTCGCGCAGCTTCGCGCACGCGGCATATACGCCAGCCGTGGCCGACGCGGCACCCGCCTGGCCGCCCGAGCCGGGTGTCTCCGGGAAGGTCGAGTCTCCGAGCTTCGCGGTCACGCGGTCTAGGGGAACGCCCATCATCTCGGCAGCGGTCTGTGCGACGATCGTGTAGCTACCCTGCCCGATGTCGGTCATGTCGGTCTCGACCGTGACGTGGCCGTCCTTGCCCAGCCGTACGCGGGCGCCGGCCTTCATGATCGGTGCGCCGCGGATCGCGCTGGCGACGCCCATGCCGATCAGCCATTTTCCTTCACGCCGGCTGCCGGGTTTTGCAACTCGCGCATTCCAGCCGAACCGGTCCGCGCCCTCTTTCAGGCACTGGACGAACGGTCGGGTAGAGAATTTGCGATCGGGCTTCGAAGGGTCGACCTGCGTGTCGTTGGCGATACGCAGCGCGACGGGATCCATGCCGAGCTTTTCGGCAAGCTCATCCATCGCGACTTCCAGCGCCATCATCCCCGGCGCCTCGCCCGGCGCGCGCATGGCGTTGCCTTCTGCGAGATCGAGAGGGGCAAGATAGCGACGCAACAGGCGGTTCTCTCCCGCATACATCAGCTGCGTCGGCAGGGTGGTAGGCTCGGTGCGGCCACCGGCCAAGTTGCCCGACCAGCTGTCGTGACCGATGGCTAGGAGACGCCCGTCCTTGCCCGCGCCCAGCCGAATGCGCTGGATCGTCTTGGGACGGTGAATCGTGTTGTTGAACATCAGCGGGCGTTGCAGCACCAATTTGACCGGATGGCCTGATATGCGGGCAGCAATGGCCGCAAGCGCAAGATCGCTCTGCGTTGTACCCTTGCCGCCAAAACCACCGCCGATGAACGGCGAGTGCAGGCGGATATTCTCCTTCGGCGTGCCGATGATAAGGCCAAGGTCCCGACAGCCCCAGTTCATCGCCTGGATCGACGTCCAGCACGTCAGCTTGTCGCCATCCCAGCGGGCGATGGATGCGTGGGGCTCCATCATCGCATGCGCCTGATCGGGAACGGTGTAGGTCTCGTCGACCTTGACCGGGGCACTGGCGAACGCGGTCGCAAAGGCGCCGACCGACTGCTCGCTCGGGCCGCCGAACGCTTCCTTCGGCGCGATTGGCGACGACGGCTTCTGCGCGGCAAGGTCAAAGCGACCGTTTCCACGAACATAGGCCACGCGGATCAGTGCCGCCGCGGCGCGCGCCTGTTCGAACGTGTCGGCAACGACGACGGCCACTGCCTGATGATAATGATCGACCGATGGCCCGGCCAGAATACGCTGCGTATAGAACTCGCCTTTGCCGATCGGACCGGAATTTTCATACGTGACGATCGCATGGACCCCGGGCGCGGCGTGTGCCGCTGCGGTATCGATGCGGTCGATCCGTCCCTTTCCGATCGCTGCACCAAGGATGTAGCCATGCGCTGCATCCGGCGCGAAGTCGTGATGCTCGGCCGCGTAACGTGCCGTGCCGGTTGTCTTCAGGGGTCCTTCGACGCGCGTGTGGGCGCGACCGACCACGGTCAGGCGGTCGATCGGCGTCGCGCCTGCTGGCTTGTCGAACTTCATGCGGATGTCTCCAGACCTGCTAGGAACAGATCATGCGTCATCGGTAGCGAGAACATCGGGAAGTTCTTCGTAACCGCCGCGTCTTGTTCTTCAGGGCTCAACGTCGCCGTGCAGTCGGTCAGCGTGACGACGCGAAAGCCGCGTTCGTACGCCGAGCGCATAGTCGATTCGACGCAGCAGTTGGTCAGGAAACCGGCGATCGCCAGATCGGTGATGCCGCGCTGACGCAGGATGAAGTCGATATTGGTGCTCGCGAAGCAGTCGAGGCCTCGCTTGCCCTCGATCGCGATATCGCCGTCGACCGGTGCCATCGCATCGGCGATCGCCGCGCCCCAGCTGCCTTTACGGAACGCGTTCGCCTGCTTGATGCCGGCCAGGATACCGTAAGGGTTGGACGGGATTTCGGGATAGCCCTCCGCGAAGGTGATCGGCGCGTGCATCACGGTCACGCCCTGCGCGCGCGCCTGTTCGACGACGGCCCGGCTGTGGGCCAGCATGTCGGTGTCGGCCATCACGGCCTTCACGGCGTCATGCTGGGCGCCGCCTTCGCTGACGAAATCGTTCTGGTACTCGATCAGCAACAGGGCGGTCTTTTCGGGTATCATCATCTTGTCTCCCATTCGCCCTGGATCACACGCGACCGGTGCGGCGTGGCTCACGCCACCGCCGGCAACCGATCGAAATGCTTGTCGAGGGTCAGTGGATAATTGCGAAGGCGGACGCCGGTCGCGTTGTACATGGCGTTCGCAACCGCCGCGCCGACGCCGCACAGGCCGAGCTCGCCGATGCCCTTGGCCTTCATCGGATTGGCCTTGTCGTCGGCCTCGTCGAGGAAGATCACCTCCTGGTGCGGGATGTCGGCGTGGACCGGCACCTCGTAACTCGCCAGGTCGTGGTTGACGAAGAAGCCGAAGCGCTTGTCGACCGCCAGTTCCTCCATCAACGCGCTGCCGACGCCCATCGTCATCGCACCGATCACCTGGCTGCGCGCCGATGTCGGATTGATGATCCGCCCGGATGCGCAGACCGCCAGCATTCGGCGCAAGCGGGTCGCGCCCGTATAGCTATCGACGCCGACCTCGACGAAGTGTGCGCCGAAGGTGGACAGCTGCCAGCTCTTGTCGAGGTCGCCATATTCGATCTTGTCCTCGGCAACCAACTCGCCCGCAGACGCAGCCTGGCGAAGGTCGGCGGAGCGATTGCCGCTCACGACCTTGCCGCCGTCGAACACCGCGTCGGCCGAATTATAGCCGAGCCGCTGCGCGACTGCTTCGCGCAGCTTGACGCACGCTGCATAGACGCCTGCCGTCGCGTTGGCGGCACCGAACTGGCCGCCCGACCCGGCCGAGACCGGGAACGCCGAGTCGCCGAGCTTCACCACGACGGCTTCGATCGGGACGCCCATCATCTCCGCCGCGGTCTGGGCGATGATCGTGTAGCTGCCGGTGCCGATGTCGGTCATGTCGGTCTCGAC
>CAYQPM010000235.1:0-3384 GCA_964419295.1 uncultured Stakelama sp. | reverse complement strand
CCGGCGGCCTTCACCGCGGCGACCAGCGTGGTGTGATCCTTGGAATTGACGGCATTCTCGACGATCGTCTTGGTCGGATACATCGCGGCACCGCCGACCATCGGATTCTTGGCGGCCGACATTGCGGGGCCGGCGGCGAGCAAGGCGACGGCAGCGATCGCGCCGCGGAACTGAAGCTTGGTCATTCGGTCATCCTTCTCGTGTCGCACCCTGGAAGGGTTGCTGCGAGAAGATACGCTGGCGCGGCGCAACGGATGCCTGCCGCCGCGATCACCGCGCCTATCCCGTTGGCACGGCAGCGAAGTTTCTTTTGCCGGACCGGGCCGGTCGTGGCGCATCGGGGGAGTGGGCGGCAGGCCGGTCAGCCTTCGGGAAGGGCAGGGTGCAGGCCGCTGCCCGCATGCCCTATCGATTGAGGCGCAGTCGTAGCGCCACGGAGCGCGCATGGGCCGGCAAGCCTTCCGCCTCCGCCAGCGCGACGGTGGCGGGGCCGAGTTCGGCGAGTGCGGTTTCGTCGAGCCCGAGGAAGCTGGTGCGTTTCATGAAGTCGAGCACCGACAAGCCGCTGGCGAAACGGGCGCGGCGGCCGGTGGGCAGGACGTGGTTGGGGCCGGCGACGTAATCGCCGATCGCTTCGGGCGTGTGGCGGCCGAGGAAGACGCTGCCGGCGTGGCGCACGCGGTCGAACAGCGCCTGCGGGTCGTCCACCGCGAGTTGCAGATGTTCGGGCGCGAGCCGATCGATCAGCGGGCAGGCCTGTTCGAGCGTATCGACCACGACGATCGCGCCATTGGCGTCCCAGGCGGCACGGGCGACGGCGGCGGTCGGCAGGATCGCGAGTTCGGCGTCCACCGCGGCGGCGACGCGATCGGCATAAGCGGCATCGTCGGTGAAGAGGATCGATTGGGTGGTGATATCGTGTTCGGCCTGGCTGAGCAGGTCTGCCGCCGTGGTCCGCGGGTCGTTTGCGGCATCGGCGACGACGACGATCTCGCTCGGCCCGGCGACCATGTCGATGCCGACGACGCCATAGACCTGCCGCTTCGCTTCCGCGACCCAGGCATTGCCGGGTCCGGTGACCACGTCGACGGGCAGGATCCGGCCCGCGCCATAGGCGAGCGCCGCAACCGCCTGCGCGCCGCCGATCCGCCACACCTCGTCGACGCCGGCGAGATGCGCGGCGGCGAGGACGAGGCTGTTGATCTGGCCGTCCGGCGTCGGCGTGACCATCACGAGGCGCGCGACGCCGGCGACCTTTGCGGGGATCGCGTTCATCAACAGCGACGAGGGATAGGCGGCGCGACCGCCGGGAACGTAGATGCCCGCGGCATCGACTGCGCTCCACCGTGCGCCGAGGCGGACGCCGGCGTCGTCGGTGTAATCGGTGTCGACCGGCTTCTGCCGCTGATGATAGGCGCGGATGCGCGTGGCGGCGAGATCGAGCGCGGTGCGCAGGCCCGGCTCCAGCGCCTCATAAGCGGCGGCGCAGGCGGCGGGTTCGATCCGCCATCCGGTCTGCGACAGGTCGTGGCGGTCGAGCTTGCGGGTGAAGGCGTCCACCGCCGCCTCGCCATCGTCGCGGACCGCGCGGATGATCGTCGCCACGTCGCGGGTGACATCGGCGGAGGCTTCGCGGCGCCCCTCGACCAGCGCGGTGAAGGCGTCGGCGAAGCCGGCGTCGCTTGTGTCGAGCCGGATCATGCCGCCTGCTCCTGCGCGACGGCGCGGCGGAACGCCTCGACCAGCGGCACGACTTCGGGACGGGTCTTCATCGCGGCGCGGTTGACGATCAGCCGGCTGGTGACTTGGGCGATCACCTCCACCTCGACCAGGCCGTTTTCCTTGAGCGTCTTGCCCGACGAGACGAGGTCGACGATGCGCGGCGCGAGGCCGAGCGTCGGCGCGAGTTCCATCGCGCCGTTCAGCTTGACGCATTCCGCCTGCACCCCGCGTGCGGCGAAGTGCGCGGCGGTGGTGTGCGGATATTTGGTGGCGACGCGGACGTGGCTCCAGCCGCGGGGATCGTCGTCCGCCGCCATGGCGGCAGGCTCGGCGACCGAGATGCGGCAATGGCCGATGCCGAGGTCGACGGGAGCGTAGAGTTCGGAATAGCCGAATTCGGCGATGACGTCCGATCCGACGATGCCGAGCTGCGCCGCGCCATGCGCGACGAAGGTCGCGACGTCGAAGGCGCGGACGCGGATCAGTTCGATGTGGGCGATATCGGTGGCGAAGCGCAACGCGCGGCTGTCCGGATCGCCAAACGCGGCCTCGGGATGGATCCCGGCGCGGGCGAGCAGCGGAAGAGCCTCGGCGAGGATGCGGCCTTTCGGCACGGCGATGACCAGGGGGGTGGAGGAAGTGGGCACGGGTCGGGCTTTACTGACGGGGCCTGACGGGCGCAACAGACGCGGAAAGGAGACGGCGCATGGGAAGCGAAGCGGATAATCGGGCGGCGTTCGCGGTACAGGCGGGCTATTGCGCGGCGATGGCGGCGCCGATCACCGCGGCGATATGCTCGTCGCTCGGCCGATGCCTGGATCGGGACAGCGCGACGGGGCGGCGCTCGCTCGACTGGGCCGGCGAACCGGTGGCCGATGCGCTGGCGCTGCGGCTGGTCGGCGGCCTGCACGCGCTGCACCGCGCAGGTGGCGACGCGGCGCTGGATCGGGTGTTTTCCGGCACGTCCGACGACGTGGATGCGGCGCTGCGATCGGTGCTCATCCGGCACGATGCCGTGCTCGCGCCGTGGCTCGACGGGCCGCCGCAGACCAACGAGGCGGCGCGATCGGCGGGACTGATGACCGGGATGCTGCATCTGGCGCGCCGGTTCGGTCCCCGGATCGAGGTGCTGGAGATCGGATCGAGCGCGGGGCTGAACCTGATGATCGGCCGCTACCGCTTCGATCTGGGCGGCGTCGTGGTGGGTCCCGATGCGGCGCGGGTGTCGATCGCGCCGGACTGGCGCGGCGACGCCCCTCCCGCCGCGGAGGTCGAGATCGTGGCGTCGCGCGGTGTCGATATCGCGCCGGTCGACGTGTCCGACCCTGCACAGGCGGCGCGGCTGGAGGCCTATGTCTGGGTCGATGCGCAGGAGCGCCTGTCGCGACTGGCGGCGGCGATCGGGGAGGTGCGGACGCACGGTGTCGAGCTGGTGCAGAGCGACGCCGCCGACTGGGTGGAAGCGCAGCTTGCCCGGCCGCAGCCGGCGGGCGTGACGCGGGTGCTGATGCATTCGGTGGTGTGGCAATATCTTCCAGCGGAAGGGCGGGCGCGGATCGGCGCGGCGATGGCGGAGGCCGGTGCGCGCGCGACCGTCGATCGGCCGCTCGGCTGGGTGATGATGGAGCCCAACCGCGATCTGCACCGGCACGAGGTGCGGGT
>CAYQPM010000234.1:0-3402 GCA_964419295.1 uncultured Stakelama sp. | reverse complement strand
CGTTCGAAACCACCTCGACCCCGTCGATGCAGCGTTTCCTCGACTGGTTCGATCGGGGCGATGTCGAGATCGTCCGCGACCCGTCCGCGCCGCTGGACGCGGTGCGCGTGATGACCGCGCATGGCGCCAAGGGGTTGCAGGCGCCGTTGGTGATCCTGGCCGACGCGACGGTCGATCCGACCGCCGCGCCGCGGACGCTGGTACGCTGGTCGCCGGAACCGGGCGCGCAACCGATCCCGATCTTTCGCCCGCGATCCGCCGAGCGCGGCGGGCCGCTGGACGACGCGATCACCGCGGTCGAACGCCGCGAACTGGAGGAGCATTGGCGGCTGTTCTACGTGGCCGCGACCCGCGCCGAGGAACGGCTGGTGATCGGCGGCGCGCTGGGTGCGCGAGCGCAGGGCGTGCCGCCCGAATCGAGCTGGTACGCCGCCGCCGCGTGCGCGTTCGACGCGCTGGGCCTGACCGAAGACGGCGTGCGTCGCTTCACCGGCGTCGCCCCCGCCACACCGGCCCGGCCGCGGCCAGCGGGCAAGCCGTACGTCGTCGAGCGGGTGGCGTTGCCCGAATGGGCGCACCGACCGGCGCGGGTGGAGAGCCGTCCGTCGCGGCCGCTGGCGCCGTCCGCGCTGGGCGAGGACGAGGTCAGCGATCCGCCGCCCGGTCCGGCGATGCGCGCCGCGGCGGAACGTGGACGGCTGTTCCACGCGCTGTTCGAGCGCCTGCCCGCGGTTCCCGACGCGAACCGCGCGGCGAGCGCCGATCGCTGGCTGGCGACCGCGGGCGGCGTTGCGGATGCCGCCGGGCGCGGCGCGATCGTCGAGCGCGTGCTCGCGATCCTCGACGATCCGCGGTTCGCCGACCTGTTCGGGCCCGACAGCCTGGCCGAGGCGCCGATCGCCGCGACGCTCGCCAACGGGCTGGTGGTGTCGGGCACGGTCGATCGCCTGTTGATCGGGCCGGACCACGTGCGGGTGGTGGATTTCAAGACCGGACGGCGCGCGCCCCGAAGCGTGGACGACGTGCCACCCTATCATCTCGACCAGATGGCGGCCTATGCTGCGGCGCTGGGCGTCATCTTTCCCGGGCGGCGGATCGAGGCGGCCTTGCTCTACACGGCCGGGCCGAACCTGTTCGTTCTCGATTCCGCAATGCTCGATACGCACAAGCCGCGCTTTCGGGCGCGGGAGCAAAGCTAGGCCGTGGGCGGTTGAGACGCGGTCCGCCCCATCCTAGATGGGCTGCAAAGGAGAATATCATGGCTACCAAGGCAATCACCGACGCCAGCTTCGACACCGACGTGCTGAAGGCCGATGGCCCCGTGCTCGTCGATTTCTGGGCGGAATGGTGCGGTCCGTGTAAGATGATCGGGCCGAGCCTGGAGGAACTGTCCGAGGAACTGGGCGAGCAGGTGACGATCGCCAAGCTCAACATCGACGAAAATCCGGATGCGCCGGGCCGTTATGGCGTGCGCGGTATCCCGACGATGATCCTGTTCAAGGCGGGTGCGCCTGCGGCGACCAAGGTCGGTGCCGAGCCCAAGGGCCGGCTGAAGGCATGGCTGGAAGGTGCATTGGCCTGAGAGCCGTCAGGACGTCTCCCCCTCGGGGGGAGGCGTGGAGCGATCGGGTAAGGCCCTGCGTCTGACATCGCTACACCCGAGCCCCTCCTCGTAAAGTGGAGGGGCTTTCCATGTCAGCCGAACAATATTGCGGTGGCCTGATCCCACAGTTCCGGCGAGGCCGCGGCGATCATGCCGCGCCGCTGATCGCAGACGCGATAATCCTCGCCGTTCGGGCGCCGGACCACGCCGCCCGCTTCGCGGAGGAACAGCGATCCCGGGGCATGGTCCCATGGCAGGGTCTTCTGGAACAGCGCCACGTCGTTGGTCCCCAGCACCAGCCGGGGATATTGCTCGGCGGCGCAGCGCGGCATCGGCGATGGCACGAACGCCGTTTCGGCGCGCGCGTACAGCGCCGCGCGCTCGTCCTCGGTCATGAAATAGGTCGCGAGCACGACCGAGGGCCGGGCCGCCCCGCTCGGACGCGTGTGGACGCGTTCGTCATCGATATAGGCGCCGCCGCCCAGCACCGCGTGGCATAGCCGCCCGGTCACCGGATCGAGGATCCACCCCGCCTGCGTCTCGCCATCCGCGACCAGCGCGATCATGATGCCGAACGTCGCGATGCCGCTGGCGTAATTGTTGGTGCCGTCGATCGGATCGATGATCCACACCTGGCCGCGGTCGATCCCCTCCACGATCGACGGATCGGCGGCGACCGCCTCTTCGCCGACCACGCGGATGGCGGGATCGAGTGCCGCGAGCCCTTCAGTCAGCGCCGCCTCGCTCTCGCGATCCGCCACCGTCACCATGTCGTCGGCCGCCTTCTCCTCGACCTCGTCGGCGGCGAGGTTGCGGAAGCGGGGCATGACGATCTCCGCCGCCACCCGGCGCATCAGCGTGACGACCGCGTCGTGGTGAATGTGGTGCATGCTAGCTCCGGTAATCGGCGTTGATCGAGATGTAGCCGTGGGTGAGGTCGCAGGTCCAAACCGTCGCGCTGCCGTCGCCGAGGCCGAGGTCGACGCCGATCTCGACCTGCTGCCCCTTCAGATGCGCGGCGACCGGGGCTTCGTCATAGCCGTCGACCGCAAGCCCGGCGTGCGCGACCTGCGTCTCGCCGAAGCGGATCGACAGCATGTCGCGTTCGGCCGGCTCGCCCGCCTTGCCGACCGCCATGACGACCCGGCCCCAATTGGCGTCCTCGCCGGCGATGGCGGTCTTCACCAGCGGCGAGTTGGCGATCGACATGGCGATGCGATGGGCGCTGCGGTCGCTCTCGGCGCCGGTGACCGCGATCTCGATCAGCTTGGTCGCGCCTTCGCCGTCGCGCACGACGAGGAGCGCGAGCTGCGCGCACAGGTCGGCGAGCGCGGCCGCGAAGGCGTCCGCGCCGGGGCTGTCGGGGCCGCTGAGCGGGGCGTTGCCCGCCGCGCCCGTGGCGAAGGCGAGCACGGTGTCGCTGGTCGAGGTGTCGCCATCGACCGTGATGCACGAGAAGGTGTTGCGATTGGCGGCGTTCATCGCCGCCTGCAGGAAGCCGGCATCGACCGCGGCGTCGGTAAAGACGAAGCCCAGCATCGTCGCCATGTCGGGAGCGATCATGCCCGACCCCTTGATGACGCCGACGAGCGTCACGGTGCGTCCGTCGACGATCGCGGTGGTCATCGCGCCCTTGGGATAGGTGTCGGTGGTGCCGATCGTTTCCGCGGCCGCCCGCCAGTCGCAGGGCTGCGCGGCATAGGCGGCGTCCAGCCCCGCCTCCGCCTTGTCGATCGGCAGCGGTACGCCGATCACCCCGGTCGAGGCGACGAACACGTCCGACGGCTGGCAGCCGAGGT
>CAYQPM010000233.1:0-3406 GCA_964419295.1 uncultured Stakelama sp. | reverse complement strand
CGCTCGCGCCCTGGCTGCCGCCGGTGACGAGGACGCGGAAGATGCCGTCCTCCTCCAGCAACGGATAGGGTCTGGTGCGCAGCGCCAGCACCGCCTCGCGGACCGGATTGCCGACCAGGTGGATCTTGCCCGCCAGCTTCGCCGCCAGCCGTTCGGTCGCGTTATACGACGTCGCGATCGCATCGACGCGCCCGGCGACCAGGCGGTTGACGCGGCCCAGCACCGCATTCTGTTCGTGTACGGCGGTCGGGATTTTGTCCGCGAAGGCGGCGAGCAGCGCGGGCATGGCGGGATAGCCGCCGAAGCCGATCACCGCGGCGGGCTTGAACGTGCGGTACAATTCGCGCGCCATCGCCCGTCCGCGCACCATCTCGCGCACCGCACTCGCCCAGCCGAGCGGCTTCTTCACCTGAAAGCGTCCGGCGGGCAGCACGTGCGTCTGAACGCCGCCCGGCCCATCGGCGAACAGCCCGGGAAAGCGCACGCCGCGCGCGTCGCTGATCAGCGCGACCCGATGGCCGCGCCGGATCAGTTCCTCCGCCAGCGCCGCCGCGGGGACCATGTGCCCTCCCGTGCCACCGGCGGCGACGACGTAATGCTTGCTCAATTCGAACCCCATCTCACAACGTACGGGCTGCGCGTCAGGAACGGGTTGCGCCGCGTGAAGGCGAGCAGCAGCCCCATGCCGATCGACAGCGCGATCATCGACGATCCGCCATAGCTGATGAACGGCAGCGTCATGCCCTTCGATGGCGCAAGGCCGGTGTTGACCGCCATCGACACCAGAGCCTGAGCACCGAACTGCACCGCCAGCCCCGCCGCGGCAAGCAGCTTGAACTCGTCCTGTTCGTCCAGCAGCTTGACGAACACGCGCACCACAATGGCGAGGAAGACGACAGCAATGATCGCACAGGCGATCAGCCCGAATTCCTCGCCGATCACCGAAAAGATGTAATCGGTATGCGCTTCCGGCAGCCCGAACTTGGCGGTGCCGCCGCCCGGTCCCGTCCCCGTCCAGCCGCCGCTGGTGATCGTCGCATGCGCGGCATTGGTCTGGAAGTGATCGCTCGCGCCCTCACCCTCGACGCCCGGAAACAGGAAGGCGTCGATGCGGTTGCGCGCGGTCGAATAGAACATATAGGCGGCGACCAGTCCGACCGGCACCATCCCGATGATCCCCGCCAGGACGCGCAGCGGCGTGCCCGCGATCATCAGCAGCGCCAGCCACACCGTGCAGAAGATCACCGTCTGCCCGAAATCCGGCTGCATCATCAGCAGCACCGCGATCAACCCGGTCATCGCCCCGGTGATCAGCACCGTCGGCAGCTCCGGATCGCGCGCCTTCAGCGACAGCAGCCACGCGACCGTGACGATGAACAGCGGCTTGAGGAATTCGGACGGCTGGAACGATGCGAAGCCATAGCCGATCCAACGGCGCGCGCCGTTGATGCTGTTGCCGACGAACGGCGTCAGCGCGAGGCAGACGATGAGCACGCCCGCGCCCGCCAGCGCCAGCCGCCGCGCCAGCGGCACCGGCAGCATCGACACGCCGAACAGCACGGGCAGCGACACGCCGACCCAGATCAGCTGCCGCCAGAAGTAATAGAGCGGCGTGAACTTGTGATGCTCGCCCGAATAGCGAACCGCGGTCGCCGGACTCGCCGCCGCCACCGCGACCAGCCCGATCGCGATCAGGAACAGCGTCAGGAGCAGCAGCATCCGGTCGATGTCCCAGAACCACGTGCCCAGCGGCGAGGAATCGCCACGCCCGCCGCGCCGCTTTACCTTGGCGATCAGCGTGTCGCGCGCCGCGTCGGTCATGCTGCCGCCACTCACTTCAGCGCCTCCACTGCCGATACGAACGCCGCACCGCGATCCTCGTAATCGCGGAACTGGTCGAAGCTAGCACAAGCCGGCGACAACAGCACGACATCTCCGGCCTTCGCCGCGGCGGCGGCATGCGTCACCGCGGTGGCGAGGTCGCCGGCATGGTCCACCACCGGCACATGCCCCTTCAACAGGTCGAAGAACAACGGCCCCGCCTCGCCGATCGTATAGGCGGCGGCGACGCGGTCGAAATAGGGCGCGCAGGCGTCGAGGTCGTCGCCCTTGCGCTTGCCCCCGACGATCCAGTGGATGCGGTCGAACGCGCCCAACGCCGGCGCGGCGCTTTCGGGATTGGTCGCCTTGCTGTCGTCGACGAAGGTCACGCCGTCGCGCACCTCGATCGTCTGCATCCGGTGGGGAAGGCCGGTGAACGAGGCGAGCCCCCGGTCGATGTCCGCCTCCGCCACGCCGAGCGCCTTTGCCGCGGCGATCGCGGCGAGTGCGTTTTGGGCGTTGTGCGGACCTTGCAGCGCCGGCCAGCGCGACTGGTCCATGCAGACGCCGGGCGCGATCTTGGTGATATGCTCCGCCCGCGCCGAAAGGCCGCGCGCGATCTGGGCCGATGGTGCGTCGCCGATGCCGACGATCGCGGCATGATCGGGCGCCTGCATCGCGAACAGGCGGGCCTTGGACGCGGCATAGGCGTCGAACCCGTCGTAGCGGTCGAGGTGGTCGGGGGTGATGTTGAGCAGCACCGCGACATCGCAGTCGAGGCTCTGCGTCAGGTCCAGCTGATAGCTCGACAGTTCGAGCACATAGACGCCGACGCCGCGTTCGTTCGGCGTCAACGGCGCCTGCTCAAGGATCGGCAGGCCGATGTTGCCCGCCATCAGCGTCGGCACCCCCGCAGTCCGCAGGATGTGGTGGATCAGCGCGGTCGTCGTCGATTTGCCGTTGGTGCCGGTGATGCCGACGACCTTGTGCGGCGGCAGATCGGCGCGCGCCTGCGCGAACAGCTCGATATCGCCGATGACGGGCACGCCCGCGGCCCGGGCATGATCGACCAGCGGATGGGCGTTGAGCGGCACGCCGGGCGACACGACCAGCCCGGCCGCCCCCTCCAGCGCAAGCTGCGCCGGATCGTGGATAATCACGCCGTCGATGCGCATCGCCCGTTCACGGGCGGCGGCGTTCGCATCCCAGGCGACGACGTGCGCGCCGCTGGCGGCGAGCGCCTGCACCGTCGCGAGGCCGGATCGCGCAAGGCCCAGCACCGCATAGCGCCGGCCTGCCCAGGCGTTCGCCCCGATCACCGCAACTTCAACGTCGACAGGCCGGCCAGCGCCAGCACCAGGCTGATGATCCAGAAGCGGATGACCACGGTGGGCTCGCTCCAGCCAAGCTGTTCGAAATGATGGTGGATCGGCGCCATGCGGAACACGCGCTTGCCGGTCCGCTTGTAGAAGAAGACCTGGATGATCACCGACATCGCCTCGGCGACGAACAGGCCGCCGACGATGCCGAGCACGATCTCGTGATGCGCGACGACCGCGATGGTGCCGAGCGCGCCGCCCAGCGC
>CAYQPM010000232.1:0-3413 GCA_964419295.1 uncultured Stakelama sp. | reverse complement strand
GCGACGTGCGCGGCTTCGCGGTCAAATTCTATACGCGCGAAGGCAATTGGGATCTGGTCGGCAACAATATCCCGGTCTTCTTCATCCAGGACGCGATCAAGTTTCCCGATCTGATCCACGCCGCGAAGATGGAGGCCGATCGCGGCTATCCCCAGGCGGCGACCGCGCACGACACCTTCTGGGACTTCATCAGCCTGATGCCGGAATCGACGCACATGGTGATGTGGGCGATGTCGGACCGGACGCTGCCGCGCACCTTCGCCAACATGGAGGGGTTCGGCGTCCACACGTTCCGCTTCATCAACGCGGCGGGCAAGAGCACCTTCGTCAAGTTCCACTGGAAGCCGAAGGCGGGGCTTGCCTCGACCATCTGGGACGAAACGGTCAAGATCGCCGGTGCCGATCCCGACTTCCAGCGCCGCAACCTGTTCGAGAGCATCGATCGCGGCGATTACCCGACCTGGGAACTGGGCGTGCAGCTGTTCGACGAGGATTTTGCGAACAGCCAGCCCTATGACGTGCTCGACGCGACCAAGATCATCCCCGAAGAGGTTCTCCCGGTCCGGATCGTCGGCAAGATGGTCCTCGATCGCTATCCCGACAACTTCTTTGCGGAAACCGAGCAGGCGGCATTCGTGCCCAGCCACGTCGTTCCCGGCATCGGCTTTTCCAACGATCCGCTGCTGCAGGGCCGGCTGTTCAGCTATACCGACACGCAGCTCTCGCGGCTGGGATCGGTCAACTTTCACCAACTGCCGATCAACGCCGCCAAGGGTCGCGCCGCCGCCTCGGGCTGCCCGTTCATGAACCAGCAGCGCGACGGGCATATGCAGATGGCCGTGCCGAAGGGACGCGCGAACTACGAGCCGAACAGCCTGGCCAAGGCGGGCGAGGAAGCCGGTGCGCGCGAGGATCCGGACAAGGGCTACAAGACCTTCCCCTCGGACGAAGAGGGTCAGAAGCTGCGCATCCGGCCCGAAAGCTTCGCCGATCATTACAGCCAGGCGCGGCTTTTCTTCCGCTCCATGCATCCGGCCGAACAGGCGCATATCGCCTCCGCGCTGGTGTTCGAACTGTCGAAGGTGTCGCTGGAGCATATCCGCACGGCGATGATGGCGAACCTGCGCAACGTGGACGAATCGCTGGCGCAGCGCGTGGCGGACGGTTTGGCGATGGACCTGCCCGCCGCTTCGCCCACCGCGGCGCCGGTGCTGGACATGGACCCGTCCCCTGCCCTGCGCATCATCGAAGGTCCGCGGGAGAAGCAGGATCTGGCCGGGCGCACCGTCGGTATCCTGATCGCGGACGGTTCCGACGCAGCGGCGCTCGCGTCGCTGAAGGATGCGGTGCGGGCGGCAGGCGGCCACCCCATGACGATCGCACCGAAGGTCGGCAAGGTCCCGCTGTCCGACGGGACAAGCATCGCAGCCGACGCGCAGCTGTTCGGCCAGCCGTCGGTCACCGTCGATGCCTGTGCGGTGATCCTGTCGACCGAGGCGGGCGCGAAGCTCGCCAGGGAAGGTGCCGCGGTACAATGGGTGATGGACGCCTTCGGACACCTCAAGGCGATCGGTCACGACGCGGGCGCACAGGCGCTGCTCGACAAGGCCGGTGTAGAGGCGGACGAAGGGGTGACCGATCTCGCCGGGCTGGTGACGGCCGCGACGCGGCGCTATTGGGATCGTGAGCCCAATGTCCGCACGCTTGCCTAGCAGCTGCCGCTGATCGGCTGGAATCGGGGATGCGGGGCGATCGTCGTCGCGCATCCCTGGCGGCCCGGATCTTACATCCGTTGAGTTCGCGATGGTTGAGGTGACGCTTGTGCTTCACGTCGCTGCTAAGCCGCCTCGTTCTTACAAGGTCTTGCCCGGGAGGCTCGCCCCTTGCCCGGGGGCGAACGTATGGACCATTCCGCGCGACGCGCCGAATTGCAGGACTGTGAGACTCCAGCGCCGCTAGTGACCGAAAGGCGGCAACGTCGCTGCGATCGTTTCCATCGTTCGTTGCGCATGCGCCCCGATCCGCAAGGGTGCCGCGAGGTCGAGCGGCATATCGCGCTCCACCTCTATCAGCCCGCGTTGCTCCAGCACCCGCATCCAGCGCAGCGTGGTGGACGGCGCCTGCCCGATCAGCCTTGCCATACCGCGCGTCGTCAACGACCGCCCCTCCATCTCGGCAAGGTGGAGTTGCAGCAGCGCTTCCAACGCCGGCGATCCGATCAGGTCGTCGCCGAAGCCATGCTTCGCGGTCGCAAAGATGCGCGCGAGGTTCGCCGCGTCCTGCCGCGCCCTTGCCTGCCGACCGCCCATCAGGATCGGTTCGCGCTCGACGGAGCAGGTCGCGATGATCCGCCGCGGTCCGGCGCCGTCGCCGAACGCGGATACATGGTTGCACACCCATTGCACTGCACCGTCGCCGCGGATGTAGCGTTTGGTGATGACGAACCCACTGCCTTCGCGATCCAGACGCTGTAGCAATGCATCGTTGAACGCCTGATCCTGGGGTGCGGTGAACTCCAGCGGCGACCGCCCGACCACTTCGGCCCGCGGGCGGCCGAGAAGCTCCAGATAGGCATCGTCCACGTCGACGATCAGCCAACGCTCATCGATGATGCATTGCGCCAGCGGCGCCGTCCTGACCTTCATTCTCACTCCCTCGCGCCGCGCCCGCTACATTAATCTGCATCTATTGCAATGGGTTAGTGCAGCCATCCCATGACCTTCGTCTTCATGATCGGGTCAGGGAGGCTGCCAGACCGGGATAATCTTCCTATATGGATATCGCGACGCCCCCCATGCGGTCACGAGGATCGGCGCGCGTGTGGAGAGGCACCGTTCCGTCGAAAGCGACAGCCGCCGTCATGCATCTCCACCTGCCCCTCTCCCTCGACCCCCGCCTGTTGCTGCGCCCGCGCCGCCGCGGGATCGCGTCGGTCAATGCCGAGGTCCGCGACGGGATCGTCCCTGCGGGCGACCGGATCGCGCAGACCGCGGACAGCGACGGCGGTGCGGCACCCACCCGCAACTATCGCACCGTCGCGCTGATCATCGCCACGGCGATGTTCATGGAAAATCTGGATGCGACGGTCCTCGCCACCGCGCTGCCGACCATGGCGCGCGACTTCGGGGTGCGTGCGCCCGAAATGAGCATCGCGCTCACCTCCTACCTGCTCGCGCTCGCCATGTTCATCCCTGCGTCGGGCACGATGGCCGACCGTTTCGGCGCGCGACCGGTGTTTCGTGCGGCGATAGGACTGTTCGTGCTCGGCAGCCTCGCCTGCGGTCTTTCGCCCAGCCTGGAACTGATGGTCGTCGCACGTTTCGTGCAGGGCATCGGCGGCGCGATGATGATGCCGGTGGGGCGGCTGGTGCTGCTGCGGTCGGTCGCCAAGCGCGACATGGTGTCGGCGATGT
>CAYQPM010000231.1:0-3423 GCA_964419295.1 uncultured Stakelama sp. | reverse complement strand
CCGAGAACCTGACCGGGCTTGCGCGGATGGTGCGCGGCTATGTCACGCCGGCGCTTGAGAATGTCGCGCTGTGGCACGAGCGCGACATCAGCCATTCGTCGGTCGAACGCTATATCGGTCCGGATGCGACGATCACGCTCGACTTCGCGCTGGCCCGGCTGACCGGCGTGATCGAGAAGCTGCTCGTCTATCCCGAACGGATGGAGAAGAACCTCAACAAGATGGGCGGGCTGGTCCATTCGCAGCGCGTGCTGCTGGCGCTGACCCAGGCGGGGGTGAGCCGCGAGGATAGCTATCGCCTGGTCCAGCGCAACGCGATGAAGGTCTGGGAATCCGACGGGGCGCTGTCGTTGCTCGACCTGCTCAAGGCCGATGCCGAGGTGACCGCGGCCCTGTCCCCGCAGCAGCTGGAGGAGAAGTTCGACCTCGGCTATCACCTCAAGCACGTCGACACGATCTTCGCCCGCGTGTTCGGCACGCCCCGCCCCTAGCAGGGGCGGTCGCGCCGCGGCATCAGGCCCATTGCGCCAGCCAGTCGGCCAGACCTTGCGGCGACAGGGTGCGGGCGTCGGCCAGCGCGGTCTCGCGGCCGGCGTTGACGACGCGATCCGTCTTCGGATCGACGATCAGCAGCGCCGGCACGCCGGCCAGCCGCCCCTTGATGCCGTAGCGTGCGGGAATGTCGAGATTCTTGTCGAAGCGCCCGATATCGACCGAGACGACTTCATAGTGGCGACGCATGAAGCCACGCATCGAAGGCAGGTCCATCACACCGGCGAGCAGGCGACAATCGAGACACCAGTTGCCGCCGAGGTCGATCAGCAGTTTCCTGTGGCCTTTCAGTGCCCGCGCCTTGGCGGCGGCGACGGCGGCGTTCGCATTCGCCGCGGCGTCATACGGTAGCGGCAAGGGCTGCGGCAGCTGGTTCAGCGTCGCGATCGGAACGCGGGGCGCGGCCACGGGCGCGGCGGCGAGCGGCAGTGCGGGGAGCAGGATCGCCAGCGCGGCGGCGAACGGCAGGGAACGGGGCATGAGCATCTCCGGGTGGGTTGCCGCAATCAGAGCCGGTCGGGGCGAACATGGCAAGCCGGCAGTGGAGAGGCAGGATCGGCGCGCATTCTGCGCCAGAATGTTACAGTTGCATGAAACGCATCCTCAAGTGCAAGCAACAATATTGCGCGATGTCGCAACAATCCTCACATCGGGCTTGCCGGATATTCCTCCGGCACGGAGACCTTCCATGCGTATGTTCGAAACCGCAGCCAGCAGCATGCTGGCGATCGCGGCCCAGGCGCTGGTGGTCGGGGTGATCATCTCCACCCTTTGACCCATCGGCCCGCCCGCCCCATCCGCCGTCAGGCAGACCGGGGCGCGGCAAGGGCGGCGGGTTCACCCCTCGCGTGGATAGCGGCCCGCAAATTCCCGGTCCGACATCATCAGGTAGCGGACCATGTCGATCAGCGACCATGGCACCGTCACCGCAAGACCGACCACGGTGAAGCTCAGCACGAGCATGACGATCGCCGATCCCGTCCGCCCCAGATAGAAGCGGTGGACCGCCAGCGGCCCCATGAAGAACGCCAGCAGCGCCGCGACGATCTTGTTGCGATCGGTGACCGGTTCGCGGGGCGGCGGCGGCGCCAGCACGTGCCGCGTTCCGGCGGCATCGGGCATCGGAAAGACGCTGAGCGCGCGGTCGCCCTCCGATTCGAAATCGACCTTCAGTCCGATCGCGGGTTCACCACGCTGCGCCCAATCTTCGGGCGTGAAGCGGTAGCGCTTGCCGTCGTCGCCCGCGACCAGCCCCTCGCCGGTCCGCGTATCCACACCCAATACTTGCCCGCGCATGCACAACCCCCCGGTGAAACGGCGGTCATCATCGTCATACCGCCACGCTACGCAAGACTTTAGCCGTAAACCCGCCGCAGGTGGGGCCTCGCCGCAGGGCCATCATCGTCGTTCGCGGGCGCGGGGCGCGACGGCCGGCGTGTCCGCGCCGTGCGGGCGCGGGCGCCACCGGCGCGCCGCAGCACGATCGTGCCTTTCAGCGCCCGCAGACCACCCCGGCCGCGCAGACCGGACAGGCCGACGACCACCGCGACCAGCAGATCGAGGTATACCGATACCTCCATCGTCGTCAGCCAGATCGCCACGTCGGGCAATCCGGCCATCGCCATGCGCAGCGGGTCGGTGCCGTCGAGCGTGGTCATCGCGATGACGGAAACGATCACGACGATCGCCAGCGCGACATCGGCCCGACGCAATGCGCACAGGCGCGCGGCGGGCGCGGCGACCAACAGGCGGTGCAGGGCCCGCCCAATCGCTGTGCCCGGCGCCCCTGCAAGGATCGACCAACACCCCAGGAACGCCAGCGCCACGCCGATCATGTCATTTCCCCCGTCGCTATCGTGCGGATCACTCCGCGGCGAACACGCCCTTCAGCTTGGCGAAGAAGCCCTGGCTTTCAGGGCATTCGTCACCGGTTTCCGTTTCGCGGAACAGTTCGAGCAATTCGCGCTGGCGGACCGACAGCTTGGTCGGCGTCTCCACCTCGATCTGGATGACCAGATCGCCGTTGCCGCGACCCTGCAGGACCGGCATGCCGGCGCCGCGCTGGCGCAATTGCTTGCCGGACTGGATGCCGGCCGGGATCCTGATCTCATGCGTCCGACCATCGAGGCCGGGGATCGACAGACCACCGCCGAGCGCCGCGGTCGTGAAGCTGATCGGCGCGCGCGCGAACAGCGTCGTGCCTTCGCGTTCGAAGATCGCATGCCGCCTGATGTGGAGAAAGATGTAAAGGTCGCCGGCCGGCGCACCGCGCGGCCCCGCCTCGCCTTCGCCGGACAGGCGGATGCGCGTGCCCTCGTCGACGCCGGGGGGCACGTTGACGCTGAGCGTCTTGGTCTTGTCGATCCGCCCCTCGCCGCGGCAGTCGCTGCACGGATCGGCGATGATCTCGCCCGAACCCTGGCAGACCGGACAGGCCCGCTCGACCACGAAGAAACCCTGCTGCGCCCGCACCTTGCCATGGCCGTTGCACTGGCGGCAGGTCGACGCATGCGTGCCGGGCTTGGCGCCCGAACCGTGGCAGGTGTCGCATTGCGCCGATACGTCGACGGTGATCTCGGTCGCCTTGCCATGGAACGCCTCTTCGAGGCTCACTTCCATGTCGTAGCGCAGGTCCGCGCCGCGGCGCTGCTGGCTGCGGCCGCCACCGCGACCGCCACCCATGAATTCGCCGAACACCGATTCGAAGATGTCGGAGAAGCCGCTGAAATCCTGGCCGCCGCCGCCGCCGCCGCCGTTCTGGAACGCGGCATGGCCGTAGCGGTCGTAGGCGGCGCGCTTCTGCGGGTCCTTCAGGACCTCATAGGCTTCGCTGACCGCCTTGAACTTGGCTTCGCTGTCCTTGCACCCGGC
>CAYQPM010000230.1:0-3426 GCA_964419295.1 uncultured Stakelama sp. | reverse complement strand
AGCAAGGATCGCGACATGGGCGCGGCCCTGCGCTCGGCCTATCAGCGGACGATCGACGAAAGCGTGCCGGATGAAATGCTCGACCTGCTGAACAAGCTCGCCTAGCAGGGGCCATGGCCTCCACGATCGACGCCGCTTCCTCCACCCGACGCGCGGCAATGGCCCCGGTCTCGGCGTTTTCACGCTTGCCGACTGGCGCCAAGCTTTTCATCACCCTCAGTATCGCGCTGCTGCTGCTGGCGCTCATCGCCATCGGCGCCACGTTGCAGACCGGCCGCACCGCCGATGCCGAGGCGCGGGCACGCCTGCGCATCGCCGCAACCGAAAGCGCGCGCAGCATCGCCATCGAGTTGATCGGCGACATGACCGCGCTCCGCGTGGCGGTGAACGCGTTGCAGGCCGACGCGGGCGATGCGCCCAGTTGCGCCCGGGCGCAGGGTGTCTTCGCGCAGCAGGCGACTACCGGCACGCGGTTCTCGATCATCGACAGCAAAGGCCGGCTGCTCTGCGGCGAAGACTTCGACAGCGACGTGCCGGTGGACGCGGGGACGGCGGTCGGCGCAGCGGTGATGCCGGGGCGCGGCCTGATCCTGTCGGTTGCCGGCCCGCGCAACGGACCGAGCGCCCGCGTCTTTTTCCCGCGCAGCTTCCTCGCCCGGCTCGCCGCGCCGTCCAGCCGCGCCATGCCGCTCGCGATCGAACTCGTGCGGGACGACGACAGCCTGTCGCTGACCACCATCCCCGGGCTGGGGCCGCTCGACCGGGTCGAGACGGTGCAGAACGATCTCGGCCTGGGCGGGCTCACGTTGCGCACCAGTATCCGCAGCGCGCCGATCACCTCGTCCTTCCTCGTCGCGTTGATGCTGCCACTGCTGATGTGGGCGGCGGCGGCGGGGCTGTCCTGGTTCATCGTCGATCGGCTGCTGATCCGCCCGCTGCGCCTGCTGCGCGCCAGCGTGGCGGCCTACACGCCGGGAGAAGTGATCGACCCCGGCCAGCTCGGGCCGCTGCCGGCGCATGAGATACGCGAACTCGGCGACACCTTTCGCGCGATCAGCCGCACCGTCGCGCTGCACGAGGCCGGGCTGGCCGAGGCGGTCGTCCGCCAGACCAAATTGACCCGCGAAGTCCATCATCGCGTGAAGAACAACCTGCAGGTCATCTCCAGCCTGATCAATTTCCATGCACGCGGCGCGCCCAGTCCGGATGCGACCGCCGCCTACGCCTCCATCCAGCGCCGGGTCGACGCGCTCGCCGTCGTGCATCGCAATCATTTCGCCGAGATGGAGGACAATCGCGGGCTCAACCTGCGCTCGGTCATCGGCGAACTCGCGTCGAACATTCGCGCCACCGCGCCGGAGGGCGCATCCAATTTATCGATCGCGCTCGATATCGATCCGTTTCTGGTGACGCAGGACGTCGCCGTCGCTGTCGCGTTTCTGGCAACGGAGATGATCGAACTGGCGATGAACTGCGATCCGGCGGCCCAGATCCGCGTTGCAGTGAAGCCGGGCGACGACGACAAAAAGGCGAAGTTCCGCGTCGTCTCGCGCGCCTTCGTGGCGAGCGAAGCGCTCGAAGGGCTGTTGTCCACCCGCTACGGCCGCGTGATCGAGGGCTTATCGCGGCAGTTGCGCGCACCGCTGCACCACGATCCGATGGTCGGTGCCTATGAAATTGCGGTGGCCATATTGGGTCGCGACTAGGGCAATGTGAAAGTTTTGAAAATTTGTGAATCGGCATGGAACTGCCGCGACGGGTCGGGGTTATGCAATACGGATCGCGACCTTATGCCCCCCCGCTCTTCGCGATCCACGACATAGGCCCGAAAGCATCCACCCTCCCCCCCCCGGTGATGCTTTCGGGCCTTTAACGTTTGTCAGCCTTCGCCGCCGCTTCGCAGCCTTCATCAAGGAGTTGCGCAACCGGAACGAACACGCTCTCCGATCATTCCACTACCGGCATTCATGCACCAGGAGGTATTATGCGTAAGGTTCTCGGAATGGTCGTCGTCGCAGGCGCGCTCATGGTCAGCGCGTGCAACACGGTCGAAGGCGTCGGCAAGGACGTGAAGTCTGCCGGCAACACGGTCGCGAAGACCGCCGACGACGCGAAGTAAACCTCCAGCGTTTCAACGATCGATCAAGGCCCTCGTCCATATCGGACGGGGGCCATTTTCATGCCTGAGCGGATGATGGCGGCCACCCGAGGACGCACGTTCCCACGGGAAGTGCAGAACCGTGGGCGATCTTCATGCACCCACAGACCCGGCGTTAAGCTCAGGCTTCGACGACCGCCGCCTCGGCTTCCTTGGAACGCTTCCGCTCTGTGAACCAGATACCGATGATGGCGATCTCGTACAGCAGGATCAGCGGCACCGCGAGCAACACCTGGCTCATCAGGTCAGGCGGGGTCAGCACCGCGGCGATCGCCGTCGCTCCGACGATCGCATAGCGACGCGCGGCGATCAGCTGCTTGCGCGTGACGATACCTGCCCGCTCGAGCAGCATCAGCAGCACCGGCAGTAGGAAGGCCAGGCCGAAGGCGAACAGGAATTGCATGACGATCGACAGGTAATTGCCGATCGCGGGCAGCGCCTGCTGATGCACGCCCCCGACGTCGCCCTGAAAACCGAGCAGGAAGTGCAGCGCCATCGGTATGGCCATGTAATAAGCGAGCGCCGCGCCGCAGATGAACAGGATGGGCGTCGCCAGCAGGAACGGCAGCAGCGCACGTCGTTCCTTGCGGTACAGCCCGGGTGCGACGAACTGCCACATCTGGTTGGCGATGACCGGGAACGAGATCATCATCGCCGCGAAGAACGCGACCTTCACCTTGACCAGAAACGCTTCGAACAGCTGGGTGTAGATGACCGTCTTCTGCCCGGCGTGCAGCAGCGGCTGGACGAGGAAGGCGAAGATATCCTCGGCGAAGTAATAGCTCACGCCGAACGCCACGACGATCGCGGCGATGCAGTAAAGCAGGCGCCGCCTCAGTTCGATCAGGTGATCGAGCAACGGCGCGCGACTGGCGTCGATTTCGTTGTCCAGCACCGGTTCGGTCATGACGGTGCGCTATCGGAATGCGGAGCGGCCTTGTATTCCGGTCCCGCGACGACCACCGGCTTCTCGACCATCACAGGCGTCATCTCCGCGCCATCCTGCGGCGGAGGCGCATCGGACGTGGGCGGCGTCACCGGCTCTGCCGCGGCGAGCGACTCGGCTTCGGAACTGGCGGGATGCTCCGCCATGATCCGCGCATTCTCGGCAGCCCAGCGCTTTTCCATCTCTTCCAGTTCGGCTTCGCGCACCATGTTGTCGAAGCCCTGGCGGAACGAGCGGCTTACGCCACGCGCCTTGCCCACCCAATAACCGACGACCCGCATCGCCTTGGGAAGGTCTTTCGGCCCGATCACCACCAGCGCGA
>CAYQPM010000229.1:0-3455 GCA_964419295.1 uncultured Stakelama sp. | reverse complement strand
GCGGGCCACCGTCACGGCCGCCATCGCGTCCACCTTCACGGTCGCCACGACGCTCGCGGTCGCGCTCCTGCTTGCGCATCATCACGGTCGGACCCTCTTCCAGCTCATCGACCTTGATGGTCATGTAGCGGATGATGTCTTCGTTGATCTGCGTCTGGCGCTCCAGCTCGGCGATCACGCTGCCCGGGGCATCGATCTCGAGCATGACGTAATGCGCCTTGCGGTTCTTGGCGATACGATACGCCAGGCTGCGCAGGCCCCAGCTCTCCGTCTTGACGACGCGGCCGTTGTTGTCCTGAATGATCTTGGTGGCGGTTTCCGCCAGCGCGTCCACCTGCGCCTGTGCCAGATCCTGGCGCGCAAGGAACGTGTGCTCGTACAGAGCCATGCCTTGTCCTTCGTTGGCCGATCGCTGACGCCGCCCCATGCGACGCCCCTCCGGCTGTCTTCCGTGCAATAGAAACCGGGGCGGAGAGACTGGCTCTCCACCCCGGATATGGGCCTCATACCGCCTGCGTCCAAAAACGCAAGGCGGCAGGGTGATTAGCGGAACGACCGCTGGATCACGCGAACGACCGTGCCGTTGTCGCGGACGAGGATCGCGTCATTGCCCGAGCGCGCCCAATATTGCCCGCGCGCCGGCGCGGCGAGCCGATAGGTGCGATAGTCGCGGACGACGCGATAATTGTTCGCATAGCGGCGGTCGAAGCGTTCGCCCGCGCGCCAGGCGCGTGGCATGTTGCGGTTGGTCGTGGTGCGCTGCGTAACGACGGTACGGCCGTTCGGACGCTCCTTGACGGTGGTCACCGTGCGCTCGCGCTGGATCGGTGCGGCGTCCGCGGTGGCGATCGCCACCGGACTGGCGACCAGCGTCGCGGCGATCGCGCTCAGGATCAGCTTCTTCATGTCTCAAGACTCCCATCTTCGTACAGGCGCCGTCTTCCCGGCGTCGAAGCAAGAGATAGGCACGACATGTCGCACGCCTCTTTCATCGAACCCGGTAAACGGTCGCAAGGTGTCGCAACTCGCGGATATTCGTTCAGGTTGCGTGGCGGCCGGTGCGGGCCTAGTGGCGCGCTCCTGTCATAACAGGAGGGCGCGATGCGGGCATTCATCTTTCCAGGCCAGGGGAGCCAGGCGGTCGGCATGGGCAAGGTCCTTGCCGAAGCGAGCCCCGTCGCCCGCGAAGTGTTCGGCGAGGTGGACGAGGCGCTCGGCCAGCATCTGTTCCGGCTGATGACCGAGGGGCCGGCCGAGGACCTGCTGCTGACCGAGAACGCGCAGCCCGCGATCATGGCGAACGCGATCGCGACGCTGCGCGTGCTGGAGCGGGAGGGCGGCGTGCGGCTGGCCGAAAAGGGCGATTACGTCGCCGGCCATTCGCTGGGCGAATATAGCGCATTGTGCGCCGCGGGCAGCTTCGATCTCGCGACGACGTCGCGGCTGCTGAAGCTGCGCGGCCAGGCGATGCAGGCGGCGGTGCCGGTCGGCGAGGGCGCGATGGCGGCCCTGCTCGGCGCGGATCTGGACAAGGCGCAGACGATCGCCGGCGCCGCGGTCGACGCGATCCTGGCGGAGGGCGGCCCGGAACTGGTCTGCACCGTCGCCAACGACAACGATCCGTCGCAGGTCGTCATCTCCGGTCACCGCGCCGCGATCGAGCGTGCGGTGGCGCTGGCGAAGGAACTGGGTGCCAAGCGCGCGGTGCTGTTGCCGGTGTCGGCGCCGTTCCACTGTCCGCTGATGCAGCCCGCCGCGGATGCGATGGATGCCGCGCTGGCGGAGGCTCACATCGCCGCGCCGCTCGTTCCGGTCTTCGCCAATGTCGATGCGGTGGCGATCGCCGATCCCGGCGCGATCCGCGTCGCGCTGGTCCGGCAGGTCACGGGCATGGTCCGCTGGCGGGAATCGGTCCTTGCGATGGCGGACGCTGGCGTCACGCATTTCGTCGAGTTCGGCGGCAAGGTGCTCGCTCCGATGGTGAAGCGCATCGCCCCCGACGTCGAGGCGACCAGCGTGGTGACGATGGACGACATCGAGGATTTGCTTAAGACGGTGTGATGTTGACGCGGGCGCGGAAGGTTTTGCGCGCAGAGGCGCAGAGAGCGCGGAGGAAGAAGGCGTGAGAGACATCGATGCGATCAGCGGTGACGTGCTCGACGTCGCGTTGCGATTGCATCGTGATCTTGGTCCGGGATTGCTGGAAAGCGTCTACGAAGCTGTCCTCGCGGCCCGTTTGGCTCAGATCGGCTATGCCGTCGTCCGCCAGCAACCGGTCAATATCGAATTTGAGGGCGTCCGTATCGATGCGGCGTTCAGGATCGATCTGATGGTCGATGGTCGCCTGATCGTGGAGATCAAATCCGTCGAGCGTTTGCTGCCCGTCCATGCCAAGCAGCTGTTGACCTATCTGAGACTGACCAGGCAGCCCGTCGGGCTGCTTCTGAATTTCGGCGGCCAGACGCTCAAGGAAGGTGTGCGACGGCTCGTCAACAATCACCGCCCCTCTGCGTCCTCCGCGCCTCTGCGCGAACAATCCAGGATTGGAGACTAAAGAATGTTCGATCTTACAGGCATGACCGCGCTCGTCACCGGGGCGTCGGGAGGTATCGGATCCGCCATCGCGCAGGCGCTGGCGGGGCAGGGGGCGCGGCTGGCGGTGTCGGGGTCCAATGCCGACAAGCTGGAAGCGTTTCGCGCCGGGCTGGGCGGCGATCACGTGGCGGTGCCCTGCAACCTGTCGGATCCCGCCGCGGTCGATGCACTCGTCCCGCAGGCGGTCCAGGCGTTGGGCGGCCGGCTCGATATCCTCGTCAACAATGCCGGCGTGACGCGCGACAATCTGGCGATGCGGATGAAGGATGACGAATGGGACCAGGTGATCCGCGTCAACCTGGAGGCGGCGTTCCGACTGGTGCGCGCCGCGGCCAAGCCGATGATGAAGCAGCGGTTCGGCCGCGTCGTTTCGATCACCTCGGTCGTCGGGCAGACCGGCAATCCGGGACAGGCGAACTATGCCGCGTCCAAGGCGGGCCTCGTCGGGATGTCGAAGGCGCTGGCGCAGGAACTGGCGAGCCGCAACATCACCGTCAACTGCGTCGCCCCCGGGTTCATCCGGTCGGCGATGACCGACGTGTTGCCCGATGCGCAGAAGACCGCGCTGCTGGGCAGGATCCCGGCCGGCGACCTGGGCACGCCGGGCGACATCGGCGCGGCGGTCGTTTACCTTGCCAGCCGCGAGGCGGGATATGTCACCGGACAGACCTTGCACGTCAACGGCGGCATGGCCATGATCTAGGGATGTTGGGGCCGGCCGAACGGCACGACCCTTAACAGACGCTTGCCACCCGAACGCCTGCGTTCTACGGGCGTTGGGTAATTAACGAACACCCCCCAAAGCGAAGAGGGAATATACCATGAGCGAGACCGCCGACCGCGTGAAGAAGATCGTCGTC
>CAYQPM010000228.1:0-3461 GCA_964419295.1 uncultured Stakelama sp. | reverse complement strand
GGCATGTCGACCCTGAACGAGGGCGACAAGCTCGAGTTCGAAATCGAGGTCGATCGTCGCGGCAAGTACGCGGCAGTAAACCTGTCGGCCGCGTCGTAACGGTCCCGACCCGCTAAACGAAAGGCCCGGCCCGCATCTGCGGCGCCGGGCCTTTTGCGTTTCGGTGACGGTGATGCGAGATCACGAAGTCGCGTGAGGCGCGAGACGGGATTTGGGCGGGTTACCAGCGTGGGCCGACGCGTGACGAACCGGTGGGAAGCATGAGGATATGCAGGTGGTGAAGATCGCATTGGTGCTGGGACTGATCGGGACCTTCGGCGCGGCGGGCTGGCAGGCAACGCGCCAGGCGCCGCCGACGGCCACGGCCGCGGCCACAGCCGCCTCCGCCGATGCCCCCGGCGCCCCGCCGCCCGCCGCGACGGACGGCGTCCCCGTCTATGCCGCCAACGTCGTCGCGCGTTTTCCGCACGATACCGGCGCGTTCACCGAAGGCCTGCTGTTCTGCGACGGCGCCTTGTACGAAAGCACGGGCAAGGAGGGCGCGTCGGACATCCGCCGCGTCAACCTGGCCGATGGCAAGGTGATCGCGCGCGCGCGAATCGAACCGGGTCTGTTCGGCGAGGGCATCGGTTGCTGGAACAAGGGGCTGACCAGCGTGACGTGGAAGACCGGTATCGGCTTCCGCTGGACGCTGCCGGCGCTGAAAAAGACAGGCAAGCCGATCCGCTACGCCGGCGAAGGTTGGGCGCTGACCAGCGACGGCCGCGCGTTGATCCTGTCCGACGGCACGCCGACCTTGCGGCTGATGGACCCGACGAGCTTCGCCGAGCGCGGGCGGATCGCGGTAACGCTCAACGGCCGTCCGCTGCAGAAGCTCAACGAGCTGGAATATGTGAAGGGGCGCATCTTCGCCAATGTGTGGATGACCGGCTTCATCGCGCGGATCGATCCCGCGACCGGCAAGGTCGACGGCCTGATCGATCTGCGTCCGCTCGCTGCGGAAGTCGGCAACGCCGATCCCGATGCGGTGCCCAACGGTATCGCCTATGACGCCGCCGCCGACCGCCTGTACGTGACGGGCAAATACTGGCCGACGCTTTACCAGATCACGCTGGGCGAAGAGGTCGGCCGCGCGCGCTGATCGATGTGCTGGGGCGACGGATATTCCGCTCCCCCAGGAATCGAGCCGAGAAGATGCTTTTGAGGCGCGCGGAGGCGCGAAGGACGCAGAGGTGTTCCGCTTGCCGCCTGCGCGGCTCCGCCTTCAGCCACGCCGCCGCATCCCGGGTGCAAAATCCTTTGCCTTCAACGAGCTTGCACAACGTCGAAGGTGGACTCGACCCAAGCGGGATCGCTTCGCTCCGGATGTGTTCCCAAGCCCGCTGTCCCGCGCATCTACTATCTCCGCCGCTGCGCGACGGTAGATGCCCAGGCATATCCGCTTTCCCGGTGATAACGGGCAGAGGCTTCGAACAGTCCTGGCAGGGCTTTCCCAAACGCTTGCACCCTGCCAGACCTGACTTCCGATCCTAGTCCGATGCGCCGGCCTGTTGCGCCCGTTGGCAGACCCCGATCGCCGCCTTGCGACTGTCGTCCGTCGCGGAGGCGCTTAGTTCGGCAGCGCGCAGGCAATCGGCAGCGGCGAAACTGATCGCGGCCTGCTTCATGCCTTCGGTCAGCAATTGCGCCGCGACGCCGGTCGAGAAGCTCTTGCCGAGCTTCAGGCCGATGGCGGCATTGGGCTGCGCATCGGTATTCGCGTTGAAGCTGCCGAACACCGACAGCGCATCCTTGCGCGTGCCGGTCGCGGCCGGGGCCTGCGACAAGACTTTCGCCAAAGCGTCCTTCTGCGTGTCGTACGCGCTTTTCGCAGCAGTCCTTTGCGCCTGTGCGGAAGCCTGTCGCTGTTCGATCCGGTGCGCATCGTCGGTGACGTTGCCGTTGGCGGCAATGGCGGCGCGGGCGGCGGCGATGTCTTCATCTCGGTTCGCCATGCGCTGGGCCAGCGCGGGATCGATCGCGATGACGGTATCGGCCGCAGCGCGTCGTTCGTCGTCCGCCTTGTCCTTTTCCAATTCGGCCAGCAGGCGTCGCGCCATCGTCGCGCTGGCAAGGCTGGTCGCCTCGCTGTTCGCGGCGCTCAATTCGCTTTCGGCGACGCCCAGCGTATTGAGCGCGCCGACGACGGCATCCGCCTGTGCCTGCGCCAGCTTGACGAAGGTGGCGGGGCTGATGTCGTTGTTGCCGCGCACCAGATAGATGGGCGCGCTGTCCTGATCGCAGGTCGTGCCGAGCCCGCCCTTGCAGGTGCGGCCGACCGCGACCGGCACCAGCGCGGCGTCGGTCGCCTCGACCCCGATCAACACCTTGCCGCCCGGCACCTGGGCGGTGGCCGATTCGGCGCTGATCCCGACCTTTATCGTCGAGACATAGGCGAGCGGCACCTGATCGATCGTGCCGCATCCGCCCAGCGTCGTCGCCATCAGCACGGCGATCATCGGCGCGAGCCCCCTCGTCATCGTTCCCATGTCATTCCTCCCCCAGTGAACAGATGTCGCGGCGGCGCACGACGGGTGCCAGAGCCGCGGCCAGCGCCTGCGCCTCATGGATCCGTGGCCCGAACAGGATGATGTGGCAGTCGTCGCGCGGCACCAGCGCGACCGTTTCGGTGGCGGCGCCCAGCGTCACCCCGTGCAGCCCCGGCACCAGACCGAACCCCGCGCTGCGATAGACGATCGCGCCAGGACCGGTGGCGGTGATCCGCAACACGCCCAGATGCGCGGTCGTGGCCCGCGCCGGCCCCTCGACCCGCACGATCGTGCAGCCGCCCGACAGCAGCAGCAACGTCGCCCATCCCGCCTTGGCCGATAACGCCCGCACAGCAGCCCCCCGGTGCCATTGCGCTTAGCCTGTCGTGCCATCGCGTACACCGCAAGCGAAACTAGGTCCGAACAGGCCTTATTCCGTCGGCCCGGTAAACGTCGGGATCAGGTGATCAACCGCCGCAGCGTCGCGACGCGATCCGCCTCAGCCGCGGGCTTGTCGGTGCGGATGCGGGCGATGCGCGGGAAGCGCATGGCGACGCCGGATTTGTGCCGCGTCGAGCTGTGGATCGAATCGAACGCGATTTCGAGCACCATGGTCTTCTCCACCTCGCGCACCGGACCGAAGCGGTTCAGCGTGTGGCGGCGCACGAACGTGTCGAGCATCCGCAGTTCTTCGTCGGTGATCCCCGAATAGGCCTTGCCGACCGGTTGCAGCTCGCCCTCGTCGGTCCAGCAACCGAAGGTATAGTCGCTGTAATAGGACGACCGGCGACCGTTGCCGCGCTGCGCATACATCATCACGCAATCGGCGGTCAGCGGATCGCGCTTCCACTTGTACCACAAGCCTGCGCGCCGGCCGCCGACATAGGGCGAGTCGCGGCGTTTCAGCATCACGCCCTCGATCGCGGCGTCGCG
>CAYQPM010000227.1:0-3504 GCA_964419295.1 uncultured Stakelama sp. | reverse complement strand
GTGGCGACATATTCCATCTCGGGCGTGATGATGCCGCGGCGGGCATAGTGCATCTGGCTGAGGTTCATGCCGGCCTTGGCGCGCAAGGGGCGGCGGATCGCGTTGGGATATTGCGGCACGCCGCCCGAGCGATCCGGGCCGAGCTGGCCATTGTCCTCGGGCCGGATTTCGCGGGCGTCGTAGCTCTCGACATCGCCGCGCGCCTCGATCCACTGGCGGCGAAGCTGCGGCAGGCCGGCGTCGATGTCGATCTGCGCGCGCGGATCGGTATAGGGGCCGGACGTGTCGTAGACGCGCAAGGGCGGCTCGCCCGACGACGGATCGAGGTGGATTTCGCGCATCGCGACGCCGAGCGGGCCGACGTGGACCTTCTTCGATCCGCGGATCGGGCCGGTGGTGACGCCGATTGCGCTGCCCGCCAGGGGGATCTCCGTCCGGGGTCCGGCGTTCGCGCGTTCGATCGGGGAGTCGATGTCGGCCATGATGATGCTCTCCAGTATCGAAGAGCGGGCACGGACTTCGGGTAAAGGCCGCTCCCTCCCTCCGCCGGTGTCAACCGGATCAGGTTCAGCGGGTCGCAGGCTCGTGCCTGCCTCTCAAGCGCCGCGACAGCGCTCCCCCGGGGATGCGTGCGATTGTACGCGCTTGGCGCGGCCACGCCAACGTAAAAAGGACCGCCGGGCGCCCCGGCGGTCCCGGCGCCGGATCAGCCGCTGGCGGCGCTGGTGCGGATGTTGCCGTTGATGCCCTGCGGGAAGAAGCCGCCGGACGCGACCGAGGCCTTGTTGAGGTAGACGACGTTCAGCACCTGTCCGGTCGAGCGGCTGTAGGCGACGCCGTTCGTATCGGTGGGCACGATGTTGGCGGTGGTCGCGTCGCCGATGCCCTGATCGTCGTCGGTGCCGCCATCCAGGCCGTCGCGCGCGTCGGAGATCAGGCTGGCGTTGGTGAACACCGTGGCCGCGTCGATGCCCTTGCGATAGAGGACCGAGCGGATCAGGCCGGCATGATAGCTTTCGACGGCGAGGATGCCGGCGGCGGCTTCGAGATAGGTCTTGTTGGTGATCAGCGGCGATGCGCCCTTGTAGGCCGAGACGCCGACATCCTCGAACAGATAGGCGCCGAGCAGGAAGCTGACGTCATCGGCATAGGGATTGAAGACGCTGTTGGCGTCGACGACCTTTGCCGCGCGCGCCGCGGCGGTGAAGGCGCCGGTGGCGTCGCCGGCGATGTTGATCGCGGGCATCGCGACCTGCGCGCCGGCGAGGACCGTGCGCAGGAAGGTGACGTGCTGGATCTCGTCGAGCGCGATCTCACGCGCATATTGCGCGACGAGCGGGTCGGAGAAGGGCACGGCGGCGCCGCCGGTGACGGTGCCGGCGGTGCCGACGCCGCTGGTCAGCCCGCTCGACAGCGGCTGGCCGAACGCCGCCCAGCTGTAGAATTGCGCTTCGAGATATTCGAGGTTGAGCGCGAAGTTCAGCACGTCGAGATCGGCGTTGGCGCCGGTCGTGGAGGTCGCCGTGGGCGTCGGCGTCGCGGTGTTGCTGTCGCCACCGCAGGCGCTGAGCAGCGACAGCGCGCCCGCCGAGGCGGCGGCGCCGCCGGCATAGCGCAGGAAGTTGCGGCGTTCGGCGCGGCGGTCGGCGATCGCGTCGAGGATATGGGCGGTCGGAAGGTCGGTCATCGGGTCATCCCCTGGAAACTGGTGAGCGCGTCGGTGGAGCGGACCTGCGATCAGGTCGATGCCGTCGCGGCCTTGATGGTGCCGTTGAGCCCGTTGGGGAAGAAGCCGCCGCCGCTGGACGCCGCGGCGTTCAGGTAGACGATGTTCAGCACCTGGTTGGGGGTGCGCGAGAAGGCGATGCCGTTCGCGTCGGTGGGGACGATGTTGGACACCGCGAGGGCGGTGGTGTCGGGCGTCGTCTGGTCGGGCTTGATCGTCGTCGTGGCGGCGATGCCCTGATCGATCTCCGACCCCCCGTCGAGCGTGTCGCGCGCGTCGGAGATGCCGCCGGCCTGCGTGATCAGGGACGATCCGGCGACGATGCCCTTGCGGTACAATTCGCCGCGGATCGTCGCGGCATGATAGCCCTCGACCGCAAGGATGCCGGCCGCCGCCTCGACATAGGTCTTCGTCAGCAGCGGTGCGGCACCCTTGTACGCGGTCACGCCGACGTCTTCGAAGATGAAGGCGCCGAGCAGGAAGCTTTCGTCGTTGGCGTAGGGATTGAACGTCTGGCCGGCGGTGATGATCTTGGCAGCGACGGCGGCGGTGGAGAAGGCGCTGCTCGCCCCGACCGAGATGTCGATCACCGGCTGCGCGACCGCGCTGCCGCCGAGCGCGTTGCGCAGGAAGGCGACGTGCGCCGCTTCGTCCGCGGCGATTTCACGGGCGTAGCGGGCGATCACCGGATCGCTGAACGGCACCGCCGCGCCGCCGCGCACCGCGCCCTGCGTGCCCGAACCGGTCTGCAGTCCGGCGGCGAGGCCGGCGCCGGTGGTCGCATAGGCGTAGAATTGCGCTTCGAGATATTCGAGGTTGAGCGCGAAGTTGAGGATGTCGACGTCGGTATAGGTGACGGCCGTCGTCTGCGCCTGCGCGGTGTCGGCCAGCGTCAGGGCGGAGGCCCCGGCGGCGGTGACCGCCATCGCGCCGATCGCGGTCTTGAAGAAGTCGCGGCGCTGTTCGCGGCGCACGACGCGCGCATCGAGCGCGGCGGTCAGGGTGGCGCTGTCGATATCGGTACGGGCGGTCATTACTCGGGTTCTCCCCATCGCGCGGGCGGCTGGCGGGCCGCCCAGGATGACGCTGCCGTTCCGCATCCCGCCCGGTGCGTCAACCCCGGCCGTACCGGAAATCCGCCGACCGGACGATGGAAGCGGAGGAACCGCAAACGAAAAATCCTCCCCCGACGCCCGTGAGGGCATCGGAGGAGGATCGATCATCGACGCTCCCGGAGGGTGGCGCGTCGAACGGGGAGTAACGGTTTAGCCGAGACCGACGGTGAAGGCCGGGTTCGGGTTGTTGGTGCCGGCCGGGAAGAAGCCGCCGCTGGTGCGGTTGGCGCCGGTCGCGTTGAGGTACACGATGTTGTGCACCTGCTGCGTCGAGCGGCTGTAGGCGAGGCCGTTGACGTCGGTCGGCACGATGTTCGACACGCCCGTGGCGAGCACACCGATGTTGGTGCCGCCGATGCCCTGGTCGTCGTCACCGGCCTTAGCGGCGGTGCCGTCAGGCGAGGCGCTGCCCGCGGTCGGCGTGGTGCCGCCCGCCAGCGTGCCCGTCGCGGTGCCGTCGGCATTGTCGCGCAGGTCCGAAATCATCTGCGTCGCAGTGATCAGATCGCGGTTGGTGACGCCGCGCGAGTAGAGGATCGTGCGGACGAGACCCGCGTGATAGGCCTCCGCCGCCAGGATGCCCGCCGCCGCGTCGAGATACGTCGCCGAGATGACCGGCGATGCACCCTTATAGGCGGTGACGCCGACGTCTTCGAAGATATA